>NZ_JBSFCF010000013.1:0-196295 GCF_053593335.1 Streptomyces sp. NPDC002324
GGGCAACCCCTCACGAGTTCGAATCTCGTATCCTCCGCCAGTGCCTCACCGGGCACGATGTCGAAGGGCCCCACCGTTCGCGGTGGGGCCCTTCGACGGTTCTCAGCCCTCGTTGTCCTGGTTTTTGTCCACAGCGGGTGTTTCCGGGGCTCCCCAGATGGCTTCGGCGATCTTCCGGGCGACGTCCTTGAGCATGGCGTCCGGCACATGCAGGTACCTCGCTCGCATGCTGTCGGACGTGCCCGGCTCCCACCCCATGATCTGATCAATGACGCGTGCCGGGACACCGAGCAGCATGAGCACGGTGGCGGCCGTGTGCCGGGCGTCGTGCAGCCGGGCGTTCCGGACCCCCGCGTCTTCGAGCAGGCGCTTCCAGTCGTGGTAGTCCGTGTTCGGGCTCAAGGGGCCACCCAGGGGCTTCGCGAACACGTAGTCCGACTCGGTCCACAGGTCGCCGGCCGCCTTACGCTCGCGCTCTTGCGTCTCGGCGTGGGCACGGAGCATGGCGACCAGGGAGCCCGGCAGGGGCACGGCGCGGCGGCCGGCGCGGGACTTGGTGTTCTTGGTCTCGCGCCGCACCTGCACCTTGGCCGGGCAGTACCCCGCCTTCCGGCCGCACGGTGAGGCTTCCGGGCATCCGTGCTCGTACCGGGGGCGCAGACGGTTCCGGCGCAGCTTCAGGTACTCGTTGTCCAGGTCGACGTCAGACCAGCGCAGTCCGAGCGTTTCGCCCTGCCGCAATCCGAGCGCCAGCGCCAGCATCCAGCGGGCCGTGTTCCGGCGCTTGTTGGCTTCGAGCAGCAGGCACTGAACCTCTTCCACGGAGTAAGGCTCAACCTCTGATTCGTCCTCTTCCATCCGGGGCGGCTTGGCCAACGCGGCAGCGTTCTTGGCCGCATAGCCACGCCGTACAGCCTCCCCCAGCGCGGTTCGGGCGGTGCGGTGAGCCTGGTGAGCCGTACCGGCCTTGCGCGCCCCGTTGGCCTGCATACGGCGGTACAGGCTCTCCAGGTGCTCAGGCTGCAAGCGGTCAAGGCGGTGCTTCCCGATACCGGGCACGAGGTGAACGCGAACGGCGACCTCGTACCCGTCGTACGTGTTCTCGCTGACGGTCGGCTTGGCGATGTTCTCGACCCAGTGCTGAAGCCACTTCTCAACCGTCCACGCCTTGCCGGGCTGTTGCGCTGAACCCGCGTCGCGCTGCTTCTCCAGCTTCTTGACTTCCTCGACCAGGTCCTCGCGCGTCTTGCGCGTGAGGTGTCGGCGGTAGGGCTCCCCGTTGTCCTTGTAGCCCATCGGTACACGGGCGTGCCAACGCTCGTCTTTCCCGAAGTAGATCGCGGATTCGCTGGACGGGCTCAGCACAGCGGGGCTGGACACAGGATGCCGCCATGGCGTTCCGTGGTATGTGGCTCACCTCGGCAGTGAGCTTGTCGCCGAGTTGGCAGAGCCGAGCACTTCGCTCACAGCTGGCTTGGCGAGCGCCCTCGAACGGGTGGCGGCACTGCACCCCGAATGCGACCTGCGTAATCCTGGAACACCCTCGGCAACAGTCGCGGTCCTCCGGCAACGGGGTGGGCATCTCGATCACCTGGTCTTGGCGGACTCACCGATCGCTCTCGAAGGGGGCAGGGCTTTACTGTGATCACGGACCTACGCGTGGACGAAGTACTTCCCGAGCTGAGGTCCGAGGTCGAGCAGTACGAGACGCACACGGCAGACCACAAAGAGGCTCTCCGCCGCTTGGTAACTGCGCAGCGGCAGATCCGAAACACACCGACCGGATATTGGGTGGCGGCTGCCGGTCCGGAAGCAGCGGAACACGCCTTGGTCGGAAGCACCCCGGCCAAAGAGGTACGCGCGGCTGCTGTCATGTCTGATGGGGCGTCGCGCCTCGTAACGGAATACGCCATGGCGACCTGGTCGGAAGTCTTTACAATGCTTCGGATCGGAGGGCCGCAAGAACTGATTAACGCCGTTCGAAAAGCGGAAGCCACAGACCCTACGGGACGGCGTTGGCCGCGCTACAAGTCGGGTGATGATGCAGCGGTAGCCTTCTGCCGCTGGTAACCAAACGGCGGCAGACGCTTCACCGATTGTGGGCCTTTTCAGTTAGGAAAGACGTGACACTGTTCATGAACATGGACAGTTCTGCAATCGGCGTTCTATGGTGCCCTTCGTCGAATACCCGTGATAGCCAGACGCTCTTGTTTACCGGAGAGACGGTCCGCACCCAACACTCAAGCTCTCCGACAGGCGCAATGAAAACTCCGAGTCCGGCAAAATAGTCGAGCAGGCGACGCGTAGCATTGTACGCCTCACCGGAGAGTCGGTGAGGCCACTTGCCTTAAGCGTCTTCCAGCCGTTGGCGGTTTTCAAAGCGCTGGTAATTTCGTCGACCTGATACTGACTGAGAGTGGCCTTACCGCTCGGATTCCCGATGATTTTACTAATCGCTTTCCGCAGTTCGTTGGCCGGAGTGGCGATAACGGACGATCTAGCGTGCGCTTGGAGTATTTGCAAATCGCTCTGAACGTCTTCCCAGCGGCCACCCAGATGGCTCAACATCTGCTTGATCTTGGTTGCGTCATTAAGTACATCAAAGTCAGCGATGATAGCCGTAGGAATACCGCACGTGCGCAGCTTGTGAGCGGCATCGCTAAGTCGCGCCTTGCCGTTCACATGCAGGAAAGCAAGGTTCTCGTGCCTGCCACGCCCTCTGACAACATCAAGGGTGGCGGCGTAAAAATGGCAATCACCCTCGGCCTCACAGAGAATCACGCCGTCGTGAAATAGACCAGAAATGATGTTTGAGTAACGGAGCAAGGGCGACCCTAGAATGTCACTCACCGAATCCGCTGCAAGGGTGCGGGCGTCGACGGTGTCTCCGATTCGAGAAATGCGAACCATCGTCAGCGGTCGAGGCGGCCCAGATTCACGCACGGAATTTCCCTCGATTACCCCGTTCAGGAAATCTGCACTATGTGTAGCAACAATCACTTGACAGGGAGAGGGCGTATGCAATGCAAGATAGCGTCCGAGTAGGCGCGCCTGTGGCGGGTGAAGGAATGCTTCTGGTTCATCAATAACGATAACCGGAGCGGGAGTGACCAAAGAATGAAGCAAGATATTTCCAAAAGCTTTCATTCCATCGCCTTGATCGCGCAAATACGGAAGCACGCTATAAGCTTCCCGCAACTCTGGAGGAGCCGGCGGTGGCGTGTCCGGCATTCCAGTTGAGCCGATCTGAAGTTCGATTCTCGGGATGTAGCGGTTGATTGCGACAGGCAGGCCGAAAGCCTGCTCAAAAAGATTCGAGAATCTAGAATGAGCTTCCTTGGATTCCCACATGTATTGAGTGGGGTGATTTGGCGGTTCGGATTGGTCCCAAACGAGCGAGCTGGTCTGGTCCCCCAGGCGATGTTCCGTCCATTGCCCATTGATCAACAGCTGTGAAATCCGAGGGAAGCTGGAGCGCTCCCACTCCGATGCTGCGGTTGTGGATTCAATTGAGTCTTCAGTTGGGCCCCGAAGTACGGTGCGCTGAGCCTGTGGTTGATATCGAAACTGATGCCCTTGCTCACGAAGCCAGGAAATGAATTCGTCACCAGATCCTGTCTTATGGACCTTAATACTCTCTACCCACCGACGGGGCTGAAGAGTGCCCGGAAACGAGCGCATCAAATAGAACAACTCTCTCAACAATACAGACTTGCCACTGTTGTTCGGCCCCGTGAGCACAGTCATGCCATTCAGGGGCGGCTCCACCACCGCCCCATCCACCAATGTGAACCTCGCCAAACCATAGGAAACCCCCATGTATATTCCCTTCTCCTCTCAGAATGAAGTATCTCGTCTGCTCTACCGCATCTAACCCGACTTGTCCTGCGGTCGCTGACATTTGTCCATACTGGTAGGGCAGCGCCATCGGGCCATGGCGCCACCTTGGCGTGGTCCAGGTAGTCCCCAACCCCCGGTTGGTCCTGCCATGTTCAGCGCCCCCCGTTGTCCTGGTCTTTGTCCAGTGCGCTGCCGGACGCCACCGTTCACCGCAGTACGCCCACCCCGTGTGACCTGCCGCGTGAACCCCCACGTACGTCTCCGTCCGGCCATGCGGACAGTTGGAAAGCGTGTTGGGGGCAACCCCTCACGAGTTCGAATCTCGTATCCTCCGCCAGTGCCTCACCGGGCACGATGTCGAAGGGCCCCACCATTCACGATGGGGCCCTTCGACGTGCCCGGACAGACTCCGGCCCAGGAGGCGAGGTGGCCGGCCGAGGGGAAACGAGTGATGTCCGCGCCGATCTCGGCGAGGATCACCTCGGCGGTGTGCGCGCTCACCCCGGGGACGTTCGCCAGCAGCTGGACGTGCCGCCGGTAGGGGCGGATGTGTTCCTCGATCCGCTTACTGAGGCGCTCTTCCATCGCGGTGGCCTCGTCGATCCCGTCCGGCATGGTGCGCGCGAGGAAGGCGTGATGGTCGGTGAAGTAGCCAGTCAGCGCCTGATCAGCGTCTCGCGTGGTGTCCTGAGATTGGGCG
Source organism: Streptomyces sp. NPDC002324 (assembly GCF_053593335.1). NCBI lineage: Bacteria > Bacillati > Actinomycetota > Actinomycetes > Kitasatosporales > Streptomycetaceae > Streptomyces > Streptomyces sp. NPDC002324. The sequence goes on from NZ_JBSFCF010000013.1 coordinate 4,541, forward strand.
CCGCCTGGACAAGCACCTTCGGGTCGCGCTCGCCGTCGATGAGAGCCTCAAGCATCACGTCGGCCCGAGACACCCGGGTAGTCGGAGACCACCGAGGTCAGCTTGATCCCGCAGTCCTCCAGCAGGTTCTGCAGCCGCTGGGCCTGCCGGGCGCGTTCGCGCACCACGTCGGTGCGACAGCGGGTCAGGTCGCGCGGCTGCCGGATCGGCTCGGGCGGCACGAACAAGGGCGGACCAGCCCGTGTTCGACCAGCTCGGCGGTCATCTGTGACCTGTACGCCCGCTCCGAACCGGCCGACCCGATGACCGTCGCCACAGAACTGGTCAAGCGCAAAAAGCTCGACGAGACAGGCGGTCCGGCCTGTCTCGCCGCCCTCGTCCAGAGCGCCTCGCGCGGCAAGGACCCCACTGCCGGACGGGCTCCTTCTCGCCACTTCGGCCACCTGCGGGTACTGGACCCGCAGCAACGATGTCGAGATCGATCTTGTGGGCGCCGACCGGCGGCCGATGGCCAAGCAGGTGTTCTTTCTCGGCTCGGTCAGATGGCTGGAGAACTCCGCGTTCGACAACCACGATCTGGCCGCGCTGCGGAAGCACCGCGCGGCGATCACCGACGAGCCCGTCCCTGTCGTGGCGGTCTCCCGCAACGGTGCCGGCTGTTCCGGGCTTCGGACGGCGTACGGCCCCGAGGAGCTGTTCAGCGCCTGGCGTGAGCAGAAGCCGGGCTCCTGGACACGTACCGCGATCGGCCATGTCCAGCCCAGCGGCGGGGCCGGGACACTTGTGCTGTCCCGGCCCCGCCGTGGTTCACCTCGCCGCGGGGGCGGGGGGCTGCCGGTGGGCGGTGTGCCTGTCGTCTCGGCCGCGGTCAGCGGACCGGGTTCCAGCCGTCGGTGCCCGCCAGGTACTTCTGTGCGGTGTAGTCCGCGGCCTCGGCGTCGGTCAGCTTCGGTGCGTTTGTGCCGACGCCGGCTCCCTCATCTCTGTTGTTGTACTCCCGGAACCGGGCCTGCCACCAGTGGTAGTCGGACACCATGTCGGTCCAGGGCTGCGTTTCCTTGATCATGTAGTCCAGACGGGTGTCACGGACCACCGCCTGGGGCCAGGCGTCCGGCGAGTTGTGCCACGGCCGGCCGAGGTAGTACGAATCGTTCGGCACACCACTGGAACCCACCTGGCTGCCGGTGATGAGGATCCCGTACTTCTTCCTGCGGTCGGTGTTCGGCGCAAGCAACGTGCCGCCGGGCCAGTCGTCCACCTTGATCTCGGACCGGTCGATCACCGCGGTGGCGTTGCCGAAGATGAAGTCCACCGTGCCCGTGATGTAGCAGTTGTAGAAGTACTGCCGGGCCTGGTCCGTGGGTGCGTTCCCCTTGACCAGCAGGGTGTCCTGGCGGCCCTTGATCGTGACGTTGTCGAACACCTGCCGGTCACCTTTGGCGGCCACCGCGACGGCCTGGGTCTCGAACGGGCCGATCTCCGGGTGTGCCTTGGCATTGAACGTGTTGGCGATCGTGAGGTCCTGGACGGTCAGGTCGCGTGCCTTGAAGGTGGCCGTGGCACTGCCCTCGGTGCCGTACAGGCTGCCGTCGGGCCGGCGCGTCCCATGGGCCCTGTCGTTGTAGATGTACACATCCCAGTCGACCCCCGTGGCGCCCTTGATGGTCAGGTGGGTCTTGTTGCTCGGGACGGTGATGGCCTCGCGGTAGATGCCCTTGTCGATGACGATGGTGTGGGCGACCCCGTCCGCGGGGACGGCGTTGATCGCGGACTGGATGGTCCTGTAGTCACCGGAGCCGTCGCGCGCCACGATGAACGTGCGGTCCGTGGTGAGCTGCCTCCTGGGCTTGCTGTAGCCGGCGTAGCCGTTGGCGACGTACAACACGCTCGCGAACTGGTACGCCCAGCGAAGCGTCTGCTCGACCAGATCCCCGCGGGAATTCACGGTCCATACGGTCAGGAGGTTCTCGGAGGGGTCGAAGCCGTCCGGGTTGGCCTGGGCGGCGGCGAAGTGATTGCTGATCGTGCCCCACTCGTTCTGCATGTCGACGAGGCGGCGGTCGATGGTCGTGTGCATGTTGTACGACTCCCAGTCGTCCTCGCCGAACGCTCGCTCTGCGAGCCATTCGCCGGTGTCACGGAGACGGGTGGCCTCGGAGATGAACTGGGCGAAGTACAGCGCCGCCGCGGCCGCGCGCTGTCGACTGGCCTCGGTACCGTCGGCGTTCCACAGGCTCATGGCGTGGTTCTCGGTCTCCACCCGCCCGTACTTCAGGGTGTAGCGGGACACGTTCCCCTGGGTCTGCAGGTTGACGTAGCTCGGCGACCCGTGCAGCTGCCGAGCTACGAGCGGCCGTCCGTCAGGGCCGAGGCGAGGTTCCGCCGGGACCTGCGATTCGTTCTCGGGACCGACGTAGTTGTAGCGGCCGTCGCGATCGAACCAGCCCACGAGGTACATGTCGCTCACCCGGAAACGGAGGCGCACCTCGTGGCTGTCCTCGGTGATGATGACGGCTTCGGTGAAACCCGAAGCCGCGGGGTTGGTGTGCTCGACGGTGAGTCTCGTGCCCTGGACCTCATCGGTCAGGCGCCTGCCGTTCACCTGCCCGTGATACGCCACGTTGTCGCGGAATTGATCGAGGAAGGCGCGGTAGTTGGCGCGCGTGGCGGTGGCGCCGTCCAGCCTGAAGATCGGCGTCTGGCCGTCTGCGGCGCTCGCGCTCTGCAGCCCGCCCAGCGGGCCGAGCAAGGTGGCGAAGATCGACAGCACGATCGTGGTCACGATCGATACGACGGTGGCCTCGCGGGCGCGGCGCCGGGGTGGAGGCGGTGGCTGAGGCACCCCCTGTTCGGGGAGCGCCGTGATGTCGGTGGCGGTCATGCGCTGTTCTCCAGATGACTCGGTGTGCCTGATGTCAGGCGGCCGGAGGCTGTCGGGGCCAGGTCCGGGGGCCGGGGGCCCGGGCTGACGTGACCGAGGCTGACAGCGCACACGTTGTTGCTCACCCCCTCCCAGCAGGGGAATCAATTGCGCGCGACACCGCCGGGTTGATTCGCGGGCCGGCTGCGCGGCTGTCATCAATGCCACATCCCGATGGAAACCGGTGCCTCCGGAGCGCCAGGAGAATATGTTTAGCCGCCTTACGAATGCCTTTTCATCGCTCTGCGGCATCCGGACGGAAGTGAGGAGAACCGTGGCGCGTCCCGAGAGACCGCTGGATCCTGCGGCCGGCCCCGTGCCACGCCTCGCCCATGAGCTGCGGGAGCTGCGCCGGGCCGCCGGCAGCCCCTCGTACCGGACCATGGCCGACGCGGCGGGGTTCTCGGCGGCGGCGTTGTCCAAGGCCGCGTCCGGGACACGGCTGCCGTCGCTCGCCGTGGTCCAGGGGTATGCGCGCGCCTGCGGGGGCGACCCCGGCGAGTGGGAGCTGCGCTGGAAGCGGGCCGAGGCCGAGGCCGCGGGGGAGGCGCTCGACGACGCCGGGGACACGGCGCCGCCGTACCGGGGGCTGTCCCGTTTCGAACCGGACGACCGCGACCTGTTCTTCGGCCGGGACCAGCTGGCGGAGGAGTTGCGGGAGCTGGTGTGCGGCCAACGGTTCGCGGTCGTGTTCGGGCCGTCCGGCAGCGGCAAGTCCTCGCTGCTGCGGGCCGGGCTGCTCCCCCGGATGCGGGAGAAGATCGCGGAGCAGGGTGGCCCGGCGGTGCTGCGCATCCTCACCCCGGGCCCACGGCCCGCCACCACGTACGGCCATCTGCTCGCCCCGGCCGAGGACGAGCCGGACAGCTGGGTGGTGGTGGACCAGTTCGAGGAGGTCTTCACCCTCTGCCGGGACCGGGAGGAGCGCGGCCGGTTCATCGACCTGCTGCTCGCCGCCCGGGACCCGGGCAGCCGTGTGCGGGTGGTGATCGCCGTACGCGCTGACTTCTACGCCCGCTGCGCCGAGCACCGGGAGCTGGCGGACTCGCTGAGCCGCGCGTCCCTGCTGGTCGGTCCGATGAGGGCGGAGGAGCTGCGTGAGGCGGTCGTCAAACCCGCCCAGGCGGTCGGCCTGCTCGTCGAGCGGGAGCTGACCGCGCGGCTCGTCGAGGAGGTGCTCGACGAGCCCGGCGGCCTGCCGATGCTCTCGCACGCCCTGCTGGAGACATGGCGGCGGCGCCGGGGCCGGATGCTCACCCTCGCCGGGTACCAGGCGGCAGGTGGGGTTCGCGGCGCGATCGCGGCGACCGCGGAGGAGGTGTACGGGCAGTTGTCACCGGAGCAGGCCCGCACCGCCCGGCATCTGCTGCTGCGGATGGTCGAGCCGGGCCAGGGCACCCCCGACACTCGGCGCCCGCTCACCCGGGCCGAAATGGAGGAGTGGGCCGCCTCCGACGTACCGGTGGTCGTGGACCGGTTGACCCGCGCCCGGCTGCTGACCGCCGACGAGGACGGCGTCCAGCTCGCCCACGAGGCGCTGATCACCTGCTGGCCGCGGCTGCACGGCTGGATCGAGGAGGACCGCGAACGGCTGCGCCACCACCGCCGCCTCGCCGAGGCCACCCGCGCCTGGCTGGAGCACGACCGCGACTCCGGCGCCCTGTACCGGGGCACCCGGCTGGCGCGCGCGGAGGAGCTGTTCACGGACGACGACAGCATGCTCACCGCGACGGAGCGGGCCTTCCTCACCGCCGGCCTGGACGGCCGCGAGGCGGAACTCCGCGCCGCCGCCCGCGCCGCGCGGCGGTCCCGGGCCCTGCTGGCCACCCTCTCGGCCGTCCTGGCCGTGGCCCTGGTGGCAGGCCTGGCCGCCTGGGCGGAGCACCACGACAACCAGCGGCGTCGTACCGACGCGGCGGCCCGCCGCGTCGCGGAGGTCGCCGAATCCCTGCGCACCACCGACCCGCGCACCGCCCAGCTGCTCGGCGTCGCCGCCTGGCGCGTCGCCGAGTCGCCGGAGACCCGCCGCGCCCTGCTCGGCGCCCTCGCCCAGTCCGAAACGGACGTCTTCACCGACCCGACGCCCGGCAGCGACCCCGCCCGCTTCCTCACCCGCTCCGGCCGCACGCTGCTCAGCACGGACCGCGACACCTGGCGCACCTGGGACGTGACCACGCACCGCCCGCTCACATCGGACCGGCTGCCCGACGGAATGCTCGTCGGAGCCGGCCCCGACGGGCGGCTGCTCGCGATCGCGGGGGACGACGACCTACGGCTGTGGGACAGCTCCGCCGGGCGGTGGACCGGGCCGGCCCTCCCGGTCGACGCCGCCGTGGACTTCGGCACCGACGGCCGCAGCTACGCGGTGAGCGGTCCGGACGACGACCTGGTGCGGCTGCACTCGGCCGCCGACGGCACACCGCTGTTCGAGACCCGGGTGACCGGCCGCGCGAACGTGGCGCCGAGCACCGACGGCCGCCTGATGGCCGTCTGCCCCGCCGGCCGCGCACCGCAGGTCTGGGACACCGCCCGCCACCGCACCCTGCCCGGCGCCTGGGAGGACGCGGGCGCCCTCTGCGACGACGACCACTCGACGCTGGTGTTCGGCGGCCCGGGCGACGCCGCCGACCGGTTCGCCGTGGCCCTGCCCGGCGGCGTCCACGTCTGGGACGCCGCGTCCGGGCGCCGGATCGCCGACCTCCCGGACCCTGGAGTGGACGCTCTCGCCTTCAGCGCGGACGGGAGGTTCCTGGCGACCGCCGACGGCGGCGAGATCAGGGCGTGGCGCCTCACCTCGTCCACGACCGACGACCCCGCCCCGGTCTTCCGCCACCCTCTGCTCAACGAGCACCCCTACGGCGGGCTCGCCTGGGACCCCGACCGGCCGCTGCTGCGCTACCTCGAAGGCGGCACCGTCCACACGCTGGACCTCGCGGGCGCCGTCAGCCCCGCATGGCGCGAACACCCCCTGGACGCGGCGCTGCTCAGCCCGGACGGGCGCATGCTCGCCACCGCCGAACGCACCGGGAACACCGGCTACCGCTTCCAACTGCGCGACCTTCGCGACGGGCGCGTACTGCGGACGCCGGCGCCGGTACCCCTGCCCCTGCCCGTCTCGCGCGACCCCGAGCAGCCGGTCGTCGCGCAGGACACCACGCCACTGATGGCCTTCAGCCCCGACGGCGGCACCTTCGCCTACGGCGTCTCCGCACCCGGCCGTCTGGTCGCGCCCCAGCGGTTCGTTCTCTGGGACGTGGCGCGCGGCCGCGCACGCACCACACTGGACCTGACGACGCCGCAGTCCGACGGAGCGGTCGTCACACTCGCCCTGGGCCCCGGCGGTCACGCCCTGTACGCCACGCGCACACCCGGCATCGGCGGACTGAGCGACGAAATGTGGGACACCGCACGGCACCGGCAAACCGCCGTGTACCCGGACGCGGCCGGCCCCGGGCTGGCCGTCCGCCCCGACGGACGGCTCCTCGTCGCCGCCGACCGCTCGGTGCGCCTGTCCTCCGGCACGTCCCCCGAACTCCCGACCACGCCCGCGCGGGGAGCCGCCCCCATCGCCCACAGCCTCGTCCAGGGCGACGAACTCGGCGCCCTCGCCTTCGCTCCCGACGGCTCCCGGCTCGCGGCGGGCGACCGGACCGGGCGGGTCACCCTGTGGGACGGCGACCTGAAACACCGCGTGGGCGTACTGCGCAACGTCTTCCCCACCACGCCCGGCGACACCGCCGAGGCGGTCAGCGCCCTCGCCATCAGTCCCGACGGCCGCACCCTGGCCGTCGGCGGCGACGCCGGCACGCTCCAACTGTGGGACATCGCCACGCAACAGCCCCTCGGCGGCCCGCTGACCACCCCCGGCGACGCCGTCACGTCCCTCGCCTTCAGCCCCGACAGCACCGCCATCCACGCGGCCGGCACCCACGTCCCGCTCCAGAGCCACACCATCGACCCCGCCCGGGCCGTCACCTGGATCTGCGCCCGCACCGGCGACGCCGACCTGACACCCGCCCAATGGCGCACGTACGTGCCTGAGGCGCCGTACCGCAAGGTGTGCGGCCACTGAGGCCGGGCGCCTCCATCGAACGGGGATATCGAACGGGGAGAGTTGTTTCGCCCTTTGGATCGGGTTGGTCACCAACGCGCGTCGGCAAAGACTGCTCGCGGTCGACCTCACGGCCGACGACCGCCCGGCACACCCGTGTGGTCTCGCATCCCACGCGCAAGGACGTAGGAACATGCCCACCATCAAGAAATGCCTCCTGACCGGCGCCGCCTTCGCCATGGCGATCGGCGGCCTGACCCTCGGCTCCGCCCCGGCCGCGATGGCGTCGACGGACGTCAACGGCGCACACGACTGGCTGCTCCCGAACATGTGCCAGGACGGCTCCAACCGGAGCGGCCAGAGCGTCTGGTACTACAACGTCAACACCAAGCAGCTGCTCGACAGAAGCCGTGGAAGCGTGGGGAAGACTCCGGTCTGGCAGTACATCGGCGGCAGCAAGGCGGGAAACCGCTACGCCATGAACTCGGGCTGGCGTGAGATCAAGGGCCACTGCTTCTACCCGGCGTCGTCCTCCTGGACGTACGAGGGGAGACAGACCGCGTTCTCCGACGTGGCCACCAACTGCTCACAGGGGGGCAATCTCACCGAGCGGGTCGACCAGTCCTACAGCACGACGACGACCACCACGAAGACGGTGAACGGCAGCCTGAGCGGCAGCCCCAACGTCAGCAAGATGTTCGGGGTCGGCCTCGGTGCCGAGTTCTCGTACTCGTGGTCCTACGCCAAGACCGTCGGCTGGGGCCGTTCCGTCAGCATAGACGTTCCGCCCGGCCGGACCGCGTGGCTCACCGCGGCGCCCATCAAGCGCGTGGTCCGCGTCAACCCGCACTTCTGGATCGACGAGTACAACTGGTACGACGGGACCGAGAAGAAGGGCCACGACAAGTGGGGCATCTACGGCACCCAGCGAGACATCGTGGACCGCAACTACTACTACGACGGCACGTCCGACGTGCTCCGCAACGGGCAGCCGGTGTTCAAGTTCTACAAGCACGACCGTGCGAACAGGTCGGGTGAATGCCGGCGCTGAGACGCCACCGCTCCCGAAGACCCGGAGTGCCCGCCGGCCCGGGGCCGGCGGGCACTCCGTCCCGGTGTCCCGCGAAGCCGAACTGCTCGGAGTCATCGCCCGCGGCGCCCTGTCCCGCATCGGGTGCCGCCGTGCCGGCCGACGACGGCGAAGCCCTGGCCGCGGCTTGTCAGCACCTGCTGCCGGCGACCACCAGAGCCGCCCGCTCCGGCGCCGACCTCACCACCGTCGCCACCGGCACACCGTCCGTCCACCTCGCCGCGCTCCGGGACGCCGTGATCTCGATGGCGCCGATACAGACGGACGCGGGCAGCCGGTCTGCTCCACACCAACGACACCGGAAACCTCCTTGACCAGGCAGAACAGCTGCACCTCTGGTTGCAGTTCGGGTTGCATTCACCCCCGTCCGGCGCCGTCCACCGCCTTCCCGGCGAACCGCTCCGTCGCAGGTCAGAACGCCCCCGAGCGTTGCCGAACCCCCAGACGAACATTTGGAAAGCGTGTTGGGGGCAACCCCTCACGAGTTCGAATCTCGTATCCTCCGCAGCCGCCTGACCAGGCGAAACGAAGAGCTGGACCACTCATTGTGGTCCAGCTCTTCGGCATGCCTTGGTTGCAGTTTCGGTTGCATTTATAAGCGATGTTTATGAGATTTCTGCAAGCAGGAACGGCGCACGCTCACGTCCTACGGGGCGATCGGCGCAGACTGCGAGGAGCCACACCATCTGACGGGATACGTCACGACGCCTACCGGCCGTCAGGACCCACACGATGAGTTGGCCGTCCGCAACGGCGTAGACGAAGAGGCAGTCGCCACCCTGAGCCGCCGGCAGGCGTTGCGCCCTGAGGAGCTTTGACACCGAACGCGGTCATGCCCCCGCGTCCGTCGATGCCTTGTTCACCCATCACGGGTTGGCCTGCGGCGACTCTGGTCTCGGCGGATCCACGCGGATCCGTCCATGGTCCCGGGACGATGTCGCGGTCATAGCCCGATCATCCGGACCTTGCTACCGCACAGCCGCGCCAGGTCATCGACATCCGACGTGAGGATGGCGACCGGGCCAGGCTGGCGCAGGGCCGCTTCCGCGACGGTGGCGTCGATCGCGTACTTGTGGCCGTGCAGACCGGCGCCCTTGAGCAGTTGGGCCGCCGCCTTGGCCGCTGCCTCCGTGATCGGCTCCACCTTGACCCTGGCGAGCGCCCCTTGCAGTCGGGGCAGGTTCACCCTGGCGTGGCTCACCTCCACGACGGTGTTGGCGCTGACGACAAGGTCCGCTCCCATGTCGTGGAACACCTGGAACATCGCCAGAACCTTCCGGTCCTGCACCATCCAGGCCGACAGCCCCTCGCTGTCCAGGACGACGGTCTCGATGTGCCCGCTCACGCGGCGCTCGCGCCGCCTGCGGCCGACGTCGTACCGAAGATGCGAGCCCGCGCCTCGGCCAGCTCTTCCTCACTGAAGGCCCCGTGCTCGTCTGTGTGGCTGCGCAGGTCGGCCCCCAGGAGCTGGTGCCGGATCTGCCTGGCGACCGCTTCGGCGACGTAGCCGGAGATGTTGTCCGTGATCTTCTTCAGCTCCGCCACCTGCTCGGCGGGGAGTGTCACCGTGATGCGCGTGGTGTCAGCCATAGTCGCAAGCATACTGCGGTATGCGCGATACGTGCTGTCTGTTCCCGCCGTCGGTCCGGTCAGCGGCAGTCGGGGCGACTGTCCGTTCGAGCAGGGGCTCAGCCGGCCAGTTGTACGGCGCGCCGGTTCAGCGGGCCCCGTAGCGGTATGCCTCGACCCATTTCCAGCCTTCGGGGGCGGGTTCCGGCAGCGGCAGGTCCAGAATTCCGATGCCCTGTCGGACCGCCCCCCGGGCGCAGCGTGCGACCACGCGTCCGTCCTCGGTCAGATCGACGCCGAGAACAGTCGTGGTGAAGGGCACGGCAAGGCTCTCCTCGATCATCGTGAAGAAGCCGGTGAGCTGCTCATCCTCGCCGTAGGCGTCGATGGTGGCCTCTTCGATCAACGCCTCCAGTGCGGCTAGGGCCCAGGTGCTCATGGCCTCACCGTAGCGCTGCACCGTGCGGTTGAGGATCGGTGTGCTCAGCAGCGGTATATCCGCCGTGGCGCCGTCGCCAGCGGTCAAGCCGAGGCCCGCGGTTGCCAGTGTGTGACGTTGCCTGGTGGGGTTCGGTAGTGAGCGGCCCAGGGGAGGGCCTGGCTAGCGACAGGGCGGAAGAGAGTGGCACGAGTCGTCGTACGAGAGCCGAGGCCGAGTACGGGCGCGAGGAGCGCACCGCCGCCGGCCCGGCAGGAAACATCCGCCTTCGTGAGGGAGCTGCTCGGCGCCGGCTGGGCGGCGGTGTTCCTGCCCGGTGAGCCCGCCCGCCTCGGGCGGCTGCTGCTGTGGAAGCCGACCGGGGCAGCGGCCGGAGACGGTATGGCGCCCACCGGCCTGGAGACGGAGGCGGTGGAGCTGGTCCTGCCGCACGGCCGCTCGGTCAGGCGGCGCAGGGTCGAGGGTTACGCGCTGCCTGTCGCCGTCGCTGTCTCCGCCCTGGCCGATGCGGAGCCGACACATCCCTCCGGCGCCGCCTGGCAGGCCGCCACTCGCTTCGCACTGCGGCTGCTCGCCGACGGCCGCCTCCACCCGGCCGTCACCCCCGCCGGTTACGACACCTGGCAGGCGGGTCCTTTCACCGCCGCCCAGCGCCAGACGCTGGACGCCCTGGCCGCCGCCTTCCCGCCACACGCCCACTGCCTGCCCGAGCCTGGCCCTGCCCCGGTACGGATCGCCGAACCGGCTGCGCTGGTACGCCAGTTCTGCGACGCGGTCGCCGATGATCTGGTCCGTACTCCGGCCGCACCGCTCGCCATGGGAGCGCTGCCGTACGCCTGGCGCGAGACCCGCGCCGTGCCCGCCTTGCGTGAATGGGCCGAGGAAACCCAGGCGGCGCTCACCGCCGAGGTCAGTGTCTCCCTGCGCGTCGACGTACCCGAAGGACGCCGACGGCAGTTCCGGGCCGTCCTGCAACTGCACACCGCGGCGGACCCGGCGCTCGTCATCGAGGCCGCACGCCTGTGGAGCGAGCCGGCCGAAGTGGAGCGGCTGCTCGGCCCACGCGCCGAGACCGAGACCCTTCTCGCCCTGCGCCGCGGCGCCCGCGCCTGGCCCCCGCTGCGGAGGCTGCTGGGCGATGCCGCTCCCGATCAGCTCCGGTTGACCGACGACGAAGCCTTCGATCTCCTTGGGGACGCCACGAACGCACTGCGTGCGGCCGGTGTCGACGTGCACTGGCCGCGCGACCTGGTCAAGGCGCTCACCGCGACCGCGGAGATCGGGCAGCGCACCGCCCCCGGTTCCGCCGCGGGCGGCCTGCTGGACACCGAGGCCCTCCTCGACTTCCGCTGGCAGGTCTCCCTTGGCGGCGAGCCGCTCACCGAGGCCGAGATGGATGCTCTCGCGGAGTCACGCCGTCCGCTCGTCCGGCTTCGTGACCAGTGGGTGGTCGCCGACCCGAAGCTGGTGGCCCGTGCCAAGCGCCGCCGGATGGAACCGCTCACCCCCATGGAGGCGTTGAGCGCCGCGCTGACCGGCGAGGCCGAGCGAGACGGTGACCGGGTCCCCTGTGCGGCGGTCGGTGCGCTCGGAGACTTGGTCGCTCGTATCCGCGACCCCGAGTCCCGCACCCCCGTGCCCCAGCCCGCCGCCCTCAAGGCCACGTTGCGCGAGTACCAGAAGCGGGGCCTGGCCTGGCTGGCCGAGATGTGCGCACTCGGCCTCGGCGGCTGCCTCGCCGACGACATGGGCCTGGGCAAGACCATCACCTTGCTCGCGCTGCACCTGCACCGCCAGAGCGACCCCACCACCGCGGGCCCCACCCTTGTCGTCTGCCCGGCCTCCCTGCTCGGCAACTGGCAGCGCGAGGCCGCCAGATTCGCACCGCTCACCCCCGTACGCCGTTTCCACGGCGGCGACCGCCATCTCAAGGATTTGGCCGGCGACGAGATCGTCCTGGTCACCTACGGGGTGCTGCGCCGCGACCGCGAAGTGCTTGCCGAGACAACCTGGTCTCTGGTGGCCGCCGACGAGGCCCAGCACGTCAAGAACCCCTACGCCGTCACCGCCCGCGAACTGCGCGCCCTGGCCGCCCGCGCCCGCGTCGCTCTCACCGGCACCCCCGTGGAGAACAACCTCTCCGAGCTGTGGGCACTGCTCGACTGGACCACCCCCGGGCTCCTCGGCTCACTCACCACCTTCCGTGACCGGCATGCCCGCGCCATCGAGACAGGCGAGAATCCCGAGGCAGCCGAGCGCCTGTCCCGTCTCGTACGTCCCTTTCTGTTGCGCCGCAAGAAGTCCGACCCCGGCATCGCACCCGAACTGCCGCCCAAGACCGAGACCGACCACGTCGTCCCGCTGACGGCCGAGCAGACCAGCCTGTACGAGGCTGTGGTCCGCGAGACCATGGCGAAGATCGCGGAATCGGAGGGCATCGCCCGACGCGGTCTGGTACTCAAGCTGCTCACCGCGCTGAAGCAGATCTGCAACCACCCCGCCCAGTATTTGAAAGAGCCCCTGTATGTGAAAAAGCACAGCCTGCGCCAGTCCACTTCATTGCGGGGCCGCTCCGGCAAGCTCGATCTGCTCGACGAACTTCTCGACACCATCACCGCCGAAGGCGAATCCGTGCTGGTCTTCACGCAGTACAAACAGATGGCGGCTCTGCTGGAGAAGCATCTCGCCGAGCGCGGCGTCCCCACTCTCTTCCTGCACGGTGCCACCCCCGTCGCACGGCGCGAGGAGATGGTGGACCGCTTCCAGCGCGGTGAAGTGCCGGTGTTCCTGCTGTCGTTGAAGGCGGCGGGCACCGGACTCAACCTCACCCGCGCCACCCACGTCGTGCACTACGACCGCTGGTGGAACCCGGCCGTCGAGGACCAGGCCACCGACCGCGCCTACCGCATCGGCCAGGACAAACCCGTCCAGGTACACAAGCTCCTCGCGGAGGGAACCGTGGAGGACAAGGTAGCGAAGCTGCTCGAAGCCAAGCGCGCCCTCGCCGACGCCGTCGTCGGCTCCGGCGAGGCAGCCCTGACCGAACTGTCCGATGCCGACCTCGCCGAACTCGTCGCCCTGGGGAGGCAGTCATGAGCCCCGCTGTCCCCGGCCCGCGCCGTGCGCCCGCCCGCGGCAAGCCAGCCTTCGCCGCGACCTGGTGGGGCCAGGCATGGGTGGCCGCCCTGGAGGACTCCACCCTGGACGCCGGACGGCTCTCGCGCGGACGCACCTACGCCCGCAAGGGCATGGTCGGCCCGGTCACCGTCGCTCCGGGCAAGGTCAATGCCGCTGTCCAGGGCAGCCGCCCGCGCCCGTACCGCTCCTCGGTCCACCTGCCCGTCCTCACCGACCCTCAGTGGGACACCCTGCTCGACACGATCGCGGCCCGCGCCGGACATCTCGCAGCACTTCTCGACGACGAGATGCCCGCCGAACTCGTGGACGACGCCCGGCACGCAGGCGTCCCACTGCTCCCCCTGCCCACCGAGCTCGATCCGGAGTGCTCCTGCCCCGACTGGGGATACCCCTGCAAGCACGCCGCCGCGCTCTGCTACGCCATCGCCGCCACCATCGACACCGACCCGTTCGTGCTCTTCACGCTGCGCGGCCGCGGTCGCGAGGAGGTCTTCGCCCAGCTGCGCGCACTCCGTACGGCGGCACAGGAGACCGCCGCCCCACCGGCACCGGCCGGCATCCCGGCCGCCGCCGCGTACGCCCGCTGGGCCGAAGAGCCCCCCGAACTGCCCGAACTCCCGGAACCCGCCGCCCACACCACAGCACTGCCCGTCGCCCCGCCACCCGGCACCGGCCTGGCCGCCGCGGACCTGGAACGCCTCATGGCCGATGCCACCGCGCGCGCCGCCCGGCTCCTCGCGGGCGACACCGCCGACCTGTACCTGACCCAGCACCAGGACGCCGTCCGCATCGCCGCGAGCAACCCCGGACCCGAGTGGTTCCACCACCTGATCCAGAACACCGGCACCAAACCCACTGTCTTCGCACGCCTCACCCGCGCCTGGCGCCACGGCGGCCCCACGGGCATCACCGTCGCCGAACACCCCTACGCCCCCGACCCGACGGTGATGAAGGCCACCCGCACCGCCCTGGACGCGGCCCTCGCCGAGATGACCGACTCCCCCACACACCTCAGCACCTGGCGCAACCGCCTCACCCTCACCCACCACGGCATCCAGCTGCGTCTGGGCCCCGACGCCCGCTGGTACCCCTACCTCCAGGACGACGACGGCGAATGGTGGCCCGCGGCACCAGCCGACACCGACCCGGTCACCGCGCTCACCGCGGCCTGGTCGCAGAACAGGGAGTAAGGAAGCGATTCCCCGCTGACCAGGAACCACGAGCAGAAGCTGGACACACTCACGCTGCTCCCCCTTCCGTGGTTGCAGTTCTGGTTGCATTCACCGGCGTACGCCACCGTTCACGAGGCTCACCGGTCACCGCTTCCCCGCAGGTCAGAACGCCCCCGCACACCCCAGAACCCCCAGACGAACATTTGGAAGACGTTCCTGTTGGACGTCACCATCGCGCTGTCGGGGGCCCCGGAGGGTGGGACGTTCGCGCGGCCTGCCCTCCGATGGCCACCAACACATCGGCGGGAAGGACTGCGTACCTCCCCTTCTGCTTCGTGACACAGCAGGGGAAGCGGCCCGCTCTCACCAGTCCGCACGCCTTCGCCGGGTCGACCCCAAGGAGATCTGCCACCTTTCGGAGGGGCATTGGCTCGCCCAGCCACTGCGACAGTCGCCTTGCGCTCGGGTTCACTCGGCTGCCGGAGGCTCGCACAGTCGAAGCCCCTGTCCCTGGCCGTGCGTGGCGACCGGAAGATGATCGCCTGGCTCGATCTCGCAGCACGAGGCGAGGCCGAAGTGGTCACGTCGCCCATGACGCTGGTGGAGGCGTACGACGGCAGAACCACCGAGCAGCGCTGGGACTGGGGGCTCTCCCGGCTCAAGGTCGCCGACATCGGTAAGGACGAGGCCCGCCAGGCCCGGCGCCTTCTGGCTGACGCCAAGCTGCACGGCCACTGGTACGCGATCGACGCCGTGCTCGCTGTCATCGCACGCCAGCGGAAGGGCCAGGTCACCGTCTTCACCTCGGACGTGGGCGAGCTGGAGAAGCTCCTCCCGGACATCATCGTCGTCAAGCAGGTATGACCCGGCGCGCTGTTCTCGGTTCTGGTCTCATTCACCCCCGTCCAGCGCCGTCCGTCACCTCAATCTCGTATCCTCCGCCATCGCTCTCACCGGGCCCTTCGACGTTGTCCGTCCCGGTTTTCGTCTCAGTCGAGGTGGGTGATGTCCGTCCAGTGCCAGGCCTGGAGGGACGGGTCGGTGAAGATGCGGTTCAGGGTGTGGCTCAGGTCGGGCGTCGGGGTCGGTCGTGCGGGGCGGCCGAGGCGGACGGTGAAGTGGGTGCCCTTGATGTGCGGTTCGTAGTGCCAGTCCTCGGGGAGCAGGGCCAGGAACCGCACGGCGGCCAGTTCCGGGGCGCCGGCCCTCTCGGTGGGGCGGGGTTCGATCAGGACTACGCGGTGGTCCGTCATGAGAGGAACGGCAGGCCTTCGCCCGAGCCGAGTGCGTCGTCGAGGGCGAACAGGACGCCTGCCGTGCCGGTGGCGAGGTCGGTGGAGAGGCGCAGGGTCTGGTCGCCGAGGAAGGCGGGGTGGCCCGCGTAGGGGATGGCGTGCCAGCCGAAGGCCGTGAGGTGACGGTGCACCGCGGCCTCGGTCTCCGGCTTCGGCGTTCTGTCCTGCAGTCGGCGCAGGGCCAGCGTCGCTCCCGCCCGGCCCTGGAACAGGCCCGCCTGGGCCTGGTAGGGGGAGGCCAGCGAGGAGTGGAGGAGGGGGAGGGCGTCGTGCAGGGCCGGGTCCGGGGAGGGCAGGTGCGGCAGTATGTCACTCAGGACCATCGCCGTTCCCGCGCCGCCCACCGCCAGGTACGGCATCCGGCTGATGCCCGGCCCGGTCGACAGCTCGGCGAGGTCGTGGCGCAGCCCCTCCACCGCCGTGTGCAGCAGTTTCGGGTCGCCCGTCCTCTCGTAGAGCCGCAGCAGGAACAGCGCCGCGCCCGTCGCGCCGTGGAGCAGGCCCGGTCGGGGGCGGGCCGCGTAGCCGCCGGGGGTGCGGTCCGCCACCAGTTCCGCCAGGCGTTCGGCCGCGTCGAGGTGGCCGAAGTGGAGCAGGGAGAGGCCGATGCCGGGGAGGCCGGCGAAGAGGGAGCCGTCCACGTCGTCCAGCGGCAGGGCGAGGGCGCGGTCCAGGACCTCGTGTGCCTCGGCCGTGCGGCCCAGGGCGTCGAGGGCGTACGCGATGCCGTGCAGGCCGTCGTAGAAGCCGGGGCGGGGTTCGGTCCAGCGGCGTACGCCTTCGGTCAGCCAGTCGGTGTGCGCGGCCGGGATCTCCGTACCGGCGCCGCCCAGGGCCCACAGGACCCCGGCGGCTCCGTGGGCGAGGGCGAGGCCGCCGCCCGGGGTGGTGAACTGGGCGATGTCGCCGGGGAAGAGGCGGTCCTCGCGGTCCGGGGTCGCGGTGGCCAGGATTCCCGCCGCGAGTGAGGCCCGCAGGGACGGCCAGCCGGCGGGGGTGAGGGTCTCGGGCCAGACGGGGGCCGAGGCGGCGGCGTTCGCGGCGGTCTTCGGGCTCGCGGCGGTCTCCGGGCTCGTGGCGGTCTCCGCGTTCGCGGCGGTCTCCGGGCTCGCGGCGGTCCCTGTTTCCTCTTCCTCGGCGGTGTCGTGGGCGGCCGTCAGATCCGCCACCACCCGCTCCGCGAAGTCCGGCGGCACCGGGAAGTTCTCCGTCACCAGGGTGATCAGCTGCTCCGTCTTCTCCGGGCCCCAGTTCAGCACCACCGTCAGCGGCAGGAACACCGCGAGGCGGAGGCAGCCGAGGGCGTAGCGGTCGACCGCCGGGCCCGTGTAGCCGGCCGGGGCGCGGAAGCCGGGTGCGCCGATCGACTGGGAGGCCATGGCGTCGACCGGGGTCGCCGTCTCCAGGTCGATGAAGGCGATCGAGTCGTCCGGCCGGACCATGACGTTGTTGGGGTGCAGATCGCCGAAGACCACGCCCCGGTCGTGCATGGCCCGCACGCCCGCGTCGATCTGGTCGAGGACGGACAGGGCCCAGGAGGTGTACGCCGTGAACGACTCGGGGGAGGCGTCGGCATCCGGGTTCAGCAGCGGGTTGGAGTCGTGGATGCGGGTGTGGAGCGAGGCGCCCGGCACGAACTCCCGTGCCAGGAAGTAGTGTTCGCGCCCCTTGCGGTAGTCGATCAGCGGCGGCACGCAGTCCAGTCCCGCCAGCCGCTCCAACGCCCAGCGCTCGCGCTCCAGCCGGGTCACCGCGTCCTCGCCCTCCTCGTCGAGGCCGGCCAGCGGGCGGGCCTCCTTGAGGAGCACGGTGGCTTCGGTACCGGAGCCCTGGCGCAGGTCCCGGGCCTCGTAGACGCCGCCGCCGTTGGAGAAGTGCAGCGCCCTGACCGCGCGGAACGGGAAGTCGCCCATCGTGCTCGCGTTACGGGCCGCCAGCGACTCGGCAAGGCAGTCCGGCAGCGTCACCCACGCGGGCGGCCGGAAGCCGGGGCCGCGTACGTCGGGGACGAGGCGGCCGTCCGGGTCCTCGATGCAGTGCACCGGGTCGCCCTTCGCGTCCCGGCCGAGGCGGGCGACGAAGCCGCCGTAGCGGACGTAGAGCGGGCCGGAGCGCCAGCGCAGGTCGCTGAGGATGTACGGGCCCGGCTCGCCGCCGACCTCCGCGTCCAGGTCGACGAGCACCCGCTCCAGCCGGCGCTCGTCCAGCGGGTAGACGGTGATGAACTTGCCGCTCGCGCCGCGGTCGCCGTACTTGCTGTTGCGCCGGTTCAGGACCTCGGCGCCGCGGATGTACTTGAAGGTGAGGCGCTCGCGTACGCAGTAGGCGCGTACGGCGTCGAGGACACGGCCGGCGTTGTCCCGGGTCGCCGAGACGTGGATCTTCCAGCCCTGGCCGGGAAGTTCGGTGTGCGGCGGGGTCAAGACCACCCAGTCGCCGTTGACGGTGCGGGTCCAGCCGGCGGGGGCTTCCGCCACCGCGTCGGCGGGCTCGGTGGTGGCGGTGGCGGTGGCCGGGTCCTCGTAGAACGCGTTGCCCGCCTGGCAGTAGGTCACGTACCGGAGATCCATGGTCGTTCTTCCTGTGAGGGCTCTGGGCTACCAGCGCCAGGCCGGTGCGACGTACTTGGTGTAGAGCCACTCCCAGCCCGGGCGGCTGCCCGCGTCCAGCTGGGCCGCGCCCGAGGGGTCGGCGGGGGCACGGTCACGCCCGCCGCGCAGGTCCAGCGGAAGGCCGAGGGCCGGGGTCGGCAGGGCGTCGCTGCGGACCGGGATCAGCGCCGACAGCGGGGCCATGGCGTCCTTGCCGTCCGCCCCGTCGACGGCGACCGTCGCGGCGCCGGTCCGGGTGCGGGTCGCGATGCCGGCGCGGTAGAGGCGTACCGGGGCGCCGGAGGTGATCAGCGCACGGTCGGTGGACCGGGGCAGGAGCAGCGTGACGCGGCCGTCCTCGGCCGTGGTGTAGCCGCCGTTGACGGTGTACGGGACCTGGACCAGCTGCCCGAGTACGGCGAGGGCGGCCGCGGCGAGGGTGAGCACCGCGCCGAGGCGCCAGGGGCGGCCGCCCGCTGTCCGGGCCTCACGGGCGAAGCGGAGTACGCCTCGCGCCAGGTGGTGGAGGAAGTAGCCGATGCCGCACAGGACGAGGAGCGCGCCCAGGGCGCCGAGGCGCTGGAGGCTGTCCGACCAGAGGGTGATCGCGCCCGCCACGATGTAGAGCGGGAAGGTCATGCAGAGCAGGCCGAAGGGGACCGCCCAGCGCACGCCGGGCAGTTCGCGGCAGTAGCCGGTGCCGCCGGCCAGCAGCCGGGCCAGCCATCTGCGGGCGTCGGTCATCGCCCGGTCGCGCAGATGCGGGATGTCCAGGTGGCTCATCAGCGCGATGTAGCCGTCCAGTTTCACGAACGGCAGGAGGTTGAGGACGCCGGAGAGGTAGGTGACGACGGCGTACACGAGGACCCCGTCGCGCGCCGCCGAGGCGCCCATGAAGAGGGTGGCGAGGGCGGCGGCCCCGGCGATGACGGTCTGGGTGGCGATGCCGGCGAGGGCGACGCGCACCCGCTGCTCCTTGCGCGGCAGCCGCCAGCCGTCGGACACGTCGCAGAAGAAGGCCGGCGACATGTAGAAGAGCATCATGCCCATCCGGGTCGGCCGTCCGCCGTAGTACGTGAGGACCGCGCCGTGGCCGATCTCGTGGACGGCGGTGGTGGCGAGCACCGCGCCGATCACGCAGAGGTAGAGCAGGGGTGCGAAGGGGCGCCCCAACGCGCCCTGGAGGTCGGCCACTTGGAAGGCCAGGGCGAGCAGGCCGCCGATCGTGACGGCCGAGGCGGCGACGGCGGCCCCGCGGTGCGCGGCGGCCGCCACGAGCGGGGCGAGGCGGGCCAGCAGCCGGTCCGGCTTGAGGAGGGTGAACTGCAGGGTGAGCGGCGGGACGAAGCGGAACCAGGAACTGCGGTCCTTCTTCGGCACTCCGTCGTCCAGCACCTTCGCCCCGGCGAGTGTCCGCACCGCCGAGCCGACGTCGGCCTGGGTCCAGGGTGCGCCGAGGGCGTCGGCCAGGTCGTCGTGGTCGCGTACGCCGTCGACGGCCCGGACGAGGCGGGCCAGATCCTCCTGGAGGCGGAAGTACTGGTGGCTGCCGCGCTGCACCACCCAGGGCGCGCCCGGCTCGGCCGGCTCGTGGACCACCACGTCGGGGGCGAGGCGGGGACGGGCCAGCCGCTCGGGGGCCAGTAGTACGGCACCGGCGGGTGTGCTGGACATGCCTGGTTCGCTCCTCGGGACGGCGGGACGGCGGGACGGCGGGATGACGGGATGAGGGACGGCGGGATGACGGATCCACGGGACGGCGGAACGGCGGGACGTGGCGTGGGCGGTTTCGGCGGCTCCGCGACAGCCGGTGCCGGGGCATGCCGCCGGGCGACGTCGCGGGTGGTGTCGGACGCGACGTCGGACGGCGGGCGCGGTGAGGTGGGGTGAGGTAGGCCGGGTGAGGCCGGGTGCGGTGAGGCCGGGTGCGGTGGGGGCCGTAGGGACGACGGCCGGCGCTGTCGTCAGACGACGTCGCGCGCGGTGAACAGCTTCCGGGCGAGCAGCGCGGCGGCCGTCAGCCAGCCCACGATCACCAGCAGCGCGAGCGGCGTGGAGAGCAGGTCGGGCTTCTGGTCCCGGTAGACGGAACTCTGGGCGATCGTCATCAGGTACTTGCCGGCCTCCGGCACCAGCACCTGCACCGCCGGGTCGACGACCAGGGTCAGCGCGACGACGGTCACCACGGCCCCCACCTGGTGCCGGACGATCCAGCCGACCAGCGCGCCCCAGGGTGCGGCGAGCGTGTTGACGACGAAGACGCCCAGCAGGATCAGCCAGGTCTCGCCGTGCCACGCGGGCTTCGTCCCGTTGGCCGCGAGGGTGCCCCACGCGGAGGCGAGGGACAGCGCGGCGGTGAGCAGCGCGGCGAGGGCGCCCACGGCGGTGGCGGTCAGCACCTTGGCGGTGAGCAGGCGGGTACGGCCGCCGCTCATCAGGACGGAGCGGCCGATGGCGCCCGAGGTGTACTCGCGGGAGACGAAGACCGCGCCGAAGAGGGAGGTGAAGAGGGACATCATGAACCAGGAGCGGACGATGTCGTCGGTGACGGCGGCCCGGCCCATGGTGCCCTCCTCGATGGCCGTCACCCCCTGGGAGGCGTAACCGAGGGCGCCGAGCAGGGACATCAGGACACCGCACCCGGCCAGAATCAGCCAGCCGCGGCCGGTCCAGGCCTTGGTCCATTCGCCGGCGAGCAGGTTACGCATGGTTCTGTCCTCCGACAGCGGATGAGGCGGCGGTCGATGAGACGGTCGATGCGGCCGAAGCGGCCGGGACCGTCGACGGCGAGCCGACCAGGGAGAAGAACCGGTCTTCGAGGCGTTCCCCCTCGCCCGTGCCGACGAGACCTTCGAGCGGGCCGGCGTACCGCAGCGAGCTCTGGATGATCACCACGTCGTCCACGGTCTGCTCCACCTCGGAGAGCAGGTGGCTGGAGACGAGGACGGTCCTGCCCTCGTCGGCCAGGCCGCGCAGCAGGCCGCGCAGCCAGCGGATGCCGTCCGGGTCGAGGCCGTTGGCGGGCTCGTCCAGGACGAGGAGTTCGGGGTCGGGGAGCAGCGCGGTGGCGAGCGCGAGGCGCTGCTTCATGCCGGTCGAGTAGCCCTTGACGGGGCGGGAGGCCGCGTTGCCGTCGGCCAGGCCCACCAGGTCGAGGACCTCCTCGACGCGCTGCCGGGGCAGGCCCAGGGTTCGCGCCCAGATGGTGAGTTCGCGTCGGGCACTGGCGCCGGGCAGCGGCCCCACGGCGTCCATGCTGACGCCCACCCGGCGGGCGGCGTGGGGCAGTTCGGCGTAGGGGCGGCCGAAGACGGCCGCCTCGCCGGAGGTCGGCCGGCACAGGCCGAGCAGCATCCGCAACGAGGTGGTCTTACCGGCTCCGTTGCGGCCGAGGAGGCCGACGATCCGGCCGGGCCGGACCTCGTACGTCAGGTCGTCGACCGCCGTGACCTCGCCGAAGCGCTTGGTCAGGCCGCGCAGGGCGACGACGGGGGCGCCGGCGGTGCTCGACGCGTTCGCGGTGCTCAACGGCGTGCCTTCCGGAGGTTGGCGCCGATCTTGACCAGGCAGCTCAGCATGATTGCACCCAGGCCGGCCATGACGAAGATCTCGACGCCACCCGACAGCTGCGAGGTGGCGACGGCCATGCCGAGCGGGATGAGAGCGCAGGCGAAGGCGAGGTTCTTGTTCTCGGCCGCTGCCTTGTCTCGGCTGTTGGCCATGCTGGACTCCTTGGTCGGACCGGGTGGGACTGGGTGGGGGGAGGGGGTGGAGAACGAAGCGCGGATTCCGCGGTGGCGGCCCGGGGCCCTCTGCGGGCCCGGGACGCCGCCGCGGAAATCCGTATGCGGTTCGGCTACCGCTGCCGGCTGATCGGCCGGGTCAGGCAGACCGCCGGGTCAGGCAGACCGCCGGATCGCCTGCCGATCGGACAGACCTGCCGGATCGGACAGACCTGCCGGATGGGACAGCCTGCCGGATTAGGATCAGGTGGCGATGACCGCGCTGGCGACGGTGCTGATCACGACGCCGGTCTTGAAGCCGCTCCAGAAACCCGGGGCCTCCATGGCCTCCAGCTCCTGCATGCCCAGCTCCAGCGACGCGTCGAAGCCGCTCGGCTCCTGCGTGACGTTGTCCTTCATATCGGTTTCCCTCCCGTTGAGTTGAGACTTGATCGAGTCGAACGAGTCTTGAGTGAATCAGGTGATGATCGAGACGGCGACGCCCGTCGAGACACCGACGGCCGACACGACCGTCGCACCGACGACGACGCCACCGGCGGTCCACCAGCCCGGGGCCTCCATGGCCTCCAGCTCCTGCATGCCCAGCTCCAGGGCGGAGCTGAAGTTGTCGTTCTCGAAGTTCTCCTGCATGGGAACTCCCCCTTTTCTCATGGTGTCGAGAGCCGTTGCTCTCTTTCCGCCCGCTCCCGGGACCGGGAGCGGAAGTCTCAGATGTGCGCGGTGAGCGCGGTCGGCGCGGCGTGCGCGGCGTGCGCGGTCCGTGCCGCGGTCGTGCCGAGCGCCGCGTCCAGGAGGCGGCGTACGTCCTCCGCCCGCAGCCCGCCGAGCATCGGCAGGCCGGCGCCCCAGGCCCGAACGGTCCGCTCGGCCAGGGACCCGATCCGCCCGATCCGCCCCGGGCCTTCGACGGTGAGCCGGCGGCCCACCCGCCAGTCGTCCATCAGGGCGGCGATCCCGTCGGCGGGGTCCTCGGGCAGGGCCCGCCCCCGGTCCGCCGGAGCGGCCTCGCGCAGCCCGGCCCACATCCGTCGCAGCCGTGGCGCGGAGCCCAGCCGGGGCTCCCCGTCGAGCACGGCCCGCCACAGGTGCGGCAGCAGCGCGGCGACGGCGGTCATCTTCCGTACGCCGAGGGCCGACGACATCTCGTTGGCGATGAGCCAGCCCTTGACCGCGTACGGGTCGCGGCCCTGGTGCAGCCACTCGCCGTGCGTGAGCCCGCTGAGCTTCGCGATGTCCAGGCGGAGCGCGTCGCCGGGCTTCTCCTCCCGTACCGCCTCGTAGCCGAGCTGGACGAGCCGCCGGGCGACCGTCTCCGTCAGCCGGTCCTCGGTGCGGCGGTCGTCCCGGTGGTCGCCGGCGTACGGGCTGACCGCCCGGAACAGCGCCTCCAGGACGCCCTCCACGACCAGTTCGCGGGGCAGTGTGGCGGTGGCCGACGGATCGAGCAGTGCCGCCTCCGGCCGCAGTACGCCACCGAGGATCAGCCGCTTGCCCTGCGGGTACGCGAGGCAGGCGACCGCGCTCATCTCGCTGCCGGTGCCGAGGGTCGTCGGTACGGCGAGCAGCGGGACGGTACGGGTGACCTCGCCCGGCAGGCCCATCAGGCCGCCGCGCTGGGGCACGGTGAGCCGGGTGTACGCGACCGGGTTGGCCCGCAGCAGGGCCGCGATCTTCGCCAGGTCGAGCACCGATCCGCCGCCGATGGCGACCACCAGGCCGACTTCGGCCCCTTCGTCCGCCAGGCTCTCGGCGAGCGTGGCGGCCGCGCCGAGATCACCGGGGCCGGCGGCCAGTGGTGTCCGGGCCGTCCGCCAGTGGGCCCGGCCGAGGCGGTCCTGGACCAGGGCCGTGATCCCCGCCGTCGCGACAGCGGTGTCCACGAGGAGGGCGGCCGTGCGGCCCCCTCCGTCGGGGAGCCATGCCGTGAGGGCGTCGGGACCGATCAGCGCCCGGGTCGGTCCGCCCCGGCCGTGGCTCATGCCGCAACCTCCGTCGGTACCGCGGCCGGTATCGGCCCGCGGGTGAAGAGGGCCAGTCCGGCGCGGATGCGGTCCATCAGCTCGGTCAGGTCCGCGTCGGTGTAGGTCAGCGCGGGGAAGAGCTGGATGCCGTGGACGCCGGGGTGCACGATGGCGCCCGCCGTACGGATCGCGGCGACCAGCTCCGGGACGCGGGCCTGCGGCAGCGGTTCCCCGTCCGGGGTGGTCAGCCGCAGTGACCGGAAACAGCCCACACCGGTGGTGCCCGTCACCCAGGGGTGCTCGTCGACCAGCCGGGTCAGCTCCGCGTCCAGCCGGAGTGCCAGGGCCCGGCCGAGGGCGACCGCGTCCAGGCGGCGCATCTCGTCGATGGTGGCCAGGATGGCGGCGCAGGTGACGGGGGTGCCGGCCTGGGTCTCGCCGTGGGTCAGCATGGCGCCCGCCGAGTCGAAGGCCTCCGCGACCGTGTGCGAGGCGATGACGGCGGCGGCCGCGGCCGTACCGTTGGTGAGCCCCTTGGAGGTCACCAGGAGGTCGGGCCGGGCGGGCCAGCGCTGGGAGGCGAAGAAGTCGCCGGTACGGCCGAAGCCGGTGGCCACCTCGTCGGCGACCAGCAGGAAGCCGTACTCCTCGCGCAGCCGCAGCAGCTCGTCGACGTACTCCTCGGTGAGCGGCACCGCCCCCGAGCCGAGCACCGGCTCGACGACGACGGCGGCGACCATCGCGCCCTGACGTTCCAGCAAGGTGCGCATGCCGGCAGGGTCGTTGGGGTCGACGTGGCGGATGAGCCGCTGGTCGACGCCGTACACCTGCTGTCCGAGGTCCTCGCCGGTCAGCGCGAAACTGCCGTACGTCAGACCGTGGTAGCTGCCGCGCAGCCCGACCACGAGTTTGCGGCGGTCCTCGCCGCGCAGGGCGTGGTAGTGGCGGGCGAGCTTCATGACGAGGTCGTTGGCGGCGCCGCCGGAGGTCGAGAAGAGGACCCGGCCGTAGGTGTCGGCGCCGCACAGCTCGACGAGGGCGGCGGCCGCGGCACGGGCGTAGGTGTTCTCGTAGCGGAAGACGCTCAGGTACGAGGCTTCGCGGAGCGCTTCGGCGGCGGCCCGGGCGATGGCCTCGTTGCCGTAGCCGATGTTGGTGTTCCACAACCCGCTGGAGGCGTCCAGGAGTTCGCTGCCGTCGGCGTACCGGACCCGTACCCCGTGCGCGGAGACCGCGCAGAGCGCGTCCGAGCCGTGCAGGGCGGGGGCCAGGAGGGACGGCCACAGCGCGTTCTTGGTGGTGCCGGGACTCATGGGGTGACCTCCGTTTCGAGCAGTACGTCGTGGTGGCGGGAGCCGACGGCCGGCAGGGGGTGCCGGGCGCGGACGGTGAGTCCGGCGGCGGCCAGTTCGGCTTCGAGGAGGGCGGCGGGCAGGACGCCGACGCTGGTCGTGGTGACCTGGACGGGACTGTCGTCGTCCGGGATCAGTGCCGGGAATACGGTGACCGTGCGGGCGCTGTCGCCGACCGCCCAGTGTTCGAACATCCGGTAGGCGCGGCCGGCTTCGGCCTCCACCACCAGTTCGGCTTCGGCGGGCTGGCCGGAGTCGGTGTCCATGCCGACGGTCGACAGGAGGAACCGGCCGCCGGGTGCCAGGTGTCGGCGTACGGCCCGGTAGAGACCGGTCCGGCCGCGCTCGTCGAGGAGCGAGACGGAGGTGGTGCCGAGGACGATCACCGGGAAGGTGCGGTGGAGGGCGAAGTCGCTCATGTCGGCCTCGACGACCGTGCAGCGCTCGCGCAGGGCGGCGGGCGCGGTGGCCAGCCGGTCCTCCAGCAGCCGCAGCATGTACGGGGAGAGGTCGAGGGCGGTGACCCGGCGGCCCAGCGCGAGCAGCGGCATGGTCAGCCGCCCGGAGCCGGCGGCCAGGTCGAGGACGTCGCCGGGCAAGGTCCTGACGAGGCCGGTCAGTTCCCGTACCTCGTGGGTGCTACGGCCGGCCACGTCGTGGTAGACCTGCGCGCCCGCTTCGGCGTAGAGGTCGCCGGTGACGGCGCGGGAGCCGAGCCGGGCGAGCAGTTCCCCGGCCCGTCCCGGGAGGGTCGTCGTGGGGGCGGTCGGTGACGTCGGAGCGGTCGTGGTCGTGAGGGTGGTGGTCATCGTGGTGTCACACTCCGGCCCGGGCGAGGAACCGCTCGATGCGTACGGTGTGGTCCGGATCGGCGTACTGCGCCGCCGCCTCGGCCGAACCGCAGGCCAGCAGCGCCTCGACCGGCGTGGCCGCCGACCGTTCCACGCTGAAGGTGCGGCTGGGGGCGGGGGCGTGCACGTACACGTCCTGGTCGGTCCACAGCAGGAGCGGCGCGTCCGCGTCCCGCAGATCGGCGTCGGCGTCGGCGTCGGTGGCCAGCTCCTCGGTGATCCGTCCGCCGAAGCCGGAGACCCTGAGGGTGCCGTCCACTCCGCGGGCCCGCAGGGAGCGGATCGCGCCGAGGGCGGCCAGGTAGCGCCCGAGCCAGGGCCGGGCGGCCAGCGCGGTACGCCGCAGGTCGTGGTCCACGACCGTCCCCAGACACACCACGCATGTCGCCTCGGTGCCGCTGTTGAGCCGCCGCCACTGCGCGTCGAGGAGGTCGGGTCCGTCGCCCGCCGTTCCGAGGCGGGTACCGCCCGGCGCGGTGGAGACGGCCCCGTCCGCGCCGACGTACAGCCGGTGCCGGGGTCCGGCGGCCGGTGTGCGGACGGCGCCGAGGCCCGGGAGGTCGGCGAGCTGGATGGCGGGATGGGTGAGGAAGTCGGGGAAGGTGCCGTCGTGCAGGGCCCGGTCGGCGTCGGCGAGGAAGACGTCGAAGTCCGTGTCGTCGGCGATCCGGACGAGCGTCGGCCCGGCGACGGACATGTACTCGCTGATGCCGTAGCCCTGGATCTGGAGGTAGAAGCCCGCGCCCGGGGAGAACTCCCCGCCGGCCCCGGCCAGCGACCCTTCGTACCCGACGACGCGGCGGCCGTCGGCCCCGCTCTCCTCACCGGGTCCCTCGGACTCACCGGACCCACCGGACCCACCGGACCCACCGGGCACGAGGACCAGCGTGTCCGCTCCGACGACACCGGAATTCAGGATCGCCGTGAGGTGCTCGCGGTTCTCCAGTACGACGGTTTCCACGCCGGCGTGCGGCAATTCACCGATGCGCGTCCCGGTTTCTGTTCCGGTGCCGGTTCCGATCTCTTTACGGGTTCCGGTTCCGGTTTCTGTTCCGGCTCCAACACTGGACGTACCGGTCCCCCAGCGAATGAGCCGCTCTTTCAGATCAGCCATTTTCTCGTCTTCCCCCACGGTCAGGCGGCCAGGGCGGCCAGAATGCGCTTCGTTTCGTCCAGGGCCGCTTGTGGGCCGTACAGATTGCAGACGCCGGTCAGGTTCAGGACGACCTCGTCCACCCCCGCCGCACCGAACGCGCCGAGTTTCGCGACGAGTTCGTCCGGATCGCCGCTGAGGAACGCCCCGCCGTCGACGAGCGCCTTGGCGTTCGCCGCCGGGTCGTCGCCGGCGACATCCGTGCCGGACCGGCGCAGCATGTCGATGTAGTGGGCGCCCTGGAGATGCGCGGCGTTGCTCGCGAGCGCCAGTTCGGCGGGTTCGCGGTCGGGCCGGGCCAGGGCGAGCGGCACGATGGCGGTGAGCCTTGGGGGCGTACGCCCCGCGCCCCCCTTGCCGTCCGGCGCGTTCGCCGCGCCCTCGCGCATCGCCGGGAGCACGGTGTCCCGCAGGTAGTGCGCCGGAGTCAGCCAGGTCACGGCCACATCGGCGACCTCACCCGCGAGTCGCGCCATACCGGGCCGCAGCACACCGAGCCCGATCTCCACGCCCGGCACCGGGTAGCGGGGCATCTCGGCCCGGCAGTTGAAGTACTCGCCCCGGATGTCGACGCTCTCGCCCGCCAGCAGTCCGCCCACGATCGAGAGGTACTCGCGTGCCGCCGTGAGCGGACTGCGGTACGCCTCGCCGAGCAGCGACCGCTGCAACGGCCGGCCCCCGGGCCCGAATCCGGCGATCACCGGCTGCCCGGTGGCCATCGCCAGCGAGCGAGCCTGCAGAGCGGCTTCGTACGGGTGGCGGAGCGGCATGAGCGTGACGCCGAGTCCGGTCGGCACGCGGAATCCCGCCCCCGCCGCCGCCACGAATCCCTGGTGCGGCTCGATCATCACGGACTGCCCCTGCCAGAGGCGGCTCGCGTTGCTCCAGTGCACCAGTCCGGCGTACGGAAGGATCTGCTCCGGCCGGCGCGGAAGGAAGGGCAGGAGTACGGAATAAGAAGTCATGGCCTGTCCCCCCATTTATCGACGTGATGCGTGGATACCGCTCGGAATTTCCTGCCCTGCGTTCTTTTCTTCGCTTTCCTCTGTCGGCGTTCGTTCGTTCCGACACAGAGAACAATGCCAAACGGGAGCAGCCCATCGGGCGGTTCCGGGGCGCTACTTGCTGCCAGTGACCGTGCAGCTTGTTGCAGGTACTCTCACAGGTGATCAGACGGAGGCACCATGGGGGAATTGTCCGTACTCGGACTCACCGATACGGAAGAGGGCATCTACCGGCACTTTCTACGGAACCCCGGCACGACCGCCGAGGACATCCAGTTGCTGCTGCACGTGCCGTTGGACGACATCGGGAGCGCGCTGGAGCGCCTGACCGAACTCGGCCTGCTGCACGGAACGGAAGGGACCGGCCCCGGAGCGGACGGCGGGCCCGAGGTGATCTCCGCCGCCGATCCCGAGACCGCCGTGGACCGGCTCACGGACCTGCGGCTGCGCGAACTCCACCAGCAGCTCCAGCAGGTCACCCAGTCCCGGCACCTGATAGCCGGCCTGCGCGCCGAGCAGAGCGTGAAGGAACGGCCCGACTCCGGACCGATCGAGCGCCTGGAGGATCTCGGGCAGATCCGGGGCCGGATCGACGACCTGGCGTTCTTCGCCCGCGAGGAGATCCTCTCGGTCGAGCCGTACACCGAGCTGACCCCGGCGAACATCGCGCACGCCCGGCCGCTCGACACCCGCTGTCTGCGGCGGGGCGTACGGATCCGCAACGTCGTCCTGCGCGAGGCCCTGGACCACGCGCCGACCGTCGGCTATCTGCGCGACCTCACCTCCCTCGGCGCGCAGATCCGGGTCGCGGACACCATCGCGGAACGGCTCCTCGTCTACGACCGCCGCACAGCGCTCGTCCCGGTCGACCCGGCCGACACCCGGCGCGGCGCGCTGCTCGCCCGGGAGGCGGGGCTGGTCGCGAACATCCTGGCGCTGTTCGAGAAGATCTGGGACCAGGCCACCGATCTCACCGTGCTCATCGACGAGCGGGCGGGGGCGGAGGGCGGGGGGCTCTCGGAGATGGAGCAGCAGGTCCTGGAAGCGATGTGCCACGTGGGCAAGGACGAGTCGGGGGCGCGCTCGCTGGGGGTGTCGGTGCGGACGTACCGCCGTCACGTCGCCGACGTGCTGCGCATCCTGGGCGCGAGCAGCAGGGCGCACGCGGCGCTCCTCGCGCGGGAGCGCGGCTGGGTGTGAGGCCCGGGAGGACGCCGGGCGCGGTGTCGGCGAAGGGGGCGGCCACCGGTGGCGGTGGCGCCACGACGAAGGGGTGCCCCGGCGACTGATCGCCGGGGCACCCCCTGTACTGCTGGTACTGCTGGTACTGCCGTATGCCGGATCGCTGTCGGCCGTACGGCTACTGCTTCGGCTTCGGAGTCTCGATCTGCCACCCGTTGACGGGCTTGGAGGCGCCGCCGCCCTGCTCGCCGCATAGCGGAAGCCTGATGGGCAGCGGGGTCGCGCAGACCCGCTCGACGATCGGGTCGACGACGGGAGCGACGAAGGAACCACCGACGATCACGGGAGCGGTCACCGGAGCGGTCACCGCCTGCCTTCCCGCCACCATCTGAGCCTGAGCCGGGCCCTGAGCCTGAGCCGGGCCCTGTCCCCCCACCACCGCGAGCGCGAGCGCCGCACCCGCCACCACGGCCGCCTTCTTGAAGCCGGCGAAACCGGTGGCCCCCACGAACCCGGCGAATCCCTTGAACCCCACGACGTACCCCCGTTTGTTGTCCCCCGCGCGTTCCGGGCCGGTCGTGCCCCCGCGGTGACCCCCACTCTGCCAACGGAAAACCGCAGGCGGGACGGCGATTCGTGTCAGCTTGCTGCACACGCTCGCTCAACTTCATGCCACCGCACCTTCAGGGGGCCGGCGGCCGGTCCCAGGGGTCGGGCGTGGGCGGAGGCGGCTGGGCCGTGGTCAGGCGGCGGTAGGCGGCGCGGGCCTGGAGGAGGCGGGCGAGGGCGGTGCCGGTGAGGGCCGCGGTGAGGAGGCAGACCAGCCAGAAGGTGTCGCGCGGGTTGGTCCAGGTCAGGACGCCCGCGGGCGGGATGGCGAACCCGTTGAGGAACAGCCAGCACAGGGCGGCCGTGCCCGGGGCCGCGGTGAAGCGGGCGTACCCGCCGAGGAGCGCGGAGAGCACCGACAGGGCGAGCAGGGCCGGGCCGGGGCGGTCCGTGCCGACCAGCGCGTTGTGCACGGCCACCAAGGCCATCGCGCCCGCGAAGGCCGTGGCCCACACCAACGGGGTCGCCACGGGCTGGGGGACGGGACGGGGGCCGGTCCCCAGGGACACCCACTGGATCATGGGCACGCTCCCGGAGTCCCGGGGGCGTGCGCTCCGGGGGGCGTGGGTCCCGGGTGCGTCGCGGGCCGGCGTCCGGAGGGGACGGATATCCCCTCGGTACAACCCGCGCGAGCTCCCCACGACCTCACGGCCGGCGGCCCGCCGGCCGACGGGATGCCCGGTGCGCGGGGCGGGAGGGGGACCGCCGCATGGGCTGTGGAGGCACCCGTGAGGATCATGGCGGGGGGTCCTTTCGGTCAGCCCCGGTGCCGACACGGGGGCGTCCGGGATTGAAGGGGGATTGTTCCACCGGGAGACCGGTCCCTGAGCCGGCGGCCGGTTTTCGCGGTCTCGTCGCGATTTTCGGGGTCTCGTTAGGGTGGCACCGACGGTTGTCCGATGACATATCCGAATCAGACAGGGGGCCGGCCGTGGGCGCTCCACGACTCAGCAGTACGCCGTTGCCAGGGATCGGGGTCCGCTACGACCTCACGACCAGGGAGCAGCGGCGGATCTCGGTGGTCGCGCACCGGGACGGCGCCCGGACACTGAGCGCGTACCGGCAGGACGATCCGGACGCGTGCGCGCTGTCGGTGCGGCTGTCGTCGGGGGAGGCGACCGCCCTCGTCGACGCGCTGATGCCGGACCACCACAGCCCGAACCTGCTGTCCACCACGGAGCTGGGGCTGGTGGCGGAGCGGATCGAGCTGGCGTCGACGTCCCACTGGAACGGGCGCGTGCTGGGCGACACCCGGATGCGGACCGAGACGGGCGCGTCCATCGTGGCCGTACTGCGCCGGGCCGAGGCGATCCCCTCGCCCACACCGGACTTCCGGCTGGCCGGCGGGGACACGCTCATCGTGATCGGCACCCGCGAGGGTGTGGAGACGGCCGCCGCGATACTCGGGCGGGAGTGAACCGGGCATGCACCTCGCCGCACACCTCCCCGCCCTCGCCCTCCCCGGCCTCCCCGCTCACCCTTTCGCACACCTCGCCGCACAGTCCGAGTCCACCGCGCACTCCTCCGCCGTCTTCCTGGTCGAGTTCGGCGCGATCATCCTCGGCCTGGGGCTGCTGGGACGGTTCGCGGCGCGGTTCCGGTTGTCGCCCATCCCGCTGTATCTGCTGGCCGGGCTGGCCTTCGGGGAGGGCGGCCTGCTACCGCTTGGCACCAGCGAGGAGTTCGTCGCGATCGGCGCCGAGATCGGCGTGATCCTGCTGCTGCTCATGCTCGGCCTGGAGTACACCGCCAGCGACCTCGTCTCCAACCTCAAGACCCAGTACCCCGCCGGACTCGTCGACGCCTGCCTCAACGCCCTCCCCGGCGCCGCCATGGCCCTCCTCCTCGGCTGGGGACCCGTCGCCGCCGTCGTCCTCGCCGGCGTCACCTGGATCTCCTCCTCCGGCGTGATCGCCAAGGTCCTCGGCGACCTCGGACGGCTCGGCAACCGCGAAACCCCCGTCATTCTCAGCATCCTGGTCCTGGAAGACCTCTCCATGGCCGTCTACCTCCCGATCGTCACCGCCCTGCTGGCCGGGGTCGGTCTGGCGGCGGGCAGCGCGACCCTCGCGATCGCGCTCGGCACGGCCGGGCTCGTGCTGCTGGTGGCCGTGCGGTACGGGCGGCACATCTCGCGGTTCGTCTCCAGCGACGACCCCGAGAAGCTGCTGCTCGTCGTGCTCGGGGTGACACTCGTCGTCGCCGGGCTGGCTCAACAGCTGCAGGTGTCGGCGGCGGTGGGCGCGTTCCTGGTGGGCATCGCCCTGTCGGGCGAGGTGGCCGAGGGCGCGCACAGTCTGCTGGCGCCGCTGCGGGACCTGTTCGCGGCCGTGTTCTTCGTCTTCTTCGGCCTGCACACCGACCCCGCCAGCATCCCGCCGGTCCTCCTGCCCGCGCTCGTCCTGGCCGCCGTCACCGCCCTGACGAAGATCGCCACCGGGTACTGGGCCGCGCGGCGGGCCGGTATCTCCGCGAAGGGCCGCTGGCGGGCGGGCGGCACGCTGGTCGCGCGCGGCGAGTTCTCCATCGTCATCGCCGGCCTCGCCGTCACCGCCGGCATCGAACCCTCCCTCGGCCCCCTGGCCACCGCCTACGTCCTCATCCTGGTCATCGTCGGCCCGCTGGCCGCGCGCTGGACCGAGCCGATGGCCATGTGGCTCACCGGCCGCCTGCGCGGGGCCCCGGCTACCGGCGCGGGGGCCGGCGGAGGGGAAGCGGACGGTACGCCCCCGGCCTCGGCTTCGGCCCCGGCCCCGGCTTCGGCCCCGGCCCCGGCTTCGGCCCCGGCTTCGGCTGAAGCGCACGAGGCGTTGGACGACGAACGGGACACCGCCGACCGGACCTGAGGGCCGAGGGCAACGGCAGCCGCCCCTCGCCCTCCTCCTCCTCGCCCCTCCTTGCCCTAACCCTCCTCCCCCGCCCCCTCCTCCGCGTCGAAACTGGCGAAGTACGCGGCCGCCATGTCCTCGTCGGCATGGCCCTGGGCGGCGGCGCGGGTGAGGCGGGCGGCGCCGGCGGCGGCGATGTCGAGGCGTACGCCGTGTCGCCGGCCGGCCTCGACGATCAGACGGGCGTCCTTCGCGGCGGTCGAGACGGCGAAGGAGGCCGGGGAGAGGCGGTCGTCGAGGATGAGCGCGGACTTGGCGTGCAGATAGCCCATGTCGAGCGGGCCGCCCTCGATGATCTCGAAGAAGGACCGCGGGTCGACACCGAGCGCCTGGGACAGGGCCAGCACCTCACCGGCCGCGTTGGTCGCGGCGAGCACCCAGCTGTTGGCCACCAGCTTGAGCCGGGTCGCGGTGCCCGCCGCGCCGTCCTCGCCGGTCCAGACGGTACGGGCGCCGACGGCGTCGAAGACGGGGGTCACCGTCCCCCGCCCCTCGACCGGGCCCGCGGCCAGCACCGTCAACTGCCCCGCCTCCGCGGGCTGCCGGGTGCCGAGCACCGGGGCGTCGTAGAAGACCAGCCCGTGCTCACCGGCCAGCGCGGCCAGTTCGGCGACGCCCTCCACACCGGCGGTGGTGGACTGGACCCAGGCCGTGCCGGGGCTCAGCGCGGGCGCCGCCTCACGCATCACGTCCCGGGCCGCTGCCCCGTCGTACAGGATCGTGAGCACCACGTCCGCCCCGCGCACGGCCTCGGCCGGGCTGTCGGCGATCCGCGCGCCGTCGGCGGCGAGCGGCTCGGCCTTCTCCCGGGTGCGGTTCCAGGCCCGTACGGCGTGGCCGGCACGGACGAGGTTGCGGGCCATCGCGGCGCCCATGATGCCGGTACCCAGGACGCCTACGGTGAGCTTGTCGGTCATGAGGTCAACTTCCTGCCGCGTACAGTGCGTTGCAGTGTCGCAGTCCGGGGCGGGCCGGGGTGCGGTACGACACCGGGCGAACGGACCCTCTCTACGGGCCGGCCGCCCGGCGCGGTCCTCGTCCGATCAGGACACTTCTCGGCCGGACCGCATGCGCGCGCGGCGCCGGGGGAAGACCGGGCCTACGACCGGCGTCGAAGGGCGAGCCAGCGATGAGCACCGACACGAACACGTCCTCAGGGGTACCGGAGGGCGGCCTCGACGTGCGCCCCGCCTCCGGGCACATCGGCGCCGACATCCACGGCGTGGACCTCGCCGGCCCGCTCGACGACGCGACGGTCGCCGGTGTCCGAGCCGCGCTGCTGCGCTGGAAGGTCGTCTTCTTCCGGGGGCAGCGACTGGACCACGCCGGCCAGATCGCGTTCGCGCGCCGCTTCGGGGAGCCGATCCGACCGCGTGCGAGGGGCTCGGTCTCCCCGGCCGCGCACCCCGAGATCGAGACGACGGCCGACCGTCAGGAGCTGGGCCGCAAGCACGGCATGGACCAGGCCGAATGGCTGGAGCGCCGCCGTCACTCCACCCTCCGCGGCTGGCACGCCGACCACACCGCGCGCATCGACCCGCCCGCCCTGACCCTGCTCCGCGCCGAACGCGTCCCCCCGTACGGCGGGGACACCACCTGGGCCAACCTCGCCACCGCCTACGCGGGCCTGTCGGAGCCGGTGCGGCGGTTCGCCGACGGGCTGCGCGCCGAACACCGGCTGGGCGTCGGCTATCTCGCCCGTTCGGGCCCCGACCCCTACCTCCGCCATCTCCAGGACCACCAGGTCGCGTCCGTGCACCCGGTCGTCCGCGTGCACCCCGAGACCGGCGAACGGGTCCTGTACGTCAACCCGTACTACGTCGAGAACATCGTCGACGTCACCCGGGCCGAGAGCCGGCTCCTGCTGGAGATGTTCGTCGAGCAGATCACGCGCCCCGAGTACACGGTCCGCTTCCGCTGGGAGCCGGGTTCCGTGGCCCTCTGGGACAACCGGGCCACCGTCCACCTCGCCCCGAGCGACGCCGCCCACCTGGACTTCCCGCGCATCATGCACCGCGTGATGATCGCCGGTGACCGGCCCGTCGGCGTCGACGGCACCCCGTCGAAGTCGCTCTGCGGCGCACCGCTGCACGAGCGGAACGAATAGCGGAACGAATAGCGAAACACCTGGCGGAACGCCTGGCGGCACCGGCACACGGCGAGCAAGCGGCACAACCGGCGCGCCGCGCAAGGCGGGTGGCGGGTGGCGCGCCGCGCCGGGCGGGTGCGCCAGGACGTCGATCGCGGGTACCCGGCGCCCCATGGGTGACGTACTCGTCGGGACCTGCTCGTGGACGGACCGGGCGCTGCTGGCCAGCGGCTGGTACCCGCGCGGACATCGCGACGCCGGGCCCGGCGACTCCGCTACTACGCCGAGCGGTTCCCGGTCGTCGAGGTGGACTCCAGCTACTACGCCCTGCCCAGCCGCCGCAACAGCCTCCTCTGGGCCGAGCGGACACCCCCCGGATTCCGCTTCGACATCAAGGCGTTCTCCCTCCTCACCTGCCACCCGACCCGCCCGGCGGCCCTCCCCGAGGACCTCCGGGAGTCACTCGGGCGGGAGCCGCGCCGCAGGACGACCCCCGCCGTACTGGACCGGGTGTGGGAGCGGTTCGCCGACGCCGTCGAGCCGTTGCGGGAGGCCGGGCGGCTGGGCGCGGTGCTGTTCCAGTTCCCGCCGTGGTTCGCGCCGGGGGAGCGGGCGCGGGAGACGCTGGAGGAGTGCGCGGGGCGTACGGCAGGCTGGCCCGTCTCGGTCGAGTTCCGGCACCCCGAGTGGTGGCGGGGCGAACAGGCCGACCGCACCGCGGCGTCGCTGTCGCGGCTCGGCCTGGTCGCCGTGGGCGTCGACATGGCCCAGGACCTGGAGACCTCCCTGCCGCCGCTCGTCCCCGTCACCTCGCCCGAGCTGGCCGTCGTACGGTTCCACGGCCGCAGCCCCGACTGGGGCACCGGAAGCAAGGAGGACCGTTTCCGGTACGTCTACTCCCCGTCCGAACTCGCCGCGTGGGCACCCCGGTTGCGGTCGGCCGCCGAACAGGTGGACGAACTGCACGTCCTCTTCAACAACTGCTGCGCCGACGCGGCCGTACGGGCGGCGGAGACGATGCGGCGGCTCCTCGACGAACACGACGAACACGACCACGGCGAGCACGGCGGGCACGGCGGGCACGGCGGGCACGGCGGGCACGACAACCACGGCGGGCACGGCGAAGGGTGAGCCCCGCCGACAGGCCCCGTCCCGTCCCGCCCCGGTCCGGCCCTGCTAGCTCACCCGTACCGGCTTCTCCACGGTGACCTGGTCGATCTCCGTCGTACGGACCGTGAGCCTCATCGTCCACTTGCCGGGCAGGGGGAGCCGCAGCTCGTCGGTGACCCAGTAGCCGCCGCGGTCGGTGAGCTTCGCGTCGATCGGGCCGATCTTCTGGGCCTTGAGGGTGAAGGTGAGCCGCAGTTCGGGAACGGTGGCGATACCCCCGTCGGGGCCGAAGACCACGGCCTGCACGGAGTTCTTGCCGACGCGCCCGGGGCCGAGGTCGATCTGGACCTTGCCGTGCCCGTTCGGGGTGCCGACGTCGAAGGGGATCGTCGTCGAGGACGCCGTGACCCCACCGGCCGCCTCGCTCGCGCTCTCCTCGGCGATCTCCGCCGCCGCCCGGCCCGGGAGGGTGCCCGTCAGCACGGTGGTGATCACCAGGACGACGACCGCGACGGTGAACTCCGCGAGCACCGACTGCCGAAGGCGCCGACGCGGCGGATCGGCCGCCAAGGGGTCCTCGGCCGACGAGCCTTCGCGGTCGCCTCGGCCTCCGTCGCCCCGGCCACCCTCGCGCCGGTCGTCGTCGGCTCCCTGGTCAGGAGAGGGCGCGTCGGCGGACGACACGGCGGCGGGGGCCACAGCGGACGCCCCCTCGCCCGCCCGCCCGGACACCCGCGCCGCCACCGCCACGGCCGCCCGCTCGGTGACCCCGGCCCGATCGTGAGCGACGGCCGTCACCGACCCGGCGGCGGACTCGTCCGACTCGGCCTCCCGCCCGGACGCGACAGCCTCCACCGCCGCAGCCGCCGCCGAAGACTCCCCCGCCTCCCCCAGCCGCCCCGTCCAACGCCGTGAGAACGCCGCCGCCACCAGCAGGAGCAGCACGGCGACCAGCTTGGCGACCAGGACCTCCCCGTACGCCGTGGAGGTGAACGCGGACCAGGAGCCGAGGCCGCGCCAGGACTGGTAGACGCCGGTGACGACGAGGACGATCACCGAGACGAAGGCCAGCCGGGAGAAACGGCTGACCACGGCGGCCGACAGGGTCTCCGGCGCCCGGTACAGCACGGTGAGCAGCGCGGTCAGCCCGCCCAGCCAGACGGCCATGGCCAGCAGATGCAGCACCGAGGAGGTCATCGCGACCGGCACCTGGATACCGGCGGAGGCGTGTTCGGCGGCCGCCCAGGTCCCGGCGAGACCCACCGAGAGCAGCGCACCGCCGACGAGCGCGCCCTTCCCCCACGCGTCGCCCCGCCGGCGTACGCGTACGAGGACGAGGGCCGCCACCGCGAGCAGCGCCAGCCGGGCCAGCAGCGCGAGTCCCGGCCGGCTCACCAGCGTCTCGCGCAGCACGGACAGGTCGAGGGCGGCCCCGATGCCGGTGCCCCGCTCGTACGGCCCGCGCAGCAGCAGCAGGACGGCCGAGGCGAGCAGCAGTGCCAGCCAGCCGGCCAGGAGCAGCTTGCGCAGCGACTCGGCCGGGCCCCCGAGCACGACCGCCAGGAAGAACGTCACGCCGATGACCAGGGCGAGGGCGCCGTACGCGAAGTAGCGGGTGATGTCGTAGAGGGAGGAGGTGAGCGGGTCCTCGGTGAGGTCGGCGGGGAGGACCGCGGCGGTCGCGGAGGGTTCGCCGATCGAGAAGAGCAGGGCACCCGAGATGGGGTGGCTGTCGGCCGAGACGACCCGCCAGGCGATCGTGTACGTGCCGTCGGCGAGGCCGCCGGGCAGGGTGACACCGGCCGTGTCGGACCGGCCGCCCGCGCGCCCCGGCTTGCCCGTGTCGACCGCCCGGTTCTCCGGGTCGACGACGCGGATGGAGTCCTCCAGGAGGCTCACCGACTCGGTGAAGCGGAGGGTGATGTCCTTGGGGGCGACGTCGAGGACGCTGCCGTCGACGGGGTCGCTGCTCTTGAGGGCGGCGTGCGCGGAGGCGGTACCCGCTCCTGCCAGGAGGCACAGGATCAGCACGGTGCCCAGCAGCACCAGGCGCCGGATCCCACGGCCCCGGCCGCTCCGGTCTCCGGCCCGGCCCCGGTGTCCACCGAGGCCGCCGGTTCCGCCCGGCCGCCTCGCGCCCCGGTCCCCACCCCTGCCGCTGTTACCGACCCCGCCCTCGACGCGGCCGCTGTCGCCGCCCCTGTCCTCGACTGGGTCGCTGTACCTGCGTCGGTCCACGTAGTGCTCCGGATCCACGGTCGCCGGCTCTCGGACTCCTCGAACACGTACGGACGCCGCGAACGCCGCGTTCAACGCGATCCGCACCGGTCCGCCCCGCCCCCGGGCAACCCGAACCTACGCCCGCCCCAGCTCCCCGATCTCGGCGGCCCGGTCCGGGTACAGCAGCGCCAGTTCCGCCGCGTCGCCGTGCTCGTATCCCCCGAAGGTGAACCCCGGCGCCATCGTGCACCCGAACAGCGTCCAGCCGCGGCCGTCTCCGGCGCCCGGGACCCTCGCCCCCATCCAGGTCCCCGCGGGCACGACGTACTGCACGTGCTGCCCGTCGAGCACCCGCGGTCCGAGGACGACGACCCGCGAGGACCCGTCCGGGGCGAGCAGCAGCATCCGGAGCGGGTCGCCGAGGTGGTAGTGCCAGATCTCGTCGCCGGGCAGCCGGTGCAGCGCGGAGTAGTCGCCGGGCTCGGTGGTGAGCAGGGCGACGATCGCGGTCCCCTCCGGCCGCCCGTCGTCCCGTTCGGGCCCCGCCCAGGTCTGCCGGAAACGGCCGCCCTCACGCGGGATGGGCTCCAACGCGTAGTGCGCGATGAGGTCTTCGGGAGTCATCCGCCCGAGGCTACGCCCGCCCCACGCCCGCCACCACCGCGTCCGTCACCCCTCCGTCCGACACCACCGTGTCCGTCACCCCTCCGTCCGACACCACCGCATCCGTCACCCCTCCGTCCGACACCACCGTGTCCGTCACCCCTCCGTCCGACACCACCGTGTCCGTCACCCCTCCGTCCGACACCACCGCATCCGTCCACCACCGCGTCCGGCACCACGCCCGCCACCCGGCCCACCGGCCCACCGGCCCACCGGCCGACGCCACCGCCCGGGCCTACCGACCCACCAGCCGACGCCACCGCCCGGGCCTACCGGCCGAGCAGGCTCTCCCTGCGCAGGAACGCCAGCCGGGCCCGCTTCTCGGGCAGATACACCTCCGGCAGATCGACCTCCGGCAGGACGACGACCGGCCCGCGCTCGAACCCCTGACGGGTGAACCGCGCGATGGCCCGCTCGTTCCGCTCGTCCGGATCGACGACGATCCGTGGCCGGTCCAGCCCGACCAGCACGTACGAGGCGAAGACCGCCAGCACCGAGGACGACCACCCCGGCCGCCCTCCGCCCTCCCCGGCGGGCGCCAGCAGCACATGGACGCCGATGTCACCGGGCTCGACCTCGTAGGCCTCGCCGACCCGGTCCGCCTCCGGCTCGTAGGTCTGCAGCAGTCCGACCGGCTCGCCGTCGTGCACCGCGAGGTAGGCGTGGTGGGTGTCGTAGGCCGCCAGGCCCTCGTACACCTCCCGGACCTGCTCCTCGGTGAGCCCGTTCATGCCCCAGAACCCGGCCCTCGGCTCACTCACCCAGCCGTGGACCACCCCCGCATCGGCCTTCGCGTCCAACGGCAGGATCCGCACGGTCCCGAACCCGTCGGCCACCTGCTCGTGAACGGCCACCCGGTCGCCGTACGACTCGACGCTCATCGCGCTTCTCCTCGCTGTCCTGTTCGCTGTTCGTCGCCGTTCCTCGCCCCACCCGGTGCGGGGTCGTCCCCGTCCTCCCGGGTGAGGCGGTGTCCTCCCGGGTGAGGCGGTCCCAGTCGGTGACGACCGGGACGAGGTCTCCCCCGAGCCACAGGGGGAGCTGATCGCGGTGATGGGCCGAGCCGCTCACGCCGGACGCCCCGAACGGCACCACCCAGAGGCTGTCCTCGCGCCGCGCCAGGTCCCAGACGTAACGGGCGGCCGGGCCGCGCGCGCTGAGGTCGGTGACGCCGGGGACGGCTGAGGTGCACAGGACGCAGTCGTGGTCACCGGCGAGCCGCGGCTCGTCGGGCGCGTTCGGGCCGTCGTCCGGGCCGTCGTCCGGGAGCGCGCGCCACGGCACGAGCCGGTGGCTGTCGCCCCAGGGGCGGAACCCGGCACCCGCGGCCTCCTCCAGCGCCTCGCGCACGAGCGCGGCCCGGTCGATCCCGTACAACTCCTCCGCCCTGAGCAGATGTTCGAGCGCGAACCCGATCCGCGCGGTGAGCGAGAGCCACGGCCGGAAGACCTCGGGGTACGCCGGCGGCACCGCCAGCGCCGCGAACGCGGGCTCCGCCGCGAGCCGCCGTACGACCGCCCCGCGCAGCGCCGCGTACGCCGCCGCGTCGACGCTGTCGGCCTCCATCCGCCGGTCCCAGCGCAGGAGCCGGTCACGGAGCGCGGCCGCGGCCGGGCTGATCCCCGCGGCCGGCCCGGACCCGCCCTCGCGTCCGCCCTCGGTACCCGGCGTGCCGGGGGCGGTCTCGGCGAGGGCGGCCAGGTGGTCCAACAGGGGCCCGGCGGAGGAGAGATGGGTGTCCATGTGCAGGGCGGGCATCTCCACGGCGGACCACACCCGCCTCTCGTCCAGCAGCGCGCGGATGCGTTCGGCCCGGTGCGGCGGCGCGAACTCCACGCCCAACGGGGTCGCCGGGCCACGCTGGTTGGCCATCACCGCGACGCCGTCCTCGAACCCGCCGTACGGCATCTCGTGCCACCCCTGCCACTCGTGCCCCGGCTCCCAGGCCGCGACGACGCGGGTCCGATTGTCTTGGCCGCGCACCGGCACCCGCCCCGCCACCCGGTGCAGCACCCCGCCCCGCGTGTCCGCCACCAGCACGACGTTCACCGGCTCGGCCCACGCGTCGAACGCCCGGTCCACCTCGGCGACCTCCCGCGCCCGGAGGAGGGGGAGCAGCGCGCTCAGCCCGAGGTCCCCGGTGACGCGGGGCGGACAACGGAGGCTGAGGGGACCGACCGGACCGGGTTCACCCGTGTCCGGTCCCCCGACGACGACCGGCCCCCGGGCGGTCTCGATCACCTCCACCTCCACCGGCTCCCCGCCCGCGACCTCGATGACCTCCACATGCCGGTGCGCGGCCCGCCACACCCCGTCGGGATCGAGTGCCTCCACGCCGCCGTCCGTGGGCCGCAGCCGCTCGCGGTACAGGTCCTGGTAGTCGGCCATGGCGTTGGTGATGGCCCAGGCCACGTCGCCGGTGTGGCCGAAGTGCGCGATGCCGGGCATACCGGGGACGGCGAGGCCGACGACGTCGAACTCGGGGCAGGAGAGGTGGATCTGCTGATAGACACCGGGTGCCTCGATGAACCGGTGCGGATCACCGGCGATGACGGCCTGTCCGGTGGCCGTACGGGAGCCGTCGAC
The DNA here is from genome assembly GCF_053593335.1 of Streptomyces sp. NPDC002324. Taxonomy (NCBI): domain Bacteria; kingdom Bacillati; phylum Actinomycetota; class Actinomycetes; order Kitasatosporales; family Streptomycetaceae; genus Streptomyces; species Streptomyces sp. NPDC002324. The sequence goes on from NZ_JBSFCF010000013.1 coordinate 46,217, forward strand.
GAGCCACCCGTTGCTGCCGGCGGTGGCCGGCCCGTCCGTGGCGAACAGCCCGACCGCGTCGGCACCGAGATGCCGTACGGCCTCCTCCCGCCAGAGCTTGGCGGGGAACCCGGCGAACAGGATGTGCGTGGCGAGCCACACACCGAGCGGATGCCAGACCTCCCAGCGCCCGGCCACGAGCCCGGCGCGCTCGAACTCGGGCGCGCGCCGCCCGCCCTCGGCCAGCCCGTCGTTCACGCCCTCGACGTACGCACGGACCCAGTCGGCGGTCTCCGGGTCCGTTCTCTCCAGCCGGTCGAAGCATCTTCGCGCCGTGTCCGCCAGGCGGGCCCGCCGCGCGAACCGGTCCCAGCCGAGGGCGTCCACGCCCAGGAAGGCGGCGGTGGTGCCCTGGACCCGGTGGCGTTCGACCTCCAGTTGCCAGGCGCGGTCGAGGGCGGTGACCCGGCCCTGGGCGTGGGCGAGAGCGCGGGCGTCGGCGGCGCGGAGGTGGGGGATGCCCCAGGCGTCGCGGTACGTCCCGTACGCCTGTGGCCCCTCTGGCCCCTCTGGCCCCTCTGGCTTCTGTGGTCCCTGTGGCTTCTGTGGTCCCTGTGGTCCTCGCGCCCCGTGCGATCCCTGTGAGCCATGGCTCGAAATCTCCCCTCGGACCTGCTCCCGCCCGCCGATGTCCCGCATTCCCGTCCCCACTCCACTCGCAATTTAGGTTAGCCTCACCTAAACAATCAGTGATCAAAGCGTACGGGAAGGGTGCAGAAGCCATGGGGCAGGGGCACGGTTGGGAGGGAGCGGTCCTCAAACTGCTCCGTGGAAAGGACTTCGTCCTCACGGTGACCGGTGCGGAACAGGTCACCGAGCACTACCGCCGGGTCCACCTCACCGACGGCGGCATGCTCGCGGCGACCGGCGTCCACCCGACGATGTGGGTACGCCTCTGGTTCGACGCCGCCGGCAAACCGCACCAGCGGGCCTACACCCTGGTGGATCCCGACCCGGCCGCCGGCACCTTCAGCCTGGAGTTCGCCCTGCACGACGGCCACGCCAGCGACTGGGCCCGCACCGCGAAGCCCGGCGACACCATCGAGGCCACCGTCCAGGGCACCGCCTTCACCGAGCCCGACCCCACCCCGTCCCACATCCTCGCCATCGGCGACCCGGCCTCCCTCCCGGCCATCAACTCCCTTCTGGGCGCACTCCCGTCGGCCCCGGCGACGATCTGGTTCGAGACGCCGACGGACACCGGGGGCCCCACCCCCGGGGCGGACGGGCTCCCCCTCCGCCTCGACCCCGCCCGCCACGACTTCCGCCCGGTCCCCCGCCAGGACGCCGGCGCCCGCCTCCTCACCCAGGTGAGAGCCGACGCCCCCGCCCTCCTGGCGAACACCCCCGCCCCCTACGTCTGGATCGCCTGCGACACCGCGACGACCCGCTCCCTGACGACGTACTTCCGCAGGGAACTGGGGGTACCGAAGCAGCGGACGCACGCGCTGGGCTACTGGCGCCCGTGAGACGGCCGGCATCCTCGCCCGGGGGCCGGGCTGCGGCGGACCGCCCGGCGGGCGATCATCGGGGCATGAACGTCACCCTTCACCTCGCCCAGGACCCCGAGGCGGACGAGCTCCTCGGGCGCAGTCCGCTCGCCGCGCTGGTCGGCATGCTGCTGGACCAGCAGGTGCCGATGGAATGGGCGTTCAAGGGCCCGTGGACCATCGCGCACCGGCTCGGAGCGGACGACCTGGACGCCCACGAGATCGCGGCGGCCGACCCGGAGTCGTTCGTCGCGCTGCTGTCGGCCAAACCGGCGGTGCACCGCTACCCCGGTTCCATGGCGAAGCGGATCCAGCAGCTGTGCCAGTACCTCGTGGACCACTACGACGGCGACGCGAGCGCGGTCTGGCAGGACGCGGCGACCGGCGGGGAACTGCTCTCCCGCCTCGAATCCCTCCCCGGCTTCGGCCGCCAGAAGGCCCAGATCTTCCTGGCCCTCCTCGGCAAACAGCTCGGCGTCCACCCCACCGGCTGGCGCGAGGCCGCCGGGTCCTACGGTGACCCCGACTCCTTCCGCTCCGTGGCCGACATCAAGGGCCCCGACTCGCTGGCCAAGGTCCGGGCCCACAAGCAGGAGATGAAGGCGGCGGCCAAGGCGGCCAAGGCGGCGAAGGCCTCCGGCAGGTAACCGCGGAGGCGGAGCCGACGGCCGCATCCCGGGCCGCGCTCCACCCACGCCACCGGGAGCGGTCGTGGCGCGCGACATCGAAGACTTCCCGGCGACATCGAGGCACCCCTCCGGAGAAGTCCGGACGACGCGACGAGGAACCCCGGCGCGGCCGGGACGCAGCCCCGGGAGAATTCCCGACCCGCGCCGCGCAGGGGACGCGCCGCACCCCCGAAAGAACCCCGCCGGGCACCCACGACCGCCACCGGACCCTCACAGAATCACCGTTATGCCCCACTTCGCTCCACCTTTTCCGCGCCCGCACTCCGCCGCCATGGCTGCGCCCGGAACGTCTTGACCGGTAGGCTTTCCGTGTGATCTTCAAGCGCATCGGAAACGGCCGGCCGTACCCCGACCACGGCCGGGAAAGCACCCGGCAGTGGGCGGACGTCGCGCCGCGCCCGGTCCGCCTCGATCAGCTCGTGACGACCAAGGGGCAGCTGGACCTGGAGACCCTCCTCGCCGAGGACTCCACGTTCTACGGCGACCTCTTCGCGCACGTGGTGAAGTGGCAGGGCGATCTGTACCTGGAGGACGGCCTCCACCGCGCGGTCCGCGCGGCCCTCCAGCAACGCCAGGTGCTCCACGCCCGCGTCCTGGAACTGGACTAGCCCGCACGGAAGCCGGTTGGCCCTTTCGGGTTGGACCACAGCGCGGTGAATGATCATCTAGTAGGCATCACCGTCCAACGGCACTACGCTGCGCCCATGAGCATGCTGACCCCTCCCGGCATGGGCGGCCAGTACCGGATCACGGGGGACAAGTACCCGAAGCTGCGTCGGCCCAGGAGGCGGCGCCGGCTCGTCCTCGCGGTCCTCGCGTCCGTGACCGCGCTGGGCCTCGTGGGCTGGGGAACGCTGCAGCTCATCGACGTCTTCACCGGTGACGGGGACCAGGCCGCCGCGGCCGGCCCCAAGGCGGACTGCGCGTCCCGGGTGACCCCGTCCCCGAAAGCGGGCGGAGCGGCCGGGAAGTCCGGGGCGTCCGCGAAGGGCTACCCCGCACCGGGCAGGATCACCGTCAACGTCCTCAACGCCACTCCCCGGGCCGGTCTCGCCAAGGAGACCGCCGCCGAGCTGAAGAAGCGTGGCTTCCGCATCGGGAACGTGGGCAACGCGACCAAGGAGTACGACAAGAAGGTCAAGGGCGCCGCGATACTGCTCGGCGCGAAGGCCGCCGCCGACGCGGCGCTGCCCGTCCTCAACACCCAGCTCACCGGGGCGCGGCTGAAGACCGACGGTCGTACGAAGGCCACCGAGGTGGACCTCGTCATCGGCACCGGCTTCAAGGCCCTCAGCAGACAGAAGGACGCCGACCGGGCCCTGGCCGATCTGACCAGGCCCGAGCCGACGCCCAGTACCGCCAAAACCTGCTGACCCGCGAGGGCCTACCCACGCACGGAGCTACTCCGCGGCACCGTAGAGGCGGTCGCCCGCGTCTCCCAGGCCCGGCACGATGTAGCCGTGCTCGTTGAGGCGCTCGTCGACGGCGGCGGTCACGACCGTCACCGGTGAGCCCGCCAGCTCCCGCTCCATGATCTCCACGCCCTCGGGTGCGGCCAGGAGCACCACGGCGGTCACGTCGTCGGCACCGCGGGCGATCAGCTCGCGGATCGCGGCGACCAGAGTGCCGCCGGTGGCGAGCATGGGGTCGAGGACGTACACCTGACGCCCGGAGAGATCCTCCGGCATGCGGGTGGCGTACGTGGAGGCCTCCAGCGTCTCCTCGTTGCGGATCATGCCGAGGAAGCCCACCTCGGCGGTCGGCAGCAGCCGGACCATGCCGTCGAGCATGCCGAGGCCGGCCCGGAGGATGGGCACCACGAGCGGGCGCGGGTGGGAGAGCTTGACGCCCGTGGTCGACGCGACCGGCGTCGTGATGTCGACCAGCTCGGTGCGCACGTCCCGCGTGGCCTCGTAGGCGAGCAGGGTGACCAGCTCGTCGGCGAGGCGACGGAAGGTCGGGGAGTCGGTGCGCCGGTCGCGCAGCGTGGTGAGCTTGTGGGCGACCAGAGGGTGGTCGACGACGTGGAGACGCATGTCCACAACAGTAACCGGGGCGACAGGCCCGGGCGCCCCCTCACCGTCCCCCACCCGCCGCACCTTCCCGATGGCATCAAACCCGCCATCGGAGGGAAAGTGGGATGAACGGAGCGGCGACGGAACGACCGGCGCCTGACGGTGGTGAGCCCATGCCAGACCCGAACAACGCTTCCCCACGTCCCCGGGGCACCCGCACGGGACCCGACCCGGCCGAGCGGCCAAACGCGCCCGACCGGCGGACCGGAAGGTCCGCGCGGACAGCGGGCGGTACGACGCGTACGGCCGAGGGAGCGGAACGATCAGGCGGCCGATCGACGCCGCAGGCCTCCGCCGGAACGGCCGACCGCACGACGCGGCGGCCCGGCGGTACGGCGCGAACCCCCACCGGGACGGCGCGGGGCGCCGGTCCGCCGGCGCGGGCGGGCGGCCGGGCAGCACCCACGGGCAAGGGACCGGCGCGGACCGCGGGACGGACGGCGCCCCCGGCGGACGAGACGGCGCGGACGACCGGGCGCGCCACGTCCCCGTCGGACAGGACGGCGCGGGGGACCGGAAACGCGGCTCGGGAAGCGGCGGGAAGGGCGCGGGTGGCGGTGCGAGGGGCCGAAGAGGTGGCGGACATGGCTGATGGGGCGCAGGGCGGCGGGCGGGAGAACGAGGCGGCCCGACGGCGCCGACGGGCACAGTTCCTGCGGGAACTGACGGAGGCACGGGAGCTGCGCGACCGGGTCCAGCCGCGCCGCGCCAAGGCCGCCCGGCTCCGCCACGCCATGCGCATGCGCACCTTCCGCTGGTGACCCGGCCGCCCCGCCCCCTCGGCTCCTCCCCCGCGCCCTCCCCTCCCACGGGACCCGTGCGACGTGTTCGTGGGGCCCGAGTGGGGCGTTCACGGGGTGGCCGTGCATATGCGGCCGGGATCTGCGCGTACGATCCGCTGGTGGCGGCAACAGGTGCCCAGGTGAACGGCGGCCCCACCGGCGATCAAAAGAGCCGGACACAGGGAGCCGAAGACGTCCCCTGAGCGCTCCGTTTCTGCCACGATTCCGAGTGGGTGGGACTCGGACCGCAAGCCTCCCCATCCACAACGTCCGCCGGGGGGACCCCCGACCGGCACACCTATGACCAGTGGGAGAGTCACGGTGTACTTCGCCGCACTGCTCGCGCGCACCGAAGACGGGTGGGAAGCGAGCGACACAGAGCTCGACGATGTGGAAACCCTGTCGGATCTGGCCGACCTGGCCCGTGAAGCCTCGCCCGGCGACGACACGGTGCTGGTGCTCATCGAGCAGGAGGACGCCTGGTTCGGCGTCGTCCGCATCGATGGCGAGGACGACCCTCGTATCTACGTGTCGGACGCCGCCGCCGCTGCCCGCAGCAGCTACGGCGAGATCCTGCTCACCGACGAACTGCTCGGAAGGGAGCCCGGCGACGACACCGCCGACCTGGAGTCGCTCGATCTCGACGGCACCGAGGACGGCGAGTCCGACGACGAGGACGACGACACGTCCGCCGAGGCCGTGCCGCACAGCCCCGTCGGCGACACCGAGATCCTCGACGACCTGGGGGTGGGCGAGAAGGAGCTGCGCGCTCTCGACGCCGACGACGCCCTCGGCTCGATCGCCGAGGCCCTCGGGGCGTCGGAGGTCCTGGAGACGGTCCGCTGAGTGCGGTGAGTCTCCCGAGTCCATCGGCTGGGTTCCCCCGGTGACCGGCGTGACCGACGCGGCGGCACCGGGCGGACCCGATCCCGTCCGTGACCCCTGGCGGTCCGCGATGCAGCTCGCCCTGGCCGAGGCCGGGCGGGCCGCCGAGGGCGGCGACGTCCCGGTCGGTGCGGTCGTCCTGGCCCCGGACGGCACGACCGTCCTGGCCACCGGACACAACGAACGCGAGGCGACCGGCGACCCGACCGCCCACGCCGAGGTACTGGCCCTGCGCCGGGCGGCCGCCGCCCTGCGGGCTCCCGCGACGCGGACCGCCTCCGGCCAGGACGGCGGGGGCGGCGGGGGCGGTGAGGACGGCGACGACGTCAAGGGCGGTGACGGCAGACGACCGGGCGAATGGCGGCTGACCGGCTGCACCCTGGTCGTGACCCTCGAACCCTGCACGATGTGCGCGGGAGCACTCGTGCAGTCCCGGATCGACCGGGTCGTCTACGGCACCCGCGACGAGAAGGCCGGCGCCACCGGCTCCGTCTGGGACGTCGTACGCGACCGGCGCCTCAACCACCGCCCCGAGGTCGTCGAAGGCGTCCTCGCCGACGACTGCGCCCGGCTCCTCACCGAGTTCTTCCGCACCCGCTGAGAGCGTTCGGGCCCTCAGCGCTACCCCGTCGATACCGATTTCAAAGCACGCCCCACCTTGCTGTAAGGTCTCCCTCGGTAGCGTGTCCGAGCGGCCGAAGGAGCTCGCCTCGAAAGCGAGTGTGGCGCAAGTCACCGAGGGTTCAAATCCCTCCGCTACCGCAGAAGAAGGGCCCGGTCCATTGGACCGGGCCCTTCGCGTTGGGGCGTTGGGGCGTGGGGGGCGGCGCTTCGAGGCGGGCGACGCGCTCCTGAGCACCTGGGCATGCACACCCGGCACGCCGGCACAACCCGGGAATCACCGGAACAGCGACCTCCGTTTCCCGTGCTCGTCCTGGGGCGGCGCCGCCGGGGTTCGGCACGCGGTGCCCACAGCTGAGCCGTACGCGCTGACCGTCGCCCGAGGGGAAGTCATCGTCATGCTCAGTCGTCCACTGGCCAGAGCAGCCTGCACTGCCGCCGCCGGCCTGCTGCCGGCAGGCTGAGTCGTCGTCGCCGCGCCGGGTACGGCACTGGCGGCCCGGTCCGATCGCGAGCGTGGGGCCAACGGCTTCCGCGACATCTCCGACAGTCTGGTCGGTGTCCCTGCCGGCCCGGCGGACAAGACCCTGCGCTCCGACCCGCAGGGGCTGTCCGGGTGCATCAGTCCGCGGGCTGCCACCATCGACGGTCGGGTCCACGGATTCGCCGCGCTCTCGGCCCCGCGCGTGGGAGACGAGATCTGGATGGACTGGACGCTCAACGGCAGGGATGTCCACGTCCAGTGCGGCCCCTTCCGGGCGAGCCGGGACGGCCGGCCGCTGACCAGCGCCGCGAAGGTGACGGACAACAGCCCGAACTACCGGTTCCGTGCCTGCGGCGGCGGGGGCGGCCAGGCGGTGCAGTGCACGGACTGGTGGTAGCCGAACCGACGGGCCCACCTCCGCGCTCCGGCATCCGCGGATGCCGGAGCGCGGTGTCGTACTGCCGGCAGCGCGAAGAGGCCCCTTGAAGCCCGAGGTCCGGCGTCTCTCCTGCGAACGCATGATCGGGTTACACTCGCCGCCGACAAAGAGGGACCGACAGGGCCCATGGGGCACAAGAGGCGGGGGAGGCCGCGGTGGCGGTGCAGGGGAAGAAGATCGCGCTGTACGTGCTCGTGGTCTTCGTGCTCTACGTGATCATCACGGACCCGGCCAAGGCCGCCGACTACGTCCAGATAGGGTTCGAGGGCGTCTCCAACGCCGCCCAGTCCGTCGGCGACTTCTTCACCTGGATCGCCGACGGGGCCGAGTAGCCCCCGCCCCGCACCCCGTACGACCCTTCCGGAGCACCCATGATCCGCCACCTGGTCCTGTTCAAGCTCAACGAGGGCGTCGAGCGCGACGACCCGCGGGTCGTGCGGGGTGAGGGCGCCTTCCGCGCACTGGACGGCACGATCGCGGAGATCCGCTCCTGGGAACTGGGCTGGAACCTCAGCGACCGCCCCATCGCCTACGACTTCGCGATCAACTCCGCGTTCGACGACCTGGACGGCCTGCGCGCCTACGCCGAGCACCCGGACCACCAGGCGGGCGTGGCACTGTGGCGCGAGTTCGCCACGTGGGTCGTCGCCGACTACGAGTTCTGAGCCGGAGGGCCGTTCGTTCCCGCGCACGCCCCGCTCGGTCCGCCCCGCCCGCCCCATCCCACTCCGCCCCGCACTCGAACAGTGCGGGGTTTTTCGCACCCGATTGCCCCTCACGCTCTCCATCCATGTTCAACACGGGCATATGCGGTGCTTGATCACAGTGCACATGTCTTGTGATGCTATGACCGCTTTTGACGGTTGAGTTGATGGATGAAGAGGTGGCGTTGACCGTGTCGGCCAGTACTGCGCCTCCCCAGGAAGACGTCCCGGCTCCCGAGCCCGCGTCGGCCCAGGTCGCCGCCCAGGCCACCGCACCCGCCCCGGAGAAACGTCGCGGCGCCGACACCCGGGCCCTCACCCAGGTGCTGTTCGGTGAGCTGAAGCATCTGGCGCCGGGCACTCCGGAGCACAACCGCGTGCGCGGGGCGCTCATCGAGGCGAATCTCCCGCTCGTGCGCTACGCGGCCGCTCGTTTCCGCTCCCGCAACGAGCCCATGGAGGACGTGGTCCAGGTCGGGACCATCGGGCTGATCAACGCCATCGACCGGTTCGACCCGGACCGGGGTGTGCAGTTCCCGACCTTCGCGATGCCGACCGTCATCGGCGAGATCAAGCGGTACTTCCGCGACAACGTGCGCACGGTCCACGTCCCGCGCCGGCTGCACGAGTTGTGGGTCCAGGTGAACAGCGCGACCGAGGACCTCACCACCGCCTTCGGGCGCACCCCCTCCACCGCCGAGATCGCCGAGCGGCTGCGCATCACCGAGGAGGAGGTCCTGTCCTGCATCGAGGCGGGCCGGTCGTACCACGCGACCTCGCTGGAGGCCGCCCAGGAGGGTGACGGAATGCCGGGGCTGCTCGACCGGCTCGGCTACGAGGACCCGGAGCTGGACGGCGTCGAGCACCGCGACCTCGTACGGCACCTCCTCGTCCAGCTGCCCGAGCGCGAGCAGCGGATCCTGCTGCTGCGCTACTACAGCAACCTCACGCAGTCACAGATCAGCGCCGAACTGGGGGTCTCCCAGATGCACGTGTCCCGGCTGCTGGCCCGCAGCTTCGCGCGGCTGCGCTCGGCCAACCGGATCGAGGCCTAGCGCTCCGCGAGGGTGCCGGGGCCTCCTGCCCGTCGGCCGGTTTCCGGGTGACCCTCGGTAACCACACACCCCCCGCGCCTTCCCGGATGGACCATGGGGCACGCGGGGCGCACGATGGCAGGCGGGGCGCACAGAATCGGCCAGCGGTGCGCGTGCGCAGGCCATGGGCCTGTCCGAATGCGCTGTCGAAGTGTCACCGCTGAGAGCGAATCGCTCTTTGACGGTCTTTCCGACAGAACTGAGCTGAAATCCCATCAGACAGCCTGTTTCCAGGGCCTATTCACCCTCTCCATGTCGACATGTCACTACATCGCGTTGCCGACGTGTGACATTCTCTCCCCAGCGCGTTTGCCGTGGCCTCGCCGCCGGTATTCAGGTGGAGGCTGCGTTCCTTACGACGGAGCGTCCGCCGCGACCGTCCGCGACCCAAAGGGGGTGGCATGTCCGCAGACCAGGGCAGCTCGAAGGTGCTCACGCTCGACAAGAGCGCGACCGCGCCCGACGCTATCCAGGCCCCTCAGGACCTTCGGGCGCTTGAGGACCTTCCCGGTCCCCAGGCTCCGCCGGTGACTGACCTTCCGGCCGTGTCGGCCTCGGCGAACATCGACACCCGCACCCTGTCCCGCTCCCTGTTCCTGCGGCTGGCCGCGCTGGACGAGAACAGCCCCGAGCGTGCCTATGTCCGGGACACCCTCATCGAGCTCAACCTCCCGCTGGTGCGTTACGCCGCCGCCCGTTTCCGGTCGCGCAACGAGCCGATGGAGGACATCGTCCAGGTCGGCACGATCGGCCTGATCAAGGCGATCGACCGCTTCGACTGCGAACGGGGCGTGGAGTTCCCGACGTTCGCGATGCCGACGGTCGTGGGCGAGATCAAGCGGTTCTTCCGCGACACCTCGTGGTCGGTCCGGGTTCCGCGCCGGCTGCAGGAGCTGCGTCTGGCGCTCACCAAGGCCAGCGACGAGCTGTCGCAGAAGCTCGACCGCTCCCCGACGGTCACCGAACTCGCCGCCGTCCTGGGCGTGTCGGAGGAGGACGTCGTCGACGGCCTCGCGGTCGGCAACGCCTACACCGCGTCGTCACTGGACTCGCCGGCCCCCGAGGACGACGGCGGCGAGGGCTCCCTCGCGGACCGTCTCGGCTACGAGGACACGGCGCTGGAGGGCGTGGAGTACCGCGAGTCCCTCAAGCCGCTGCTGGCCAAGCTGCCGCCCCGTGAGCGCCGGATCATCATGCTCCGGTTCTTCGCGAACATGACGCAGTCCCAGATCGGCGAAGAGGTCGGCATCTCCCAGATGCACGTCTCCCGCCTCCTCACCCGGACCCTGGCCCAGCTCCGCGAGGGCCTGATCTCCGACTGAGGTGGCACCGTCCACACGGTGACACGTGACCCGCCGGGGGCACCTTGACGGCACCCCCGGCGGTAGTGATGCACATGGGCACGTGGGCGACCCGGCGCGTGATGCAGGCGCGGGCCCGGTGGGGCTTCTCGCGCAGTTCCCGGCGTCCCTGAAAGCCCCGGCCCCTTCGGGCCCGAAAAGCACGGGGCGCAGCCCCTGCTTTTCAGGGGCGCGGGGAACTGCGCGAGCAACCACGACGCACCCGCACCCGCACGATCACGGCCCCCGGCAGACGCTCAGGCGCCACCTCGCGCAAGCCCCGGCAGACGCACAGGCGCACCCCACACAAGCCCCGGCAGACGCACAGCCGCCCACCCCGCAGGGACCTACGCCAGCGCCAGCCACACCACCGCGGCCACCACAGCCACCGCCGCGAGAACACCGACGATCACACCGACCCGCGGCCCGGAACTCCCCGCCGCGGCCGAGGCGGCCTGCCGGCCCCCCGAAGGCGTCTCGTCGACGAAGGCACGGAACATCTGCGTGCTCCCCGCGGGGTCGTAGTTGCCCTGGGGGTTCTGGTTGTCGGCCATGGCCCGAGACCTTAGCGAATCGCGCACGACGCACCCAAGCGGGGTTGCCCGCCCACGCCCCCGCAACGTTCTCCTTTGCCAAGACTTGAGCCGCGCGCACCCGATTTCATTTGCCTGCAGCAACCATCCATCCTATGGTTGCCCTAAGCAACAACATCGGGAGGCGCTCCATGGCCGGGCAGACGCACTACGAGGAGCTGGTCCGTCAGCTCAGTGCCGTCGGGGCCGTGAAGCGGGAGCTCACCCGGATGCTGCCGCACGAGTGCCCCGGCGGCTCGGCGGGAGTCCTGACCCTGCTCGGCCGGCACGGCGAGATGCGGATGAGCAGGCTCGCCGAGCTGCTCGCGGTGGACATGTCGGTGACCAGCCGTCATGTCGCCCACGTAGCCGAGCGGGGCTGGATCGAACGCCTCCCCGACCCGGCGGACAAACGCTCACGCATCCTGCGCCTGACCCCCGAGGGCCGGGCCGTGGTCGCGGAGCTGGACCGCCGCAGCGGCAAGCTGATGGCCGACCGGCTCAGCGACTGGTCCGACGACGAGGTCGCCCAGCTCGCCCGGCTCCTGGGCCGGCTCCGCGAGAGCTTCGACGCCACCCCGACCCGCACACCCGCCTAGCGGCCGACGCGACGACGCCCAGGCCCCACAGCGGCCGGCCCGACGATCCGTACGCCCGCACAGCGGCGTCCACCCCGACCCGTACACCCGCAAAGACCCGTAGGAAAAGGAAGCCCCATGGCAACGACCACACCAGCCGGTGTGCGGGCTCACGCCAAGCACGGAGGAGGCACCGCCAAGGGTGCTCCCCACAGCGGTGGCGACCACGCCCCGATGACGCACCGGCAGATCATGGAAGCGCTGACCGGACTGCTGCTCGGCATGTTCGTGGCGATCCTGTCGTCGACGATCGTGTCGAACGCGCTGCCGGACATCATCAAGGACCTGGGCGGCGGACAGAGCGCCTACACGTGGGTCGTGACCGCGTCGCTGCTCGCGATGACCGCGTCCACCCCGCTGTGGGGCAAGCTCGCCGACCTGTTCTCCAAGAAGCTGCTGATCCAGCTCGCACTCGTGATCTTCGTGCTCGGGTCGGCCGCCGCCGGCCTGTCCCAGAACGCCGGGACGCTCATCGCGTTCCGCGCGGTCCAGGGCGTCGGCATGGGCGGTCTCTCCTCGCTGGCCCAGATCATCCTCGCGGCGATGATCTCCCCGCGCGAACGCGGCCGGTACAACGGCTACCTCGGCGCCACCTTCGCGACCGCCATGGTCGGCGGCCCGCTGGTCGGCGGTGTCATCACCGACACCAGCTGGCTCGGCTGGCGCTGGTGCTTCTACGTCGGCGTGCCCTTCGCGGTCATCGCCCTGGTCGTGCTCCAGCGGACCCTGCACCTGCCGGTCGTCAAGCGCAAGGTGAAGGTCGACTGGGCCGGCGCCTTCCTCATCACCGCCGCGGTCTGCCTGCTGCTGATCTGGGTGACCTTCGCCGGTGACAAGTACGACTGGGTGTCGTGGCAGACGTACGCGATGGTCGGCGGCACGGCCCTGCTGCTCGCGCTGTTCCTGCTGGTCGAGTCGAAGGCGACCGAGCCGATCATGCCGTTGCGGCTGTTCCGCAACCGGACGATCGCGCTGGCGTCGCTGGCCTCCCTCTTCGTCGGTGTGGCGATGTTCGCGGGCACGATCTTCTTCAGCCAGTACTTCCAGCTCGCCCGCGACAAGTCGCCGACCATGTCCGGCGTCATGACGATCCCGATGATCGCCGGTCTGTTCGTCTCCTCGACCGTCTCCGGCCAGGTCATCACCCGCACCGGCCGCTGGAAGGCCTGGCTGCTCGCCGGCGGTGTGCTGGTGACCTCGGGGCTCGCGCTGCTGGGTTCGCTCCGGTACGACACCGTGTACTGGCACGTGGCGATCTTCATGGCGCTGCTCGGTCTCGGCGTCGGCATGATGATGCAGAACCTGGTGCTGTGCACCCAGAACCAGGTGGCCCCGAGCGACCTCGGCGCCGCCAGCTCGGTCGTCACCTTCTTCCGCTCCCTCGGCGGCGCGATCGGCGTCTCGGCGCTGGGCGCGGTACTGAGCCACCGGATCTCGCACTACGCCGAGGAGGGCCTCGCCAAGCTGGGCGTGTCCGGTTCCGCCACGGGCCACGGCGAGATCCCCGACCTGGACGCCCTGCCCACGCCGATCCGCACGGTCATCGAGAGTGCCTACGGCCACGGCATCGGAGACGTCTTCCTCTACGCCGCCCCCTTCGCCGTTCTCGCACTGGTCTTCTCCCTCTTCATCAAGGAGGTCCCGCTGCGGACCACCGGGGCGCTCGCCCAGGCGGCCCGGACGAAGGCGGCGGCCACGGAGACCGACGGTCAGACGGACTCCCCGGACGCGTCCGCGACGCCCGCCCCGGCCCCGGCTCCGGTGGCCGCGGACTCCGGCACGGCTCCGGCCGCCGGCACGGCCGCGGTCACCCCGCCGGTGTCGGACAGCGGCGACGGAACCCCCGTACGCGGTCAGGTCCGCGGGGCCGAGGGCGTGCCCGTGCCGCGGGCCGCCGTCACACTGATCTCGCTCGGCGGGCGACAGCTCGGCCGTTCGGTCGCGGGGGCCGACGGCACCTACGCGGTGGACGCGCCCAGCGCCGGGTCGTACGTCCTGATCGCGGCCGCCGACGGGTTCCAGCCCCAGGCGTCCACGGTGGTCGTGAACGGCGAGCCGGTCGCGTACGACATCCTGCTCAGCGGCACGAGCGGGCTGAGCGGTGTGGTGCGGGCCGACGGCACCGGGCGCGCCGTGCGGGACGCCATGGTCGTGGTGACCGATGTGCGCGGGGACGTGCTGGCCGGCGGGCTCACCGGTGAGCAGGGCGAGTTCGCCTTCGGCGAGCTGGTGCCCGGTGCGGTGACCGTCGCGGTGAACGCCGCCGGGTTCCGGCCGCGTGCCCTGCCCGTCGAGGTCGGCGGCACCGGGGTCACCCGGATCGAGATCGACCTGGAGACCGGAGCTCGGCTCCAGGGCGTCGTACGGGCGCCGGGCGGAGTACTGGCCGACGCCCGCGTGACCCTCGTCGACGCGGCGGGCAACGTGGTCGGCACGGCCACCACCGGCGCGGACGGGGCGTACGCCTTCACCGACCTGGACGGCGGCGAGTACACGGTCATCGCGACCGGCTACCCGCCCGTGGCCACGGCCCTGACCGTCGCCGGACCCGGCGTCGACGGCCACGACATCGAACTCGCCCACCCCGGCGAGTAGTTCCAGAAGTTGGACCACCGGCCGGTGGAGCCCCCGCTCCACCGGCCGGCCGCATGCTGAGGAGTGGGACGGACATGGGAGCGACCGGACTGACCGCGAGGATCCGCACCCGGGACGGATGGGCCGTGTCGCACGCGGTCGTCACGGTGACCGACATGACCGGTAAGCAGGTGCTGCGGGCCGGCGCGGACGCCGAAGGGGGCGTGCACGACCCGACGGCTCTCGCGCCCGGCGCCTACACGGTGATCGTCACGGCGGTCGGCCACGCGCCGTTCGCCGCCGGCGCTCTGGTGACCGCGAGCGGGCGTGCGGAGGTCGGCACGGTCACCCTCTCCCGACTCGGCGGCACGGAACTGCCGCCGCCCGGCCCGTGGACCGTCGACCCCGCCCACTCCTCCGTCGCCGCGCTGGCGCAGCACCTCGGCATCTCCAGCGTCCACGGACGCTTCACCGACTTCTCGGCCTCGATCGAGATCGCCCCGGCCCCGGACGAAGGCACCAGGTCCCGGGTGGAGGCGGTGATCCGGGCCGCCTCGATCGACACCGGGAACGCGGCCCGGGACCGGCATCTGCGGTCGCCGGACTTCCTGGACGCCGAGCGGCACCCCGAGATCACCTACGTCTCGACGGGCCTGACCCCGGCCGGCCCGGACCGCTGGACGGTCCACGGCGAGCTGGGCATGCGCGGGGTCGTACGGCCGGTGGACCTGGACCTGGCGTACCTGGGCACCGGCGCGGACCCGTGGGGCGGCACGCGCGCCGCGTTCCGGGCCACCGCCGAACTCCGCCGTGCGGACTTCGCCATGAACTACAACCAGGTCGTGCAGGCGGGGATCGCGGCGATCGGGACGACGCTGCGGGTCGAAATGGACGTGCAGGCCGTGCGGGGGCGGAGCGCGTAGCGCTCCCGCGACGGGCGCGGGGAACCGCGCGAACCATGACGACACATCCGCCGCCGCCGAACCGCGGAGCCGCGGAACCCCCCGAGCCGATGGGCGCCCCTGGCCCTACGCTGGGCGCCATGGCACGGAACATCGCGACCAACACCTCGGTCTCCCTCGAAGAGCTGCTCGACTTCGTACGGCCCCGCCACCGGGCCCTCCTGCTCACCCGGCGGGCCGACGGCAGCCCCCAGGCCTCCCCGCTGACCTGCGGCGTCGACGACTCGGGCCGGATCGTCGTCTCCACCTACCCCGAGCGCGCCAAGACGCGCAACGCCAGGCGGGACGAGCGCGTGAGCGTCGTCGTGCTGAGCGACGACTGGGACGGCCCCTGGGTCCAGATCGACGGCACGGCGGAGGTCCTCGACTCACCGGACTCGGTCGAGCCCCTGGTGGAGTACTTCCGGAACATCTCGGGCGAGCACCCGGACTGGGACGAGTACCGGGAGGCGATGGTCAAGCAGGGCAAGTCGATCATCCGGGTCACGCCGGAGAGGTGGGGGCCGGTGGCCACCGGAGGGTTCCCCGCGCGGCTGGTGGCCGGGGAGTCCTAGCCGGTGGCCGGGGAGTGCCGGGAGACCGGACGTCCGGGAAGCGGTCAGCCCCGCTCGGCCATCACCTCGATGCCGGCGACCAGGGTCTCCAGGGCGTAGGCGAAGTCCCGTTCGCGCATCTCCTCCACGGTGTCGCCGCCGCGGGCCTCCATGAGGTCCGCGGAGTGCCGGATGACCTCGTGGGGCGAGAGGGAGCCGGAGACCGCGCTCATGGCCTGGCGGAAGTACTCCTCCTGGCTCACCCCGGCGGCGGCGCAGCGCTGCGCGAAGTGGCCCTCGATGGTGCCGAAGCCGTAGACGAACTGGAAGACCGCCGCGATGGCGCCGGCCTGGCCGCGCGGGGGCAGGCCGGTGCGGTGGATCACGCGCTGCACGGCGAGCGAGAAGTCGAGCGAGCGCGGGCCGATGTTGAGGAAGGTGCCGGCGAGGGGCGACACCCAGGGGTGGCGGACCAGCACCGCCCGGTACTCCCCGGCCAGCGTGCGCAGTTGGCCCCGCCAGTCCCCGCCCGCGTCCTCCGGGGGCAGGCTCATCTCGCCGAAGGCCTGGTCCAGCGCCAGTTCCAGCAGGTCGTCCTTGGTGTCCACGTACCAGTAGACCGACATCGCCGTCACGTTCAGCTCGGCGGCCAGCCGGCGCATGGAGAACTTGGCCAGCCCCTCCGCGTCCAGCAGCCGTACGGCCGCCGCGGTGATCCGCTCACGGTCCAGCCCCGACGGCTGTCCGCCCCGCCCGGACCGCGCCTTCGCCTTCCCCTCCAGCCAGACACTGGCCCGCGCGGACCCATCACTCCGACCGGCTACCCGCACCATGACGCACCTTCCGAGACGTGGTTTCGACGTTCCCCCACCGATGACGATGCCAGGCAGGTGGCCCTGACGGAGCGCAGCGCACGGTACGAGGCACCGGGAACTCCCGGCTACGAGACGGCCACCAACTCCGTGTCGGCCTTCTCCGCCCTGCGCAGCAACCCCGCCGCCACCAGCCCGCCGAGCAGTACGGCCACCGCCCCCACCAGCAGACTCGTCTCCAGCCCGGAGGAGTACGCGGACAGCACCCGGTCCCGCTCCGCGGCCGTGTCCGCCGCCCCCAGCGCGGCCGGCAACGACACCGCCGACACCGGGATCAGCGCCGCGAACCGGGAGTTGAGCACCGCCCCCAGCACCGCCACCCCCAGGCCCGTCCCGAACTCCGCCAGCGTGCCGTTGATCCCGGCCCCCACCCCCGCCCTGGCCGGCGGGATCGCGCTCATGATCGCGTGCGCCATCGCGGGGTTGGCAATCGCGCAGCCCACCCCGATCAGCACCAGCCCGAGCAGTGTTCCGGCGTAACCGCCGGAGGCCATCGTCGCGATGGAGACCAGGCCACCGGACATCAGGACCATGCCGAGCGCGATCGACACCGGCGTCCCGAGCCTCGCCGTCCACTTCGCCGACAGCCCGGAGAAGTTGAGCACGACGACGACCAGGGCGAGAGGCGCGGTCCGCAGCCCCGCCTCCCACGCGTCGTAGCCGAGCACGAACTGCAGATGCTGGGTGAGGAGGAAGAGCGCGCCGCCCATGCCGAAGGTGATCAGGACGGCGCCGGCGACCGCGCCCGTGAAGCGCCGGTCGCGGAAGAAGCTCAGGTCGAGCATGGGGGAGGGGACACGGCTCTCCCAGTGCGTGAAGGCCGCGAGCACGACCACGGCGACGGCGGCCGTGGCGAGCACGAGGCCCGACGTCCAGCCGTGCTCCGGGCCCGAGATGATCGCGTAGACGAGGGCGGCCATACCGATGGTCGACAGCACCGCGCCCACCAGGTCCGGCCGGTCCCCCTGCGGATTCTTCGACTCCGGGACCAGGGCGATCACGGCGACCACGCCCAGCGCGGCGACCGGCAGGTTGATCAGGAAGATGGCACCCCACCAGAAGTGGGCGAGCACGAAGCCGCCGAGGAGGGGCCCGGCCGCGAAGCCGAGCGCGTTGACCGCGGCCCAGATGCCGATCGCCCTGGGCTGCTCCTCCGGGGCGAAGATCTGCATGGCGACGGCGAGGGTCGTGGTGAGCAGCAGTGCGCCGCCGACGCCCATGCCCGCCCGTGCGGCGATCAACTGCCCGGTGGACTGGGCGAGTCCGGCCACCAGCGAACCGATGCCGAACAGCACCAGCCCCGTGATCAGCATCTTCTTGCGGCCGTAGCGGTCGGCCGCGCTGCCCGCGGTGAGCAGCAGCCCCGACTGCACCAGGGAGTACGCGTTGATCATCCACTGGATGTCCGACGTGGCCGCGTCCAGCTCGCCGGTGAGGGAGGGGATCGCCACGTTCAGCACGGTGTTGTCCAGCAGCACGGTGAGCTGGGCGAGGCAGATGACGCCGAGGATCAGCCAGCGCCGGGGGTGGCCCCGGGTGCCGGAGGCGGTGGGGGTCGACATGCCGTACACCGTAGAACAGTTCCCATACGGTGTACAAGGCGCACTCGACCGCACCCGACCGCACCCGACCGCGCTCAACCGCGCTCAACCGCGCTCGATCCCGTACGAAAGGGGGCGGTGGCCCCGGGGGTTCGGACGAACCCCCGGGGCCACCGCCCCCGCTCACCTCGCGGCTCGCGTCACTTCGCCTGCGTCAGGTCGTAGAACGTCGTGCCGTCGACCGTCACCGTCTCGAAGTTCTCCTGGACCCAGGAGCTGATCTGCGCGGAGGTGCCGTCGCTGCCGCCGCCCATGCCGCCGCCGGAGCCACCGGAGATGAAGTAGTGGATCCTGCCGTCCTCCACGTACTTCTTGAACTCCGCGAGGGTCGGGGACGGGTCGGTGCCGTTGAAGCCGCCGATCGCCATGACCGGTTCGCCGGTGGAGAGCTGGTAACTCGCCGCGTTCTGGGCGCCGATGGCGGCGGCGGCCCAGGTGTAGTCACCCACGTTCTTCTCCAGCAGTTCCTTGGCCTCGTCGCTGACGGAGGCACCGTTGAGCAGCCCGCCCATACCGCCACCGCCGCCACCCGCGCGGCCACCGTCACCGTTCTGGGTCCGGCCGTTGCCCTGGCCCTGCTGCTGGTTGTTCTGACCGCCGCCGAAGCCGCCGGTCGGGGGCCGGCCCATCTGGCCGTTGCCTGTCGGACCGTTGCCCGTCTGCCCGTTGCCGGTCTGGCCGCCCTGCTGGTTCTGGCCAGTGCCCTGCTGGTTCTGGCCCGGCATACCGCCACCGCCACCGGGGCCGCCGCCCATGCCGCCGGGGCCACCGCCCCTGCCGCCCTGCACGGCCGGCCCGGCCGTGACGATCGAGCCGGTGTGACCCTCGCCCAGCGTGGTGAACGTGTAAGCCGTCGGCCCCGCGACCGCCGTGACGAGGCTCAGCCCCACGACCGCCAGCGCCAGCCGCCGGCCGAGCCTGGCCGCGAAGACCAGGCCGAGCGCGGCGACCAGACCGCCGACGAGCACGACCCACTTGAGCCAGGGCAGGTAGTCGGAGGAGCGGTTGAGCAGGACGTAACCCCAGGCCGCGGTGGCCGTCATGGCCGCCGCCATCGTGAGCGACGCCCAGAGGTCGGCCCGCCGTTCCCAGAGCAGAGCCGCGCCCATGCCGGTCAGCGGCGCGATGTAGGGGGCGAGGGCCACGGTGTAGTACTCGTGGAAGATGCCCTGCATGAAGCTGAAGACCACCATGGTGATCAACAGCGCGCCGCCCCACAGGAGGAAGGCCGCGCGGGTGGTGTCGGTGCGCCGCAGCTTCCTGGTGGCCCAGAGCGCGGCGCCGAACAGGATCAGCGCGGCCGGGATCAGCCACGAGATCTGGCCGCCGATGGAGGAGCTGAACATCCGGTCCCAGCCGGTCTCGCCCCAGTTGCCGCCACCGCCTCCCCCGCCCCCGCCGACGCTGCCGGTCTCCTCGCCGTTGAGGCGGCCGAGACCGTTGTAGCCGAAGGTCAGTTCGAGGAAGGAGTTGTTCTGCGAGCCGCCGATGTACGGGCGGGAGGACGCGGGCCACAGCTCGACGATCGCGACCCACCAGCCGCCGGCGACGACCATCGCGAGCCCGGCGAGCAGCACCTGGCCGACCCGTTTCCTCAGCGGGGCGGGCGCGAGGACGACGTACACGATCGCCAGGGGCGGCAGGATCAGGAAGGCCTGCAGCGTCTTCACCAGGAAGGCGACGCCGATGGCGACACCCGCCCAGACCAGCCACTTCGTCCGCGCCTTCTCCATGGCGCGCTGGGTGCAGTAGACCGCGGCGGCCATCAGCAGCGCGAGGGCCGCGTCCGGGTTGTTGAAGCGGAACATCAGCGCGGCGACGGGCGTGAGAGCGAACGCCGCCATGGTGAGGAAGCCGGCCGTGGCGTTGAAGCGACGGCGCACGGCCGCCCACAGCACGCCGGCGGTGGCGACGGCCATCAGGACCTGCGGGAACAGGATCGCGAAGGAGTTGAGGCCGAAGAGCCGCACCGACAGCGCCATCGGCCACAGCGAGGCCGGGGGCTTGTCGACGGTGATGGCGTTGGCGGAGTCGAGCGAGCCGAAGAAGAACGCCTTCCAGGACTGGCTGCCCGCCTGCACGGCCGCCGAGTAGAAGGAGTTGGCGTAGCCGGAAGCCGTGAGGTTCCAGGTGTAGAGGCCGCCGATCAGCAACAGCGTGAGCAGGAAACCGGGGCGAATCCAGCGGTTGTCCTCCGGCCGGCCCCTCCACAGCCGCTTGACGAAGGGCTGCTCGGGCTCACCGGACCCGGGGGCCGGGGGCTCGGTGGGGGCCTCCGGCACCACCGGTTCCTGGTGGGCCGTCGCGGACGGATTCCAGCCGGGGCCGGGACCGGGACCGGGACCGGGATCCCCCGGCCGGCTCGTCGTCTCGAACTGCGTGGTCATCGTGCGTTCCTCGAATCCTGATCGTGCGGGCGCACCGGCCGCATCGGCATGGTCGGGTCCCCCCAGGTGCGGTCCGCGGCCGCACCGGCGCGGAACTGGGTCGTGGTGTACGGGGTGTGCTCGGCGCGGCCGTTCCGGGGCGCCGTCGGACGCTGCGCCGACGGGTGGAACCGGTCCTGGTGGCCGTAGGGGCCGGGCTGCCCCGGGCGTACCCCGGTTCCCGCCGCGTACCGGTGCGAGGCCGGGCCGGCGGGCTGGTGCGCGGCGACGACGGTCGAGCCCGAAGGAGACGTCGCCGAGCCGGAGTCGGACGATCCGTCACCGCCCTCCGGGAACACCCATGCCCGGAAGAGCAGGAACCGCAGCACCGTCGCCGCGAGGTTCGCGGCGACCAGGACCGCCAGTTCCGTGGAGTGCGCGGGGTCGGAGGTGGCGGCGTTCAGGGCGGCCAGCGAGCCGCTGGTGAGGGCCAGACCGATGCCGAACACCACCAGGCCCTGCGCCTGGTGCTTGACGGCACCGGTCCGGCCGCGGACGCCGAAGGTCAGACGCCGGTTGGCCGCCGTGTTGGCGACCGCCGAGACCAGCAGGGCCAGCGCGTTGGCGGTCTGCGACCCCGTCAGAGTGCGGAAGCCGCTGTAGAGGAGCAGATAGAACAGGGTGGAGAGGCCGCCGACGACGCAGAAGCCGAGGAGCTGGCGGGCGAGACCGCGCGGCACGTCCTGGATCTCACGGTCGCGGGGGTCGTCCCCGAAGGGCCGGGCGAGCCGGTCCAGCGCGAGGGACCCGGTGGCCAGCGCCTTCCCCACCCGCCAGACACCCTTGAGGTCGTCGGTGGCGGTCCTGACGATGTGCACGGTCGAGTTCGGGTCGTCGACCCAGTCCACCGGCACCTCATGGATCCTGAGCCCGGCGCGCTCGGCCAGCACCAGCATCTCGGTGTCGAAGAACCACCCGGTGTCCTCGACCAGCGGCAGCAGCACCTGGGCCACGTCCCTGCGTATCGCCTTGAACCCGCACTGCGCGTCCGAGAAGCGGGCCTGGAGCGAGCCGCGCAGGATCAGGTTGTAGGCCCGGCTGATGAACTCGCGCTTGGTGCCGCGCACCACCCGTGAGGAGCGGGCCAGCCGGGAACCGATCGCCAGGTCCGAGTGACCGGAGATCAGCGGTGCCACCAGAGGCAGCAGGGCGTTCAGGTCGGTGGACAGGTCCACGTCCATGTAGGCGAGGACCGGGGCGTCGGACGCGGACCAGACGGTCCGCAGGGCCCGCCCGCGCCCCTTCTGCTCCAGCCGGAAGGACCTGACCTCCGCCAGCTCCGCCTCCAGCCGCCGCGCCACCTGCGCGGTGGTGTCCGTGGACGCGTTGTCCGCGATCGTGATGCGGAAGGCGTACGGGAAGGTGCGCGCGAGGTGCTCACGCAGTCTGAGCACGCACGGCCGGAGGTCCTTCTCCTCGTTGTAGACGGGGATCACTACGTCCAGGACAGGCGTACCGGCGTTTCCGGCCGGGAGGTGCTCCCGCGCCGGCAGGGTGCCGGGAGAAGAGTCGGTTCGCATGCCCACCACATTCGCGAGCCGCTCTGTTATGCCCGTGTGCTCACACTGTGGTGCGCCTGTGAGTCCGACTGCCGGTTGGTCGCGTCGGTCACCAGGTCGTTCCCGTCGAACTCCCCGTCATGCTCGCCGTCGTACCGCGCGTCGTCGAGCTGCCAGTTCGCGGCGTCGTCGAGCAGCGGGACGTCCCGCCCGAGGGCCGGCAGATGCACCGTGAACACGGTCCTGCCGGGCACGCTGTCGACGGTCACCGCGCCGCCGTGCGCGTCGGCCACGGCCTGCACGATGGCGAGGCCGAGCCCGGTCGACCCGGAGGCCCGGGACCGCGACGAGTCGCCGCGCGCGAACCGCTCGAACACGTGCGGCAGCAACTCCTCCGGGATGCCCTGCCCGTCGTCCTCGACGTCGACGCACATCCACGGCCCGCGCCGCTGGACGCGCGCGGTGACGGTCGTGCCGGGGGGCGTGTGCGTACGGGCGTTGGCCAGCAGGTTGACGAGCACCTGCTGCAACCGCGCCGCGTCGGCCGACACGAGTGCGGGCAGGTCCGGCAGGTCGAGCCGCCAGCTGTGGCTCCGCCCGGCGACCCGCGCGTCGCTGACGGTGTCCACGACGAGGGGGATGAGGTCGGTCTGCTCGAACTGCAGCGGCCGCCCCGCGTCGAGCCGCGCGAGCAGCAGCAGATCCTCGACCAGCATGGTCATCCGCCCGGACTCGGACTCGATCCGCCCGAGCGCGTGCCGGGTGTCGGGCCCGATCTCCTCCCGGCCGCGCCTGGTCAGCTCGGCGTACCCACGGATCGACGCGAGGGGAGTCCGCAGCTCATGGCTGGCGTCCGCGACGAACTGCCGTACGCGCGTCTCGCTCTCCTGCCGTGAGTGCAGGGCGCCGTGGATGTGGTCGAGCATGCGGTTGAGCGCGGCGCCGACCTGTCCGACCTCGGTGTGGGGATCGGTCTCGGACACCGGGACGCGTTCGTTGAGGGTGACCTCGCCGGTGTGCAACGGCAGCTCGGACACCCGGGTCGCGGTGGAGGCGACCTTGCGCAGGGGGCGCAGCGCGACACCGACGACCACGGACCCGGCGATACCGGCGGCGATGAGCCCGGCGGCGGTGACGCTCAGTTCGACGGCGATGAGGGTATTGAGGGTGGTGTCGACGTCGGTGGTGGGCAGGGCGACGTAGTAGGCGCCGTTGTCGCCGCTGCGGTACATCACGCGGTAGTCGCCGAGTCCCGTGATGGTCACGGTGTGGGCGTCCGCGTCCTTGGGGGCGGAGTTCAGCTCGGCGAGCTGGTCCTTGGTCAGCGAGTACGCCTTCGCACCCGTGACCCCGTTGTCGGCGGTCGCCTTCTTGCCGACCATGCCCTCGACGATGGTGCCGTTCTCCACCTTCGCCGCGATGGTGCCGATCATCTGCTGCGGGCCCTTGGTGACGAAGTCTTTCAGGTCCGGCGGACCGAACTCCTTCTTGATGGGGTCCCGTTCACCGTCGGGCTTGGGCTGCGTGGCGTTCGGCGGCGCGTTCTTGGGACCGGCGCCCGCCGCACGCCCGACCACCGCGCTGACCGAGTCGTCGAGCTGGTCGTACAGATGCTCACTCAGCGCGAACGTCGTCACCGTCCCGATGACGGAAGCCACCACCGCGATCAGCGCCACCGCGGAGACGACGAGCCGCGTACGCAGCGTGCGTGGCTGTCGTCCTCGCCCCCGCCGCAGCCTCGGCTGCCTCCGCGTACGCGTCCGTCGTCGCCCGCTCATGACGCGGCGGGCTTGATCAGATAGCCGGCCCCACGCCTGGTGTGGATCATCGGCTCACGCCCGGCGTCGATCTTCCGCCGCAGATACGAGATGTACAGCTCGACCACGTTGGCCTGGCCACCGAAGTCGTACGACCACACGCGGTCGAGGATCTGTGCCTTGCTGAGCACGCGCCGGGGGTTGCGCATGAGGAAGCGCAGCAGTTCGAACTCGGTGGCGGTGAGGTGGATGTTCGCCCCGCCGCGCGACACCTCGTGGCTGTCCTCGTCGAGCATGAGGTCACCGACGACGAGCACGGAGTCGGAGCGACGGTCGGCGGCGCCGGAGCGGCGGATGAGCCCGCGCAGCCGGGCGACCACCTCTTCGAGGCTGAACGGCTTGGTGACGTAGTCGTCCCCGCCGGCGGTGAGCCCGGCGATACGGTCCTCGACCGCGTCCTTCGCGGTCAGGAAGAGCACCGGCACGTCGGGCAGCTCGCGCCGCAGCCGCCCGAGGACGGTCAGCCCGTCCATGTCGGGCAGCATCATGTCGAGGACGACGGCATCGGGCCGGAAGTCCCGGGCGGTCTGGAGGGCACCCGTGCCGTCCCCGGCGCTCCGGATCTGCCAGCCCTCGTAGCGCAGGGCCATGGACAGCAGTTCGGTGATCGACAGCTCGTCGTCCACCACAAGCACGCGGACGGGGCTCCCGTCCGGCCTCAGCAGTTCGGTACGCCCCTGGGGCGAGGTCGTGGTCATGCTGGACACCTTGTCGGGGTCCCCTGAGAACACCCTTTCCGGAACCTGTGATTTTTCTGAGAAACGCACAGGTGCCTCTCAGGCAACCCCTGGGAAGATCTCCGACATCTCGGACGCCACCCCCGCCGACCAGCGGCTTTCCGATCGCCCCCACGGCATCCTCCCGGCCGCCGCACCGCCGGCCCACAGCTTTACGACCACCGGGACGCGCCCCCACCAGCCTGCCCTGACCCCGCTTTTACGCAAGCGCCGTCATGCTTCGCCCACGCCTGGGCCGTCCCCTCTCACGTAGCTGTGACTCCGCTCGACCTTGGCGATGTGCAGGGTGTAGTTCTCGTACCACTCGGCCCGCCCCCGCTCCTGCGCCGCCAGGTGCTCGACGTCGGTCCGCCACGCCTCGATGGCTGCGGCGTCCCGGAAGTACCCCACGGTGATGGCCGGCCCGCCGGGCCGCCAGGCCTGGTCCATCCCGAGGAACCCCGGAACCCCCTTCACCAGTTCCTCCATCCGCTCGGCCGTCTCCGCGTACCCGCTCTGGTCCTGGGTGCGCGTCGAGGTGAAGACGACGGCGTAGTACGGGGGTTCATGGGCGGGAACGGGCGCGACGACCGACGTGCCACGGAGTGCGTCGTCGGGTGCGCCGCCGGGGGCGTGGTCAGGTGCTGTCCGCTGATCATCCATGGCATCACTGTCGGGTCGGGCCGCGACCGGCGTCCACAGACTTTCCGAACGGGATCCAAAAGGGATCTCACTCTTTACGCCCGCCGCACCGGCCCGCCCCCTGCCGCGCCCGCCGTGCCCGCCGTGCCCGCCGTGCCCGCCGTGCCCGCCGGGGACAGCGCGCACCACCGCTCGCCGCCGTCAGAACAACCCGTCCTCCTCAGAACAGCCCGTCCTGAACGCTCCCGTTTCCTCGGCTCCGCAACTCCCGCACGGGCACGGTGAGGACACCGCGGGCTCCCTGGCCGACGGCGACGGGTGCGGTCAGCTCCCACCCCGTCATGAGCCGCGTATCGAGGACGACGACGCCTCGTCCGGTGGCCAGATGCAGATCGGGCCCGGCGACGGCGAGCACCTCACCGCCCACGGCCCCGCCCGCGACCAGCTCACTCACCACACCGTCCGCGGCCGGCAACCCGTCGAGCCCGAACACCCCGAAGTGATCGACCGCCTGGAACGGCACCGGCTGCAACGACTCGGGCCACCCCGCGAGCCCCTGGGCACGCCCGTGCAGCACCGCCAGCTCGGCGGCGCGCTCCTCGGCGGCCGGCAGGTCGGCCCGCACGGCCCTCTTCTCGGCGTACGGGATCCGGTCCGGCACCCCGAGCGCGGCCCGCAGCACCTCCTCCGCCCGCCGCGCGGCCATCAGCGGCCCCCGCCCGAGCCACCCGAAGGAGACCGCGCCCTGCTCCAACAGCCGAGCCGGTCCACGCTCCACAGCGGTGATCCCGACCTTCACCATGCCGGGCCCGAACCACGCGAGGTACACGTGATACGGCCGCGGATCGTCGGCGATCGTGTCGGCGGCCACGGAATGCGCCCGGTCGAGCCGCGCGCACTCCTCACACCGGGCGCCGGTGCTCCGCCCCGACACCCCCGCCCGCAGCGCACATGGGTTCCCCCGGGCCCCGACGCATGTGCGCCGCCCCTCGGCCACGACCCCGAAAGCCACCGCCTTCCCCCGCGGCAACGCACTCCCGCGCCCTCCGGCCCACCCCAGCAACGGACCTTCCGCGCCCCACCGCAGCCCCGTACATCTCCACACGCGTGACATCCCCCACAACATTAGAGGGCACCACTGACAACGCCTCCGCCCGGCGGTCCGGGGCCTGAACGAGGTTCGTCGTCGGAGGCGGTGCCGCGCCGGCAGTGCGGGGCGCAGGGAGGTGCGGGCGCGGGTGTAGGCGCGGTGATGTGGCACGGCGGCATGGCGGGACGCGCCCCCGGCGGAGCGCAGCCTGCCGTCGTTGTTCCGGACCTGGCCCCGACCCGGGCCCGGCCCTCGTTGTGTCTGTTCCCGGTCCTACAGCTTGCTCATCTTGGTGTACGGGCTCAGGATCCGCTGTCGCGCCGATCCGAAATCGACGAGTGCGGCGATCCCGTCCTCGATGCCGATCACCCGGCCGAGGCCGTACATGTCGTGGGTGACCTGGTCGCCCACCGCGAAGTGCTTGGGCGGCGGGGCGACCGGGGCCTTGAAGGGACTGGTGGGCAAATAGCGCTTCGGTGCACCTGGCTTTGTCATCTCTACCAGTATGCGCCCAGACGTATCCGCCAGTCCGCCCCCTTCCGCCCCCGACCTCTCCCGGGACCCCCTCCGCACACCCCCACGACCGCTTCCCCCAGGGCGACGGCCACGGTCAGCACCCACGCCGAAGGCCCCGGATCTCTCCGGGGCCTCTCACCTGTGCGCACTCGGCAGGATTCGAACCTGCAACCTTCTGATCCGTAGCTCTACAGAGATCGGTCACCAGGGGTCATTATGGCTGCGGCGGCACGGTGCCTCAGAGCGGTTGCCGGTCATGGTCGGTCGCTGGGGTTGCGGTACATCGTTGCTGTACAGCAACGGTCGGCTCGGCGCAGCGACGGCTTTCGTCACTGCTGCTCCCGCTCATGCGCCCGCTTTCTCGGCAACGCAGACATACACGGGCGCGCAGTGCTGAGGAGTGTCTGAGAAGACCCAGGTGCCGTCCGCCTGGATCACCTGTCCGTCTGAGCCGACTGGGTAGGCACCACACTGGTAGCCCGCCGCGTTCAAATTTGGGCGCCCTATGCGATCGAGGGTTCTCGGGGACCGACCCGCCCCGCCCCGCTGACCACACCGATGCCCTGACGGCCATCGACAGGCCTGATCCTCACCACGAAGCACGGAACGCCGATCGAGCCGGGCAATCTGACTCACGTGTTCGCCCTACGTGCCCGCCGCGCCGGCCTCCGAGTGATCCCGCTCCGGAACACCCGGCACACGTGCAGCTCGCTCCTGGTGGCTCTGAAGGTGCACCCCCAAGGTGGCTCAACGCATCCTCCGTCACTCGCAGATCGCCATGACGATGGAGGTCTACGCCGAAGCAAGCGAGGAGGAGGTACGGGCAGCGCTGGGCAACCCGTCCGAAGCCATGGGGGCGCCCCCAGAGCACTCCATGACCGCAGCCTGCTCTCCAGGAGACCCCGAACTCGGGGTCTCCTGCGCGTCGTTCGCCTACGCGGCATCCACGGTCAGGGAGTAGTCCACACCGACGGCGAAGTCCTGTGCCTGACCGCGAATCGTCAGTGTGTGCTTCCCGGGCTTCAGCGGGGGCAACTGGACCCAGAGGCCGCACCCGGTGGTCGTGAAGCGCTCGTCCGTGCCTGTGACGGGGTTGTCGGCGACGCCCTGCACAGAGATCGACTCTCCTCGGCTGGTCTCCGAGTCGACCTTCTTGCCGTCCAGGACTGCGGACCCCTTGGCCGTGCTCATGAAGATTGCGCAGTCCGCCGGCTCACCCATCAGGTTCACCAGGGGAAACGCGACAGGGACCCCTTCGGGGACGCTGCAAGTTCGCTCGGCCTGAGTGCCGAAGGTACCCGCAAGAAACCACACGTCTTGCGGCTGGTTGCGCTCACAATCGCTTCCATCCTCGTCAGCGACCGGGTTGGTGCCTTCAGGTTCCGACAGTGCCCACGTCCACCATCGACTCTGCAGATCCTCAGGAGAGAGACCTGCTTGCGCCGATGACGGTGCACCTGAAGCCAGAGATGTCGAGTCCTCTGATCCCTCGGCTGAGCCGCGCCCGCATCCCACCAGCGCCGCCAGGACCATGGTCATGAGCGCCACTCTGCCGGTCTTGATCTTCATGAGTTCCCCTCCCGTGCCGCACACGTGCCACGACCCCCCGGTAGCCGTACGGATGGCGCGGACCCTCTCGGCGAGCTGGCCGAGCCCATTGGGCACCGGTTGCTGTACTTCGCTGCTGTACGCCCCCGAAACGCAAGAGGCCCCGGATCTCTCCGGGGCCTCTCACCTGTGTGCACTCGGCAGGATTCGAACCTGCAACCTTCTGATCCGTAGTCAGATGCTCTATCCGTTAAGCTACGAGTGCTTGTTTTGTTTTCCGCCGGTCCCGGCCCTTTCGGCCCGCTCGCGGCGACAGGAAGAACATTACATGACTGCCGTCGCCATGTGAAATCCGTTTCCCATACCCCTTGTGAGCTGCGAAAACACCTTCTGGGACGGCCTTCGCGCGGAGGGCGGGAACGACGAAGCCCCGGTCGGGTGGACCGGGGCTTCGGTGATCAAGCGCGGAGGCGGAGGGATTTGAACCCTCGATGGGATTGAAGTCCCAAACCGCATTAGCAGTGCGGCGCCATAGACCGGACTAGGCGACGCCTCCAGCACAACCACCCGCGCGAGCGCGAATGGTGCGTGCAGATGATGACACAGCCTGGTGGGCTGTCACCAATCGCCTCCCACGGTACTAGGCGGAGAGGCCGCAGGGCAAAGCCGTACGGCACGTCGGGAGCGGTCCGACGGGCTGCCGGGGAGGGGTGGGGACGGGGCGCGGCGGCGCCGCAACCGTGGGACGGGCGGGGCGTTAGTCAGGTCATGTCGCAGAGTCCCCCCACCCTCCGCCCGAAGCCCGCCGCCCCCTCCGCCGAGCGCCCCGGCTCCGGCCCCGGCCCCGACTCCGCCCCCCGCTCCGCCTCCGTCGCGCGCCCATTCCTTCTCCGCGGGTCCCTCGGACGCCCCGCCGCCCTGGGTCGGCTACTCCTGGGCGCCGCCGCCTCGCTCGCCACGGCGGCCGCCGGCACGCTCGCGCCGGTGGCGCCGGACGCGTACGCCGCCGAGGCGGTGTCACGGGCGTCGCTGCCCGCGCCCACCCTCGCCGTCGGCTCCGAGGACCGGTTGACCGTCACCGTGCGGGATGCCGGCGCCACGGCGGACGGGACGTTCGAGCTGCGGTGCCATCCCCAGGGGGGCAGCCACCCGGAGGCGCGCGAGGCGTGTGGGCGCCTCGACCGGCGCACGACATGGGGGACGGATCCGTTCGCGCCGGTCGGGTCCGGGACCATGTGCACGATGCAGTACGGCGGGCCGGCCACCGCCCACGTCACCGGAACCTGGGCCGGGCGTCGCGTCGACGCGCGCTTCGACCGAGGGAACGGCTGCGAGATCGCCCGCTGGGACGCGCTGGTGCCCGTACTGCCGGACCTCCGCGCCTAGGGGAGGCGGAAGGACAGGGAAGCGGGGAGCGAGGCGGGGAAGGGAATCGGCCACCCGCCGGGCGGCACGGGCGGCCCGCTCGACACGCGTGCACAGCCCGTACATATGTGCCGCCGACAAGGTCCTCCGGCAAAACACACGGTCACGGCATCCCCGTCCGCACAGTCACCGCATCTCCAGATGTTCGGTGTGCGACCTCCCTCTCATCCGGCGTCGCGAGCGCAACCTCTGCCCGTAGACTCCCTCGCGTGACACGTTGCGGGCCGGTTGGCAAGATGGCCACGGGCCCGGCGGTCGGCAAGGTGCGGTAACAGGGAGGAAGCGTCTCGTGAGCAGCAGGCCATCCCGAGGCGCTGCTCGCCTCGCAGCCATACTGGACGCGCTGCCCGATGCGTTGGTGCTGGTCAACGCCAATGGGACCGTCGTCAACGCCAACACCATCGCGCTGGAGGCCTTCGAGACCCCCGGGACCGCGTTGGTCGGACGCGGGTTGCTGGACCTCCTCCCCGAGTTCGACTCCCGGCTCATCCCGGGCTCCATGCGTCGGCCCGACACCATGGACCCGACCGGACGGACCAAGCCGACCCGGATGACCGCCCGCCGGACCGACGGCAGCGAGTTCCCGGTCGAGGTCACATCCGCGAATCTGGAGAACGGCCAGCAGGCGTACGACGGTTACGGCTACGCCAACGACGAGCTGCTCATGCTGGTCGTACGGGATCTTTCGGGCACCGTCGACACCGAGGCCGAACTCGCGCGTTCGCAACGGCAGACCGAGATGATCCTGCGGGCCGCGTCCGAGGGCGTGGTCGGCACCGACACGGACGGCCGGATCGTCCTCGTCAACCCGGCGGCCGCCCAGATACTGGGTTACCGGGCCAGTGACCTCGGCGGACGCGAGCTGCACACGCTCGTGCTGCACTCGCGCGAGGACGGCGCCCCCTTCCCGTACGGCGAGTCGCCGCTCGCGGACACCCTGCGGTCCGGGCGCAAGCACCGGGTGCGCGGGCAGGTGCTGTGGTCGAAGAACGGCGAGAAGGTGTCGGTCGACCTGACGACCGCGCCGGTGCGTGACGGGGACCAGCTCGTCGGTGCCGTGATGACGTTCACCGACCGGCGGCCGTACGACAAGCTCGCCGAGGAGAAGGACTCCGAGGCCGAGACGCACGCGGAGGAGCTGGAGCGGCTCGCCAAGGAGCACGCGGAGGAACTCGCGGGCGTCCGGGAGGAGCACGCCGCCGAGCTGGCCGAGCTGAGCGAGCAGCACGCCGAGGAGCTCGCCGCCGGCGACGAACGGTACGCGGCGCTCGGGGAGCGCGAGAAGGACCGGTACGAGGCGCTGGCCGCGCGGCACGAGCAACTGCTCGCCGTGCTGGGCACGTCCCTGCGCGGCCCGCTCGACCAGCTCCGCAGTGAGCTGGGCACCCTCGCCGCCGACGACGCCGGGCAGCTGTGGCCCGAGGCCAACCAGGTGCTGCACCACCTGACCGCCGGGTACTCGCGGATCACGACCCTCATCGACAACGTCCTCGGCTACCAGCGGATCGACGCGGGCGAGGACGGCCTCGTCCGTACGGCCGTCATGCTGGACGCGGTCGTCGCGGCCGGTGTCGACGGGGCCGTGGAGCTGATCGGGCCGGGACGGGTGCAGTTCGCCGTGCACGCGCCGCCCATCGAGGCCGAGGTGGACCAGGTGCGGCTCGCGACCGCGCTCGCGCACCTCGTCGCTGATGTCGCCGGTGTCGACGCGACGGGCAACGCGCCCATGTCCGCCGGCGGTTACATGGACAACACCGTCGTGGTGGCGGCCGCGCAGCGCGGCGAGGTCGTACGCATCGAGGTGCGCGGGCCGTACGCCGGGGGAGACCCGGTGCACCAGCCGATCGTGCAGGGGATCGTGCGGGCGCACGGCGGTGTGCTCCAGACGGTCGAGGTGCCGGGGATGAGCGGCAGCGCCTATGTACTGGAGGTGCCGCTCGGTGGCGGTGCCGGGGCGGTGCCCGCCGCCCCGATGCCCGCGGTGGTGGGCGCCGAGGCCGACTCCGCTCCCCTCGCCACCGGTGCCGAGGTCGCCCTGCCCGAGCAGGCCGCGGGCGGCGGCGGGCGCAGGCGGGCGCGGCGGTCGTCGGTGGACGCGTTCCTGGAGAGTGAGGACGCTCCCGAGGGCCGGGGGCCCGAGGCCGCGGTCGCGCCCACCGGTCGGCGCAGGCGCCGGGCGGAGGAGGCGGCGGTCGCTGCCGGTGCGGCTGGTGTGGCTGACGGTGGCGCTGAGGGGCTCGTGCCCGCGCCGGGTGCCGAGGCCGAGGACGCCGGGGGCAGCGGGCGGCGGCGCGGACGGGGTTTCGCCATCGAGGCCGCGGGCGAGCCCGTGGCCGCCGAGGGCGCTGTCGTCACGGCGGCCGAGCACGCGGCGGGTGCCGCTGCCACCGCCAACGGACTGGGGGGAACGGTGCCGCCCCAGGGTGTGCCCGCGCCCGGCGGGCGGCGCGCGCGCCGGGAGCCCGCCGCCGCGCAGAACGCCTTGCCGGCGGCGCTGCCCCCGGGCACGAGCCCCGGCGGTGAGGCGAGCGCCGCCGACGCCGGTTCCACCCCCGCCACCGGCGCCGATTCCGGTGAGGAGGGCGGCGCTCAGCAGCCCACCGGACGCCGTCGTCGGGCTCTCGCCAGCGCGGAGGAGCGCGCCGCCGCGCCCGAGCCGGGCCCGCGAGCCGTCTTCGCGCTGCCGCCGGCCGAGGCCGACCGGGGACCCGAGTACGCGCAGGCGGCCGGGCTCGGTCCGGTGCCCCCGCCCGCGGGACCGGGTGCGCCCGGCATGCCGATGCCCATGCCCATGCCTCTGCCCGCCGGAACCGCCGCGCCTGCCTCGCCGGTCGCTCCTGCCGTCCCCGCCGTGCCCGTGCAGGGTGGCCAGGGGGCGATCGGCTCGGGCGGGGGGCTGGTCCCGGCCGCTGAAGGGCAGCCGGTCGCTGGTGGAGGGGCGGTTCCAGCTGGGGGGCCGGTTCCCGCCGGAGGACTCGCGCAGGCAGGGGCGCCCGTGCAGGCAGGGGGAGTTGTGCCCGCTGGCGGGCCCGCCCTCGCCGGAGGGCCGGTGCCCGCCGCCGGAGTCGGACAGCAGATCCCGCAGGCCGTTGCGGGCCAGGCCCCCGGTGCCGGTCAGGGCGTTGTCGTCGGCCAGGTCCCGGGTGCCGCGCAGGTCCCGGGTACAGGACAGGTCCCGGGTGCCGCGCAGGGCCCGGGTGCCGCGCAGGTCCCGGGCGCGGGACAGGTCCCGGGTGCCGCGCAGATCCCGGGTGCGGGACAGGTCCCGGGTGCCGCGCAGATCCCGGGCGCGGGACAGGCACCCGGTACGGGACAAGCCCCCGGCGCGGGACAGGTCCCCGTCGCGGGTCCGCACGCAGGCATGCCGGCCGGTGGCGTGGACGACGGCCGTCATGACACCGCGCCGCACCCCGCAGCCGACGACCACACACCTCCGCAGCCGCACCCGATGCCCGCGCCCACGGGCCGCCGCCGGGCGGTACGCCAGTCCGCTCCCCAGCAGGGCGACGGCGTGGCCATGATGGCGACCGCGCAAGGGGTGCCCGTGCAGGGCGCCCCGGCGCAGGGGATCCCCCCGCAGGGAGGCCCGGGCCAGCAGGTGCCCGCACAGGGCGCGGCGGTGGCCGCCGCCGCCCAGCCCGTCACCGCCCAGAGCGTCCCGGGCGGCCCGCAGCCCGTTCCCGTCCAGGGCGTGCAGGCCGCTCCGCACCAGGTGCCCGGCCAGGCCGTCGCCGCCGCTCCCGGGCTGCCCGCCCCCGCCGCGGTCGCGGCCGGGCAGCCCGTCGCTCCGCAGGGGGTCGCTCAGGGCGCGGGCCAGGCGGCCGTGGGACAGGCCCTCGCCGGGCAGGCGGCCACCGGGCAGGCCGGCGCCGGGCAGGTCGCCCCCGGGCAACCCGCTGTCGGACAGCCCGTCGCCGCACAGGGCGTTGTCCCACCGCAAGGGGCCTCCGGGGTCCCGCAGCAGGCGCCCGCGCAGGCCGGAGCCCTCGGCCAGGCCGTCCTCGGGCAGTCGGTCCTCGTGTCCGGGGTCCAGGGCGTGCAGGGGGTCCAGGCCGTGCAGGGCGTACCGGGTGCGCAGCCGGTTCAGGGCGCCCAGCCCGTGCCGGCCCCCGGCGGGCCCGGTGTCCAGCAGGCCGCCCCCGCTCAGGCCGCCCCCGCTCAGGGTGCGGTCCCCGGCACGCCCCAGCCCCAGTCCTGGCCCGACGCCCGCCACGAGACCTCCGGCGCGGGTATCCCCGTGGCCGCTCCGCAGGCGCCGCTGCCCCCGCAGTCCACTCCCTCCTCGGGTACCCCGCTGCCGCCGGAGGTCGCCGTACAACAGCCGCGCGCCGCGCAGCCGTTGCCCGCCGAAGCCATGGCTCCGCCCCAGGCCCAGGCCAAAGCAGCGGCCCAGGCCCCGGCCCCCGCCGCCGCTCCTCTCGACCCCAACTCCACCCACGGGCGGGCGATCAGCGTGCGGACGCTCGGCCAAGGCGTCCCGTTCTCCCGCCAGGGCGGCCCTCAGGCGCAGGCACAGGCGCAGGCGCAGGCGCAGGCCGGCGCACAGCCGGGGACCGGAGCCACGCCCGCCCCGAACCAGCCCGGTGGTTCTGGCCGGCGCCGCAAGCTCGGGACACCGCCGCAGCCGACCGGCGGCCGCCCCGAGACCGCCGCGCGCCCCCACCCGCAGTCCACCCCGACGAACGGCACCGGCTTCCGCGTCGGCACCGGTCAGACCCCGCCCCCGGCCCGGACGGCCCCGCCGCAGCAAGCCGCCGCGCAGGTGTCGCAGCCGTCGCTCGCCGGGCAGGCCCCGCTGCCCGCGCAGCCCTCGCTCGCCGGGCAGGTCCCGCTCCCGCCGCAGCCGTCCCTGGCCGGGCAGTCCCGGCTGACGGGCCGTACGGAGGGCGCCGGACGGTCGTACGCCATAGGGGCGCCCGACGAGAACGCGGACGAAGGTCCCGAGCCGCTCGACGGACCCGGCGGTGCGGTGGAGGTTCCCGACCGGCCGCATCCGCAGCCGATGGACGACGAGTTGCCGCCGGAGCCGCTGGACAACCCGCGACGGCTGCTGGTGTGGCCCGCGCCGGACGCCGCGACCCACCAGGCCCTGAGCGACCGCGGCTACCGGCCCGTGATCGTGAACTCCCGCGAGGACGTGGACGCGCAGATCGCCGCCTACCCGGCCGCCCTGTTCGTCGATCCGCTGACCGGGCCCATCACCCGTACGGCACTGCAGTCGCTGCGCCAGGCCGCCGTGGCCGCCGAGGTCCCCGTCCTCGTCACGGCCGGGCTCGGCCAGGCGACGCGTGAGGCGGCCTACGGTGCCGACCCGGCCATCCTGCTGAAGGCGCTGGCGCCGCGCGACTCCGAGCAGCACCCGCCGCGTGTCCTGCTCATCGAGGAGCACGCGGAGATCGCGCTCGCCCTCACCGCGACGCTGGAACGGCGTGGCATGCAGGTCGCGCGGGCCGCGTCCGACGCGGACGCCGTCACGCTGGCCGCGCAGATGCGGCCCAACCTGGTGGTGATGGACCTGCTGCAGGTGCACCGCCGCCAGGCCGGGATCATCGACTGGCTGCGGACGAACGGCCAGTTGAACCGGACCCCGCTCGTCGTCTACACCGCCGCCGTCGACCAGTCCGAACTCCCGCGCCTGGCCTCGGGGGAGACGGTCCTCTTCCTGGCGGAACGCTCGACGAGCACCGAGGTGCAGACCAGGATCGTGGACCTGCTGGCACGAGTCGGCACGAACTGAGGCCGCGTACGGCAGCGGTTCCGCGGACAGCAACAGGTGGGGCGGTGTTTCACGTGAAACACCGCCCCACCTGCCGTATGTACGAGTGCTGTCGCAGCAGCGCGTTCTAGATCTGCGTCACGTCCAGCGAGCCCTCCGCGTACTGCCTGCGGAGCACCTTCTTGTCGAACTTGCCCACGCTCGTCTTCGGCACCGACTCGATGATCGTCCAGCGCTCGGGCAGCTGCCACTTGGCGATGTGGCCCTCGTCGGCGAGGAAGGAGCGGAGGGCGGCGAAGTCGGCGGTGGAGCCTTCCTTCAAGACGACCGTCGCGAGGGGACGTTCGCCCCACTTCTCGTCCGGTACGGCGACGACGGCGGCCTCGGCGACGTCCGGGTGGGCCATGAGGGCGTTCTCCAGCTCGACGGAGGAGATCCACTCACCACCGGACTTGATGACGTCCTTGGCACGGTCGGTGAGGGTGAGGAAGCCGTCGGGGCTGATCGTGCCGACGTCACCCGTCTTCAGCCAGCCGTCCTCGCTGAACTTGTCGTCGGGGCGTACGGGTTCGGCGCCCGACCCGCCGTAGTACGCGCCCGCGATCCAGGGGCCGCGGACCTCCAGCTCACCGGCGGACTCGCCGTCCCAGGGCAGGCGTTCGCCGCCGGGGCCGGTGAGGCGGGCCTCGACGGAGGCGGGGAAGCGGCCCTGGGTGAGGCGGTACGCGAGCTCCTCCTCCGAGTCGGCCTCGACATGGGCCGGCGGCCGGGCGATCGTGCCGAGCGGCGAGGTCTCCGTCATGCCCCAGGCGTGGCAGACGCGCATGCCCAGCTTGTCGAAGGCCTCCATGAGGGCGGGCGGGCAGGCCGAGCCGCCGATGGTGACCTGGTTGAGCGAGGAGACCTCGCGCGGGCGGGCGGTCAGCTCCGCGAGCAGGCCCTGCCAGATGGTGGGGACGGCGGCGGCGTGCGACGGCTTCAGCGTCTCGATCATGTCGGCGAGCGGGCCGGGCTGCAGAAAACGGTCCGGCATCAGCAGGTTGACGCCGGTCATGAACGTCGCGTGCGGCAGGCCCCAGGCGTTGACATGGAACTGCGGGACGACGACGAGCGAGAGGTCCGCGTCCGTCAGGCCCATGGACTGGGCCATGTTGACCTGCATGGAGTGCAGGTAGATCGAGCGGTGGGAGTAGACGACGCCCTTGGGGTCGCCGGTCGTGCCGGAGGTGTAACACATGGCCGCGGCGGAGCGCTCGTCCAGCTCGGGCCAGTCGTACGTGGTCGGCTTGCCGGCGATCAGGTCCTCGTACTCGTGCACCTGGACGCTCGCTCCGGCGAGCAGCGACCGGTCGCCGGGCCCGGCGACGACGACGTGCTCCACCGGCTTGAGGTGCGGCAGGAGCGGCGCGAGGAGGGGCAGCAGCGAGCCGTTGGCGATGATCACACGGTCGGCGGCGTGGTTGACGATCCAGGCGAGCTGCTCGGGGGGCAGCCGCAGGTTGAGGGTGTGGAGGACG
This sequence comes from Streptomyces sp. NPDC002324, assembly GCF_053593335.1. Classification (NCBI taxonomy): domain Bacteria; kingdom Bacillati; phylum Actinomycetota; class Actinomycetes; order Kitasatosporales; family Streptomycetaceae; genus Streptomyces; species Streptomyces sp. NPDC002324. The sequence goes on from NZ_JBSFCF010000013.1 coordinate 83,523, forward strand.
GCACCCATGGAGGGGATCGCGAAGTACGCCTCCACGTGTTCCGCGTTGTTCCACATGAGTGTCGCGACGCGCTCGTCGCCGTCGACTCCGAGGTCCTCGCGCAGGGCGTGGGCCAACTGCGCGGTGCGGGCGCCGATCTCGGCGTAGGAGCGGCGTTCGGGCTCCCCCTCGCCGGTCCAGGTGATCACCTGCGACGTCCCGTGGATGACCTGCCCGTGGGTCAGGATCCTGGAGATCAACAGCGGTACGTCCTGCATGGTGCTCAGCACGGCGTCCTCCCGGGGCGGCTCTGCCTACGCGGTGGTAACGGTTGCGCTGATTCTGCTCACATACCGAGCGGTATGTCACTAGGGGGCAAGATGATCGATCAGACAGAGTGACCGGTCGAGCCCGAGTGCGAGCCCGAGTTCGCGTTCGATCCGTCCGGGTCCACGGCCGCGCGCGTCCGTCTTCGGGCCGGGTTCCTGACCGGCCAACGAACGACTCAGCGCACGGGTTCCAGCTCGGGATCCTCACGCAGCTTGCCCAGCGCACGCGAGACCGCCGACTTCACGGTGCCGACCGAGACCCCGAGGACCTCCGCCGTCTGTACCTCGCTCAGGTCCTCGTAGTACCTGAGGACCACCATCGCCCGCTGCCGCGCCGGCAGCTTCATGATCGCCCGCCACATCGCGTCGTGCAGCGCCTGCTGCTCGGCCGGGTCGGCGGCCTGGACCCCCTCCGGCTCCGGCATCTCGTCGCACGCGAACTCGTCCACCTTGCGCTTGCGCCACTGGGACGTGCGGGTGTTCAGCAGCGCCCGGCGCACATAGCCGTCGAGGGCCCGGTGGTCCTCGATGCGCTCCCAGGCGAGGTACGTCTTGGCCAGCGCGGTCTGCAGCAGGTCCTCGGCGTCGCACGGGTTCGCGGTGAGCGAGCGGGCGGTCCGCAGCAGCACGGGCTGGCGGGCCTTCACGTACGCCGAGAACGACGGGTAGGACGCGGACGACGAGGGGTGCGACGTCGGGTGCGCCGACGGAAGCGACAGGTTCGTCAGACCCGACAGAGCCGGCCGGACCGAGGTCGCCCGGGCCACGGCCGAACGGACCGCGGTCGATCGGGCGGTCGACCGGCTCGCGGTCGACCGGGCCGGGGTCGGCAGGGTCCGCGGCACTGGTGCAGCGGCCTTCGAAGCGCTGGTGCAGACGGGTGTGGTCATGGCTCCACGCTAGGAGCGGGCTGTGCCCGGCGGATCGGCCGCAGGTCCCGAAGGCGAGTCCCCCTCAGGTTGTAGGAGTGGGGCAGACCCCACCTACTGAAGGTGGATGAACACCCCCCAGGTACTGAGGGTGTACCCCTGAGAACCACCTGCCCAGGGCGTACGGCACCGGACCCCAAGGTGCCCGAAACCCCCCTCAGCCGTCACGTCCCGCCCCCTCACCCGTCCGTCCCCAGCACCAACCCCGAGGTCGGCACCCCGGTACCCGCGGTGACGAGCACCCGCTCGGCGCCCGCAACCTGGTTCACGGAGGTGCCCCGCAGCTGCCGTACCGCCTCCGCGATGCCGTTCATCCCGTGCAGATACGCCTCGCCGAGCTGCCCGCCATGGGTGTTGATCGGCAGCCGCTCCTCGGCGACGAAGTCCGCCGCCTCCCCCGGCCCGCAGAACCCGAACTCCTCCAGCTGCATCAGCACGAACGGCGTGAAGTGGTCGTACAGGATGCCCACGTCGATGTCGTCCGGGCCCAGCCCCGAGGTCCGCCGGAGCTGGCGGGCGACGACGCCCATCTCCGGCAGCCCGGTGAGATCGCCGTCGTAGAAGCCGGTCATCTGCTGCTGCGCCCGGCCCGCCCCCTGCGCCGCCGCCACGACCACGGCGGGCGGCTTCGGCAGATCCCGCGCGCGCTCCACCGAGGTCACGACGAGCGCCTGGCCGCCGTCCGTCTCCTGGCAGCAGTCCAGCAGCCGCAGCGGCTCGGCGATCCAGCGCGAGGCCGCGTGCTCGTCGAGGGTGATGGGGCGGCCGTGGAAGTACGCCGCCGGGTTCGTCGCCGCGTACTTCCGGTCGACGACGGCGACATGTCCGAACGCCTCGGGGGTCAGCCCGTACGCGTACAGGTAGCGCTGCGCCGCCATCGCGACCCAGGAGGCGGGCGTGAGCAGCCCGAACGGGAGCGTCCAGCCGAGCGCCACGCCCTCCGCCGATGGCTCCCGGTGCCGTACGCCCGCCCCGAACCGCCGCCCCGAGCGCTCGTTGAACGCCCGGTAGCAGACCACGACCTCCGCCACGCCCGTCGCGACCGCGAGCGCCGCCTGCTGGACGGTCGCGCACGCGGCGCCGCCCCCGTAGTGGACGCGCGAGAAGAAGGACAGCTCGCCGATGCCGGCCGCCTGCGCGACCGTGATCTCCGGACTCGTGTCCATCGTGAACGTCACCATCCCGTCCACGTCCGCCGGCGCCAGCCCCGCGTCGTCGAGCGCCGCCCGCACGGCCTCCACGGCCAGCCGCAGCTCACTGCGGCCCGAGTCCTTGGAGAAGTCGGTCGCGCCGATCCCGACGACCGCGGCACGACCACCGAGCCGGTCCTTGGTTCGTACGCTCATCCGACTTCCCCTGTCGTGGGGGCGCCCAGGCCATCCGTACGCGCGTCCGCCTCGGCCGCTGCTTCGGGAAGCGTGACCGTGACCGTTCCGGTGACGTGTCTGCCGATGCCGTTCTCGCCGATGATCCTGACCGTGGCGGTACGGCCGTCCGTCGCCTCGACCGTGCCGGTCAACACCATCGTGTCCCCCGGGTAGTTGGGCGCACCGAGCCGGATGGCCACCTTGCGGAGGACGACGGCCGCACCGAAGTGATCGGTGACGTACCGCCCTACCAGCCCGTTCGTCGTCAGAATGTTCATGAACACGTCCGGCGACCCGCGCCGCCGCGCCAACTCGGGGTCGTGGTGCACATCCTGGTAGTCGCGCGAGGCGATCGCCCCCGCGACGACGAGCGTGCGGGTGATCTCGATCTCCATCGACGGCAGCACGTCCCCGGCCCGGACCCTCATACCCGCACCACCACTTCCCCTGTCTCCTCCGCCGTCTCCTCCGCGCCTGCCGCCTCTTCCGCGCGGAACACGGGCAACTCCAACTCCTCGTCGTAGCGAGCGAATGCGAGGCGTACGGACATCCCGATCCGCACCTTGTCGTACGGCACTCCGATGACGTTGCCGACGATCCGGACCCCCTCCGCCAGCTCGATCAGCCCGACGGCATAGGGCGGGTCGAAGGCCGGGAAGGGCGGGTGGTGCATGACGACGTACGAGAACACCGTGCCGTCGCCGCTCGCCTCGACCGTGTCCCACTCGGGCGCACCGCACGCGTTGCAGCCCGGCAGCCAGGGGAGGCGGAGCGTGGCGCAGTCGGCGCAGCGCTGGATGAGGAGGCGGTGGCGCGCGACGCCCTCCCAGAACCCGGCGTTGTCCCGATTGACTACGGGTCGGGGGCGCCGGGGCCGTTGGTCCCGGGACTGCTCGTTCCCGGCCCGGGGCCGGGGCTCGGGCTGCCTGCGCTGCTCACCGTGAGCGTCGGCCGGGGCCCGCTCGGCGGGCGTCCTGGCCGGCGCGTACTTGAGGATCCGGAAGCGGTGGGTGCCGACGAGTTCGTCGCCCCCCTCACCGGCCCGCACGTCCATGCGGGTCGTGACGAAGTACCCCGTGCCGAGCCGGGTGGTCTTCCGCTCGGAGACGGACTCGACGACCGAGTCGAACGTGATCTCGTCCCCCGGCCGCAGCGCCCGTAGATACTCCTGCTCGCAGTCGGTGGCGACGACGGAGGTGTACCCGGCGTCGTCGAGCAGCGCCAGGAGTTCGTCGTACGCCGCCGAACGGGTCTCGTGCCCGCTCAGCCCGCCCATCGTCCACACCTGCAGCATGGTGGGCGGGGCGATGGCGTCAGGCCCGGTGTACGCGGGGTTGGAATCCCCCATGGCCTCGCACCAGTGCCGGATCATCGGCGAGTTGACGGGATCCTTGCCACGGCCGCCGAGGACGGCCGCGCGCCCCTCGTAGGCCTTGAGCCGTACGGACAGGTCCTCGGTCACCGCCACCGTCCCACCACCCCCTCCGAAGAATTCTGACTACCCGTCAGATTGAAGGAACTGGTGCGGCACCTGTCAAGGTCGCCGGGGTCCGCCACGCACATGGGCATCCGACCGCGAACGGCCCGGGGAAGCACCGGAAAACGCCTGTGCGGCGGCGCCGAAGCACCGCCGCACGGGCGTCTCGCACCCCACGAACATGTCCCACATGTCTTACATCTCTCAGATGTTCCATACGTCCCGCACCCGAGGGTCGGACCGGGAGCCGCAGGGCCGGGGCGACCTCATCCGCCCGCCCTCGGGCCCCGGCCCGCCCTCGACCGGCTCACCAGAGGTCGGTGAAGCTGACGACGGCGTTCTTCTGCTCGATGGCCGTGAGGCCGGAGCCGTTGACCTGGGCGGTGTTGTTCTGGTTCGAGGCTCCCGAGCCGTTCGCCTGCTGCTGCGAGGTCGACGAGTTGCCGTCGTTGTCGCGGCCGACACCGCTGCCGACGATGCTCGCCACGCCGGCGTTCGATCCGTTGTCCGCGAACGAGCCGTTGTCGGCCGTCGCCACACCGGCGAACAGGGCGGCGGCGAGCGGGAGAGCCGAGACGGCGGCGAGAACGCGGGCGGTACGGATGCTTGCCATGTGCATTTCCTCCAGGGCCTTACACACAAGTACGGGTTGCCCCGGGGCGGTTGGCCGACCGCCTCGGTGCTGGTCTTCGACGTCGCGCATCAAGAGTTGCCCACCGAATCCCCGGCGAACCACCCCGGAAGCTCCCATTCCCCCTGAAGCGTGATGACAAGTCGATAAACCCCTTTAGATCAAGGAACTCCCAGCTCAGCGATATCGAGCCCGACAGGCGGCAGCAAGATCGCCCGGGACAAGGGGCGAAGCGTTCCAGCACGTTTCCGGCCAACCCGCGAACACACCCTCGACGGCCGAAAGGGCACCCCGAACCCTCTTCCCTTTATCGAACACACGTACGAACATGGAGACATGGCCACCACAGACCGGCAGGCCGGCACCCTGGCCCTGGCACACGCCCTCTCCGCCGCCGAACGCGGACTGGCGGTGATCCCCCTCTCCCGTTCGAAACTCCCGGCCCTGCGCTCCCCGCACCGGGACGACCCCCACCCACGCCCCTGCCACGGCGAGTGCGGCCGCTTCGGCCACGGCGTGCATGACGCCTCCACCGATCCCCGCCGCGTCCGCGAACTCTTCTCCGCCGCCCCCTGGGCAACCGGTTACGGCATCGCCTGCGGCCTCCACCCCCACCACCTGATCGGCGTCGACCTCGACACGAAGTCCGGTACGGACTCCTCTGCGGCCCTGCGTGAACTGGCCCTGCGCCACCTCTTCACGATCCCCGAGACGGTCGTCGTACTGACCCCCAGCGGCGGACGCCACATCTGGCTCACCGGCCCGCCCGACGTCGTGGTCCCCAACTCCGCGAGCCGGCTCGCCCCCGGCATCGACATCCGCGGCGCCGGCGGCTACCTCGTGGGCCCCGGCTCCCGCACCGACCACGGCGTCTACGCCACGGCCCCCGGCACCTCACACCTCCCGCCGGCCCCCTGCCCGCCGGCCCTGCTCCGCCTCCTGCTGCCCCCGCCGCGCACAGGCCCCGCCGGCGCGTCCACCGACCACGGCCACGGCCTGGTCCACTTCGTCCTGACCGCCCAGGAGGGCCAGCGCAACACCCGCCTCTTCTGGGCCGCCTGCCGCGCCAACGAGAACAACCTGGGCCCCGACCTCACGAACGCCCTGGTCGAGGCCGCCGTACGCACGGGCCTCACGGAACGGGAGGCCCGCTCGACGGTGGCTTCGGCGGCGCGGATGTCGGGGCGGGGCGCGTAGCCCTCGGTCGCGCGGGGGCTACGCCCCGGGCCCCCCTACCGGGGCGGTTCCTCTCGTCCGGCATCGCCCTGCCCGGTCTGCTCCGAACCCATCTGCTGCCTGAGCCTTTCCTGCGCGGAGTCGACCTGGCCGCTGTACTTCCCCTGCGTCCGGCCGTCGACGTAGTCACCACCCTTGTCGACACCCTTCCCGGCCTGCTCCTCGTGTCCCTTCAGCATGTGCTTGAGCTTGTCCATCACAGACATGGCGACTCCTTCCGCGATTCACACGGTCCCCTCCAGAATCAGCGCCCCACCCTGCCCCCGCATCTCGTGGCCGCCACCACGACTCAAGACCGTGCGGGGCAGCAGGTCAGTCGTGTCAGCCCGCCCCGCTCGGCCCGGCACGAACGCGTCAATGTTTCCCGCCGCGAGCGCTCGCAGGTGCCGTCTCGACGAAGACGGATCCCTATCAACTCTGTGCGGCTACAGCGGCGACCTGCCACGATCAAGCCGTGGCCAACCTGTCGAAGAACCTGGATCGTCTGGACGCCGTCATGGACCTCATGGGCCCGGTGATCGGCGTCGCAGCGCTGGTGGCGGGCATTGCGACCTACCGTGGTGGCGGATCCGTGGGCTGGCCCCTGGCGGGAGCGGCCCTACTCGTGATCAACGTCCTGGTGGCCTGGCGCCGACTCTCCGGGCGCCGACGCCCGGATGCCTCGTCATAGTGGTGCCGAAGTACGCGCAAGAGAACGGCCCCCGACCGATTGACCTGGTCAGGGGCCGTTCACGCACGCGGTGGGTGTGGGATTTGAACCCACGGTGACTCGCGCCACGACGGTTTTCAAGACCTTTCGGCAATCATGGACGCCTGTCCCTCCGCCGCAGGTCAGACGGGTACAAGCGCCCCGGCGGAGCCGTCCTCGTCTCCGCCGTGCCCTCTACGTGCCCCAGGCGCTCGGTCGTGCCCGCTCAGCCGCCAGTCACGGCGGGAACGATCACGGCGGCGACAGCCGACAACAACCCTCCTACGGCGAGAGCGCCGTTGAACTTCTCTTTCGCCGTCGGAAACACGGAGCGACTCACGTTCCCGATCTTGCTGCGCAGAACGATCATCTTGATCTTCTGCCACCTGTGCTGACGTTTCGAGCACCCCATCAACACGCCATAAGCGTTGTTGCGGCAGTAGGTCTGCCCGTCTCGGTTCACCGCTCCGCACCAGACCGGCACCTGGAAGGCGGCATAGGTCGAGACGCCGAGTGACAGAGCCACGATCACAGGCAAGGACCATTGCTGGCTCCAGGCAACGACCAAGGCAGCAGCCACCATGTATCCCCAGTACAGACGCACCACTTTCCCCATGAGCACGCAGAGTATCGGCGCATATGCGCAGAGCATAGACGTGAATTGGACGCTGCGGCACAGCACAACGCCCCTGACCGTGCTTCTGGCCAGGGGCGTCACAGGTGCAGGGCGTCTCAGAGGGGTTCTTGGACTTCGGGAGAGCCGGTTCCTTCTTGCCCTCCAAGCCACGCATCGGCCGCTTCGGCAACCTGGTCATCACGACCGGCGACCGGCCGGGCGTAGTGCCGAGTCGTGACGCTCGCGTTCGAGTGGCCGAGCCGGTGAGCGGCGGTCATGACACCGTAGCGGTCGGCGACCCACGTCCCATGTGAGGCCCGAAGGTCGTGCGGTGTCACGTCGGTGAGCCCGGCCGCCGAGACGGCGGGGTCGAAGTACGCCTTGCGCCACTGGTTGTAGCGCAGCGGCTTCCCGCCGGGTGTCGTCAAGGCGGGTCGCTCCGCTCCCCGCGCGCGGCCCGGCCCCCGGCCGGGCCTGCGCTTATGTCTCTGCCCCGCTCCAGCCCGGCCGCCGTCCGGGCCGCGCTGGTCGCAGATCCGAGACCGTGAGTCGAACTCCGTGCGCGGGACTGCGAGGCTAGAGCGATGCCTCCGGCGGGGGATCGGCCGGCACCGGAATGGAGGGGGCGCCGTCGCCGAGTGCTGGCCTTTGGGGGTACGCATGGGGGGGAAGGTGAAGGGCAGTCAAGGTTGGATGCCGGGTGTGCGGAGTCGGTAGGCCTGGGAGCGGTTGAGGGTCTGAAGCGGATGACGTAGGCGGTCTGGTGCGGTGGGGCTGGAACCGTAATGGATGGTTTGGCGTTCTGCACTCACAGAGTGTTGTGACTTCCTACGCTTAGTCACTCCATAGGTAGGAGTGATGAGTACCTCCGGAGGGGCTGGGCTGTGAGTGCGGAGATCGTGCAGTTGATGGAGCAAGCCGGGCCGTACCTGTCGGCGGCGGTGACTGCTTATGGTGCAGGCATTCTGCATCGGGCCGGGGATGCGGCACTGGACGCGGCGGTCGAGGAGACAGCAGGGCTGGGCCAGCGGATTGTGCGGCTGGTGTGGCGTCAGCGGGACGAGGAAGGCCAGGCGTCATTGGAGCGGGCGGTTGATGAGGCAGCCGCGGAGCCGGACGACGCGGACGCGGCGGCCTTGCTGCGCCGTCAGATCAAGCTGGCGCTGCGTGAGGATGCCGAGCTGGCCCGTGAGGTGGCGGCACTACTGCCGGCCCAGAGCGGGGTGACGGTGAACGTGTCGGGGACCCGCGCGATCGGCGCGCAGCACATCGGCATCGCGGCTTCCGGCGACAACACCACGATCCATCCGCCGCAGCAGTGAACGCGCCGGCCCCCGGCGAGCCGACCCGAGTGAACGTCTCCGGTGAGAGGCCGATCGGGGCCGAGTCCATCCAGGTCGCGGTCAGCGGCGACAACACGCGGGTCGTCATCCTGCCCAAAGACGCTGTGGAATCGGCCCTGGAAGTAAAAGCACCCGCACAGGCCGGTTACCTGCCGAGATCGACATCGGGGGTGTTCATCGGCCGTGAAGCAGAACTATCCGCGCTGCGGGACTCGCTGACGTGCGGCGGCTCGGCAGCCGTGGTGCAACCGCAACGAACTCCGGCTCAGACGATCAGCGGACTGGGAGGTGTGGGCAAGAGCGCCCTGGCCCTGCACTACGCCACCCGCTACCGAAGCCACTACACCCTGGTGTGGTGGATCACCGCCGACTCCCCGGAGTCGATCCTCACCAGCCTCGCCGGGATCACTCAGCGACTGTGCCCGCAATCGGCGCAGAAGCTAGAGCCGGACCAACGGGCTGCATGGGCGATCACCTGGCTTCAGGCCCACCCTGACTGGCTTCTGATCTTCGACAACGTTGAGAACCCCGAACACCTCGGCCCCTACCTGGGCACGCTTTCCGGGGGGCACCACCTCGCCACCAGCCGCCGCGCGACCGGTTGGCAAGCCCTGGCCCCCGTGGTCTCTCTGGGCTTGCTGCCTTCGGACGAAGCGACCGACCTGTTGTGCACCATCGCCTTTCAGGGTGCCACTGTGGACAGCGAGCAGCGCGAGGCGGCGAAGCGGCTCGCCCACGACCTCGGCTACCTCCCCCTGGCCCTGGAACAAGCTGGTGCCTATGCCCACCGCACCGGTATCGACCTCGATACCTACCGCGCCCACCTCGCGCTCGTCCTGGACGAGAACCGCGACGCCCCAACCCCTGAACAGACCATCGCCCGGATCTGGGACCACACCCTCAACGCCATCACCGACCGCGACCCCCTGGCCGTCACCCTCCTACAAGCCATGGCATGGCTCGCCCCCGACAACATCTTCCGAACACTCCTTGAACCCCTCGCACCCCACACCATCGCACTCAGCAACGCCCTGGGCGAACTGCACGCCTACAACATGATCGGCTTCACCACCGACCGGCAGAGCGTCACCGTCCACCGACTCGTCCAGACAGTGCTACGCACGCGCACCCCAGCCCAACCACACAACGACGACACCAAGCCGACGGCCCCAGGCCGCGCGGAGGCCGAACAGGCTGTCCGGAACGCCCTGCCCAGTACAAATCAGGACTTGCACCCTGACGACACCGCAGCGTGGGAACGCCTGCTTCCCCATATCCTCGCCCTCGCCGAGACCACCCCCCCAGACAACGCGCCCTCCGCCGACACGGCCGACACCTACTACCAGGGTGCCCAGTACCTGTACCACCAGGGCCACGACGCCCACACCATCACATTGCGCACACAGACCCTCGCCCAATACACAGACGTTCTTGGCGACACCCACCCCTACACCCTCGCCAGCCGCGGCAATCTCGCCTACGCCTACCAGGCAGCGGGGGATCTAGGCCGGGCGATTCTGCTGATGGAAACCACCCTCGCCCAACGCGTGAAGATCCTCGGCGACACCCACCCCGACACCCTCGTCAGCCGCAGCAACCTCGCCTACGCCTACCAGGAAGCGGGGGATCTGGGCCGGGCGATCCCGCTGATGGAAACCACCCACGCCCAACGCGTGAAGATCCTCGGCGACACCCACCCCAAGACCCTCATCAGCCGCAGCAATCTCGCCGGCGCCTACCAGGCAGCGGGGGATCTGGGCCGGGCGATCCCACTGATGGAAACCACCCACGCCCAACGCGTGAAGATCCTCGGCGACACCCACCCCGAGAGCCTCGTCAGCCGCAGCAATCTCGCCGGCGCCTACCAGGCAGCGGGGGATCTGGGCCGGGCGATCCCACTGATGGAAACCACCCACGCCCAGTACGTGAAGATCCTCGGCGACACCCATCCCGACACCCTCAGCAGCCGCGGCAATCTCGCCGGCGCCTACTACACGGCGGGGGATCTGGGCCGGGCGATCCCACTGATGGAAACCACCCTCGCCCAGTGCGTGAAGATCCTCGGCGACACCCATCCCCGCACCCTCGTCAGCCGCGGCAACCTCGCCGGCGCCTACTACACGGCGGGGGATCTGGGCCGGGCGATCCCACTGATGGAAACCACCCTCGCCCAGTGCGTGAAGGCCCTGGGCGACACCCATCCCTACACCCTCGTCAGCCGCGGCAACCTCGCCGGCGCCTACTACACGGCGGGGGATCTGGGCCGGGCGATCCCACTGATGGAAACCACCCACGCCCAGTACGTGAAGGCCCTGGGCGACACCCACCCCTACACCCTCACCAGCCGCAACAACCTCGCCGGCGCCCGCCAAGCTAAGGCAGCCCTACAGCAACCAGATACAGCAACCCAAGCAACCGCCCCCGACCATCAGCCGCCTTCAGAAACCCCGGACCTACCGGTATGACCGTCCCCGACCGATCTCTGTAGAGCTACGGATCGGAAGGTGCACGTGCCCCATCCGTGCCCGATCCAGCGGGAAGCCACGGGGAACCACGGTGCCGAGCGGGAACCGCGCACGACGACAGCCCCTGACCAATTGCCTGGTCAGGGGCCGTTTCATCTGGCGGTGGGTGTGGGATTTGAACCCACGGTGACTTGCGCCACGACGGTTTTCAAGACCGTTCCCTTAGGCCGCTCGGGCAACCCACCTACGCCCCGCCCACCAGGGACGGAGCGGGTACAGCGTACCGGGCGCGGGCGGTGCTCGGGGGTGTGGTCCACACGGGGTCCGCCGGCACTGGCTCCGCTCCCGAGGACCAGCACTGCTGATCAACGCTGGGAGGCCGATCCCGTCCCGGCCATGGTCTCCACTGCTCAAGCCATGAGACCTGCGAAGAAGACGAAAACACCGCCTATCGCGGCAAGCAAGAAGGAGAGCTGGACGAAGTGGTGCTTCCGTCAAGCGATCTTGCTCATGTTGATGGTGGGGAGCATCAACCCCGTTGCAGTGCAGTTGAGTTGGCCATGTCACGGGACCGTTACGGCGTCGTCTTGGATCGAGGACCGAGGCATCCACTCGGACACTGGGCCCCTCATAATGATCAAGCACGTGCCGAGGGACACCCGCACCTCAGCCCCAACCAGTCGATCACGCAGGGGAACTGACACATGATCCGCAACCGCCGCAAGGCCTTCCTTGTCTCCGCCGCGCTCCTGGGCGGCACCCTGCTGATGACGGCGTGCAACCAGAGCGACGACGCCGACAGCTCCTCCGGCAAGGCCGACGCGTCTGCGGCGGCGAGCAAGTCTGGCGCCACAGACGTCAGCGGTGCCTCCGCGCCCCCCTCCGGCTCCGAAAACACGCCCCCCGGCAGCACGTCCGGTTCCGGGAACACGCCCCCCGGCAGCACATCCGGTTCCGGGAGCACATCCGACTCCGGCGAGACCGTCGTGGAGGGCCTCGACAAGGGCAAGGGCGTCAGCGGCACCTGGTACGGCATCGTGCGGTACGTGGCACCCGGCAAGTACCTGGTCGACGGTCCTGCGGCCCAGGGCTCCGGCGGTGAGCAGCAGGCGTTCTTCCTCGCCGAGGACACCGTGATCCTGGGCGGGGGCCAGATCTGCGGCACCGCCGGCTCGAAGGTGGACGCCCCCTGCGAGGAGGCCGACCTGGAGAAGGCCGCCAAGAAGGGCGTGGAGGCCGAGGTCGTGGTCAAGAACGGCATAGCCACTCAGATCACCGACGGTGCGCTCCTCTGATCCGATAGCTCGCAACGAGCAGAGGCGGTCTGCCGGAAGCCACACTTCCGGCAGGCCGCCTCACTCATTGCCGCGTCTCACCGCTTCCGGCCTCACGTACGTAGAGGCCGCCAACTCCCCTTCGCGCGGTCCTGGGCAACGGTCCGTGCTCCAGACCGCAAGGGGGTGCTGACCAGCGGGTACGTGGTTCGCTTGTGCCGGACTCCGGTCCACGCCTGGTCCACACGCACTGAGTCACACCTTGACAGAGCCTGATCAAGGTGAGGCTGCGCGCACGCGGAAGGGGCGGGCCGGATCGGGGGTGGCGGGTGGGTCGGCCGTCGACCGGGGTGGGTCAGCTGTCGACCGGGGTGGGTCAGCTGTCGCCCTCGCGTTCGCCCAAAGTGACGTCCGCCGTGCGGGTCTTGCCGTCGCGGGTGTACGTGAGGGTGACCTTGTCGCCGGGGAGGTGGGTCCAGATCTCGCCGATGAGGGTGGGGCCGCTGTCGATGACGTGGTCGTCGAGCTTGGTGATGACGTCGCCGGGCTTGAGGCCGGCCTTGTCGGCGGGGCCGTTCGCGGTGATGGAGTCCGCGCCCCCCTCACCGGAGTTCGTGATCTTCGCTCCGCCCGTGACTTCCTCCAGGGAGACCGAGGCACCGATCACCGGGTACACCGGCTTGCCCGTCCTGATCAGCTGCTGGGCCACGTTCTTGGCCTGGTTGATCGGAATGGCGAAGCCGAGGCCGATGGAGCCCGCCTGGCCGGAGCCGAAGCTGCCGCCGCTGCTGGCGGACTGGATGGCCGAGTTGATGCCGATGACGTTGCCGCGGGCGTCGAGGAGGGGGCCACCGGAGTTGCCCGGGTTGATCGACGCGTCGGTCTGCAGGGCGCTCATGTAGGAGGCCTTGCTGCCGGAGGAGCCGTCGCTGGAGGCCACGGGGCGGTTCTTGGCGCTGATGATGCCCGTCGTGACCGTGTTGGAGAGACCGAAGGGCGCACCGATCGCGATCGTCGAGTCGCCCACCGCGACCTTGTCCGAGTCGCCGAGCGTCAGCGGCTGGAGGTTCGACGGGGCGTTCTTCAGCTTGATGACCGCCACGTCGTAGCCCTGCGCGTGGCCGACGACCTCCGCGGCGTACTTCTTGCCGTCCGGGAAGGTGGCCGACACCTTGCCGCCGTCGACGGCCTCCGCCACCACGTGGTTGTTGGTGACGATGTGGCCTTCCTTGTCGAAGACGAAGCCGGTGCCCGTGCCACCGTCGCCGTCGCTGTTCGACGCCTCGATGGTCACCGTGCTCGGCAGCGCGGAGGAGGCCACGGCGGCGACCGTACCGGCGGCGCGCTTGACGTCTCCGCCGTTCTGGGAGGCCGAGACGGTCGTGGAACCGGTGGAGTTGTCGTTGCGGTCGGCCAGCGTGTAGCCGATGCCACCGCCGACACCGCCCGCGACCAGCGCGGCCACGAGGATCGCGGCGATCAGACCGCCGCGCTTCGTACCCGCCGGCTTGGGGGCGGGCTGCTGCGTCTGCTGCCACGAGGAGCCCCAGCCGCCGTCACCGGGACCGCCGGCACCACCGGCTCCGGAGGCCGCGCCCGTGTCCGCGTACGCGCCACCGCCGTGGTCCGCGTACGCGGGGACGGCCGGCGGTGCCGGAGGGGGCCAGGCGGCGTCGGGCGCGGAGGACCCGGCCCCGCCGGGAGCCTGTCCGTAACCTCCGCCGTACCCCTGGCCCGGGGCCGCCGCGTAGCCGGGCGCCCCGGCGGACACCAGTTCGGGCTGCGGCTGATGAGCCGCCTGCTGCTGCGCGGTCGGGTACTGCGCCGTCGGCTGGTGTGCCACCGGCTGCTCGGCCGTCGGATGCTGCGGCACCCCCGGCTGCACCGCGGTCGCTCCCGGCTCCGGGGCCGTCGGCGGGACCGGCGGAAGCTGGGTCGTCGGCGCGTTGTCGGCGGCCGTTCCGGCAGCCGGCGCCGGGGCGGGGGGCTCCGCCGGGGCCGCGCTCGGCTCGTGCGCAGGGGCCGGCGCGGAGGCAGCGGGAGTTTCCACCGGCACGGGAGGTGCGGACGGGGCCGGGGGTACCGGGGTGCCCTCGTTCTCGGTGCTCACAGCTTTTCTCCTCGATCCACGGCTTCGGCTGGTCGGCGGTCGACGTCGGTGGTCGACTGTTCTTGGTCGCACGTCGGACCGTGCGCAAGTTTGTATGGGGTCAGCTTTTCCCACGAGCCGTCAGGGCACCATAAGCGGTGCCTGTGGGTCCGGGACCATCCTTTATATAGGATCTATCAGACTAATGACGCGTACTGGGCGTACGAACCCGGTCGTCCACGGTCACCACCCCCACGCGTACCCCGTCACGGTGGCACCATGACGCGGTGACCCACGTACGACAGCTCCCGATTCAGGTCGTCGCCCACCGGGGTGCCTCCGAGGCGGCCCCCGAACACACCCTGGCCGCGTACAAAAAGGCGATCGAGGACGGTGCGGACGCCCTCGAATGCGATGTGCGGCTGACCGCGGACGGCCACCTCGTCTGTGTACACGACCGGCGCGTCAACCGTACGTCGAACGGCCGGGGCGCGGTCTCCGCGCTGGAGCTCGCCGACCTCGCGGCCCTGGACTTCGGTTCCTGGAAGAACGGCGACGAGGCCCCCGACTGGGAGGTCACCCCCGAGGACCGGGCCGACACCTCCGTCCTCACCCTTGAACGCCTGCTCGAACTCGTGGCCGACGCGGGACGCCGGGTGGAGCTGGCCATCGAGACCAAGCACCCCACGCGCTGGGCGGGCCAGGTCGAGGAGCGGCTGCTGGTTCTGCTGAAGCGGTTCGGGCTGGACGCCCCGGAGACGGCCGCCGACTCGCCGGTACGGATCATGAGCTTCTCGGCGCGCTCGCTGCAGCGCGTGCGCACCGCGTCCCCCACGCTGCCGACCGTCTATCTGATGCAGTTCGTCTCCCCCCGCCTGCGCGACGGACGCCTGCCGGACGGTGTCCGGATCGCGGGCCCCTCGATCCGGATCGTGCGCAACCACCCCGCCTACATCGAGCGCCTGAAGAGCGCCGGTCACCAGGTGCACGTGTGGACCGTGAACGAGCCCCAGGACGTCGACCTCTGTGTCGAGCTGGGCGTCGACGCCATCATCACCAACCGCCCCCGCGCGGTGCTCCACCAGCTGAGCCGCTGACCGCGGCCCCGGAACCACCCGCCGCCGCCCCACCGAGCGCACGGCCTCCCACAACTTCGAACACACCGATTCCGACAGCTTCCAACACCACGCTCGGGACAGCCCCGAACACGCCGCTGTTCACACCTGCGACCACCACGCCGGCCGCCGTCGCCGCCCCGGCACGGCGCTTGACGGAGGTAAGAATTCCGCCAAGGCGACCGGACCACGACCGGGGACAAGTCTGCATATCAGGGACGAAATTCAGCCACTCGGCTACGGGGAGTGCACCGGCGCGTTCGGTCCGTGTTCGATCGTCGTGAGTGCGTCAGAGCACGCGTTCCGGCCGGTTTCCAGTCCAGTCCAATGGGGCATTCACACCGTGGCGTGGGGCGAAGGAGGTCTCGGGGGTGGCGTTGGTGGTGGCACAGGAGGTGCCCACGTCGTCGAGCATGGCCGTACCCCATGGCCCTGCGGGCGTGGGGGAAGCGAGGCACCGGATGCGCGATCAGTTGCGCGACGGTGGTGTGGCGGATTCGGTCATCGACGACGCCCTACTGATCCTTTCCGAACTGCTCAGCAATGCCTGCAAACACGGCAGACCACTGGGCGACGCGCTGGCCGGCGACGGCGACGTGCGCTGCGCCTGGCGCATGGATCCCACCGGACGACTCACGGTCGAGGTGACGGACGGCGGTGGTCCGACCCGCCCGGTTCCGTCCACGCCCTCGGTCACCGCACACGGCGGCCGCGGGCTGAACATCGTCACGGCGCTGGCCGACGACTGGGGCGTACGCGACGACGCCCGCGGCGAGGTCACGGTGTGGGTCGTCGTCCAGGACGACATCTACCGCGCCCACCGCCGGGACGACTTCGCCACCCGCGTCGTCGCCCCCACGGTCTCCACCGTGCCCGACCTGGACTTCGTGGACGCCTTCGACGACCTGGACTGACCCGGCGGTCGGCGGCAGGCGTGCACATCCTGGCCCGAACCGCCGGTTCCGGGACGACTCGGTGCGTTGTCCACAGGGTCCCGTCGGGCGTCGTACGAGCGGCTAGGCTCGCGCCAGTACGAGACGAGCCGTGATCGGGAGACACCCACGATGGCCAAGAAGCGACCCCACACGAAGGCCAAGCGCCCGCAGGGCACCGGCGGAGTCGGCGCCGCAGGCGCCGATGGGCAGGTTCCGGTTGTCGGCGCGCGCGAGCAATGCCCCTGCGGCAGCGGCCGCCGCTACAAGGCCTGCCACGGCCGGGCCGCCGCCCAGGCGGTGACCGAGCTGGTGCAGCGCCCCTTCGAGGGCCTGCCGGGCGAGGGCGACTGGATCGCGCTGCGCGAGCTGGTGCCCGCCGCCACCGTCGAGCTGAAGCTGAAGGACGCGCTCCCGGAGGGCGTTCCGTCGGTGACCCTCGCCACCGTCCTGCCCATGGCGTGGCCCGCGCTGCGCCGCGACGACGGCTCGGTGCTGCTCGGCCTGCAGAACGACACGTCGTCCGGCGACATCAGCCGCGACCTCGCCGACACCCTCCAGCGTGCCCTCGTCGCCGACCCGGGCACCCCGGTCCAGGGCCGGCGCGCCCCGGCCGACGGACCGCGTCTGCAGGACCTGCTGGACCCCGAAGGTGAGTTCGAGCCAGTTGTGCACACGGGCTTCGAGTTCTGGGTCCCGGACACGGAGAACACGACCCCGGAGGTGACCGCATCCCTGGAGCGCGCCAACTCCGCGGCGATCCCGACTGTGAAGCTCGCGGGCGTCGACGCGGCGTACTGGTGCGAGACCCCCGACAAGAACCATTTGCGATGGGTCATGCCGCACGCCGAGGAGCGGCTTCTGGACGCCCTCGCCCGGCTGCACGCGGCGGGGAGTTCCAGCCTCGGCGAGGGCACCCGTCTGGTCGGTTCCTTCCGTGCTCACGGCCTCACCGTGCCGGTCTGGGACCTGCCCACCGGGGTCGGCGCGGACGACGTGGAGAAGCCGGCGGCCGAGTTCGCCGAGCGGCTCGCCACCGCCCTGGCCGACGAGTCCCCGCTCACCCCGGACGAGCGCCGGGCGCGCGGCGGGCTCACCAACCGGCAGGTCACGCTGAGTTGACCCTGCGTGTCGGCGCCGACCGTACGGGCAGCTGACCGAGTGCGCTCAAGATGTGGTGACTCCTGTCACAACTCCCCTACGTGACAAGCAAATTCGTGTCCGAATAGCCAAGACCGAATTTGCGAAGCGCCGATCTCTTGTTACGGTTTCATTAGCCCGGTTGCTGGTGCATCCCCCGTCGCCAGCAACCGGGTCTTCTCATGCCCGGGTCTCTCCCGGGTCCTGCCCGGGGTCCTGGGCGCCACCGCCGCACCGACCCCGCTCGGCCCCAACGCCCTTATGAACGGCCTGAGTTGCTGCCTGAGCGCAACAGCAGCGGTCCGTCGCCGTCCGGTGCCGCGAACTCCGCCACGGCCGTGTACGCCCCCATTGCGCCCCGCGTGCGCTCCCTGGGCGTCTCGCACGCCCCGGGCTCGTCGTGAGCGCCCACGGCGCAGTACATCCGTACGGTGCGACCGCCGGGCGCCATCATGCTGAGGACCGAACTCAGCTCACGCCCGGTGGCGTTGCGGTAGTACGTGCGGGCCCAGGTCTGCTCGCCCTGCGTGAGGACGCACGTCTGCGCCTCGATGCCGTCGGGGGAGGTGAGTTCGGGGCCGCAGCGGGTGGCCGTGGCGAGTCCGATGCCGAGCAGTGGCCGCGAGGAGGGCGCGGTGTCGTCCTTGGCGACGACGTCGCCGACGTCCCCGGCATCGCCGACGTCGTCGCCCGCCGCCGTTCCGTCCGGCTCACCCGACCCGCCCGCCTTCTGATCGACGTGCCCGGAGGACTTCTCGGCGGCTCCTGCCGGCCCGTCGGCGGCAGGGTCCGGGTGCGAGGAGGGAGACCGTTCGGACGTGAGGGCGCGGTCGGACGTACGTACGTCGCCGAGGGGGCCGGCGGAGGCGGCGAGGGGCAGGCCCAGCGCGACCGCGACCGCGGCGGTCAGTCCCGCCAGGCGGAGCCGGTGCGGATCGGGCCCGCCGCGCACCGGCTCGGGTGCTCTACGGCTCCGGGGCGGGGGAGCGCTGTGGCGACCGCGCGGAGGGGCCCCGCGGCCCCCGGGAAGACGCTGCATGTGCGGAAGATAACGACCGACCGGGGGCACCCGGTCCCGCGCGCGCCGGGCGCGCTCAGAACTCGGGCGCGCTCACACCCGTACGAGTGAGGGCGTCGACGACCGCGTCCACGACCGCCTCGACGTCGGGCACCCAGGGCGCGGCCGAACCGGGCAGCGGGGCCCGCTCCCAGCGGATCGCTCCGTGACCGGTCTCGGAGGGGGGCAGTGCCAGATAGCCGCCCTCGCTGTGGAAGCGCAGCGAACCGGGCACGAAGTCCTTGGCGTAGAGCAGTTCGCCCAACTGCTCCATGGAGTACGGCGCGACGAGGATCGCCCAGCGGTGCGGGGCCGCGACCACGGGGCCGAGGCGCATACCGGTGCGGTCGAGCGCGGCGAGGGCGCGGGAGGCGGCCGGGGCCGGCAGGCTCACCGCGCAGGGGGCGGCGCCGCCGGTGGCCAGCACGATCGGTGCCGTCGGGCGGTTGCCCCACCACCAGCGGACCATGCGCTCGTCGGTGGTGGCGGCCAGCAGGCCGGGGTCGAAGGGGTGAGCACCGGGCACCACGCACTCCGGGTCCGGGCAGCCGCAGCGGGCACGGCCCTGCGGGTCCGGCGCCACCCCCGGGAGTACGGGCCACTGCCATTCCGTCGCGAACGTCAGGGCCTGCTCAAGTAGCTCGGGCCTCCCGCCGTTGCGCCTGGACAGGAGCCTGCGTCGCTTTCCGGGGATCTCGCGCATGAGCGCTCGTCCTTTCCGTTGCACGCATGGCAACACCGTGGGTCACATCACAACATGTGTCGTTCACTGCACTGTGCGTACCTGCTGGCGCATCACACCCCTGTCGCGGACAAGGGGAACCCCTGGGGGCCGGGCTCGGTTACGTCCGCGTCCATCGCTTGCGTCGACTTGCGTCTGTCAAAAGCATGGGCATGGCGTAGGGGTGGCGGCGCCTGGCGTTTTGCCGTCTCGCATGTGCTCGCCGCCTCCGCCACGGGAGGATGGGGCTCGGTCGTCGGTGGATAGGACGCCCGGGTCCGTCGCCAGGTTCCGGGCGACCTCCGCC
Organism: Streptomyces sp. NPDC002324; assembly: GCF_053593335.1. Taxonomy (NCBI): domain Bacteria; kingdom Bacillati; phylum Actinomycetota; class Actinomycetes; order Kitasatosporales; family Streptomycetaceae; genus Streptomyces; species Streptomyces sp. NPDC002324. Next base: position 103,218 of record NZ_JBSFCF010000013.1, read on the forward strand.
ACCCCTGGCCTTCACCGAGTACGTACCCATCACGACCGCTGTGACGCTCTGTTGAACAAGGCCAGTCGACCTCAATACACCGTTCACCACAACACTTTTTAGCCAACTTTGCTTTTCCCGAAGGTCTGGACAAGAGGTTGACGGGTGTCCAACAGCGCCTCACGGACACCAGATATCCCAGCAGGACAATGCTGGACATCCCCTCACGAGTGCGTGTACATGTGGAGAGACTGCTAGCGGCGCAGAATGACATGGGGGTTTGCGATGCTTTTGAGCAATACGCACCGGTCGGAAAGCCGGACACCATGAACGCCCCTCACCCTCCGAAAGTGGCTGGAATCGATTCAACGGTTCCCTCCCCCGCACACACTGTCGCGCCCGCGCCCGTCGCCCCCGGTTCCCCATCGGCCCCTCCCGCCACAGGACCGGGCACCGCCCCCGGGGCCGTTCTGCAGGACAGACTCGCGGGCTGGGTCTCGGACCTCACGACGCTGCACGAACTCACCGAACGCCTGACCCGCACGGACTCACTCGACAGCGCGCTGGAGGAGACCCTGCGCGCCGGCGCCGCCCTGGTGGGCGCCCGCCGCGGTCTCCTCGTCCTGGAACCGGCCGGCGGACTCGGTCCGGACACCACCGTCGGCCTCGGACTCGGCCGCGCCGACCTCGGGCACATCGAGACCGTGCCGCGCAGTTCCCTGCCGTACGGCCGCATCCTCGACGGACTGCCGGGCGGTGACGGCGAGATCGCCCAGCCCGACCTGTTCGCCGAGGACGGACTCGACCCGCGCCACCGCGAGGTCGCCGCCCGGCTCGGATTCGCGGCGAGCTACGCGCTCCCGCTGTCCACCGAGAGCGCCGGCCGGCTCGGCGCCGCCGTCTGGCTCTACGACGAGCCCGCGGAGCCGGTCGAGCGGCAGCGCCACCTCGTCGGGCTGTACACGCGCTACGCCGCCGAGCATCTGGCCCGGCTCGTCGAGGTCGAGCGCACCCGCGCGTGCATGGCGACCATCGCCGAGGAACTGCTGCCCTCCCGGCTGCCCCGGGTCGCCGGCGTGCAGCTCGCCGCCCGGCACCGCACCGGGCCGCGCGGCGGCGGCGACTGGTACGACGCGCTGCCGCTGCCGGACGCCGCGCTCGGGCTCGCGGTCGGTTCGGTCACGGGGTCGGGGCCCAGCGCGATCGCCGCGATGGGACGGCTGCGTGCCTCCCTGCGGGCGTACGCGGTGATGGAGGGCGAGGACCCCGTCGCCGTCCTCTCCGACCTGGAGCTGCTGCTGCGCCTGACGGAACCCGCCCGCTCCGCCACCGCGCTCTTCGCCTACGTGGAACCCGCCCTGCGCAAGATCACCCTGGCCGGGGCCGGACACAGCCCGCCGCTGGTGATCGGCGAACGGCGCACCGAGTTCGTCGAGACCTCCCTGTCGGCGCCGCTCGGCATGCTCGCCTGCTGGGAGGCGCCGAGCGTGGAGCTGACCGCTCATTCAGGAGAAACCGTCCTGCTCTATACCGACGGCCTCCTCCAGCGCACCGGCGAACCCGTCGACCGGGCCTTCGCCCGTCTCCACGCGGCCGCGGCCTGCGTCCCCCGGGCCCTGCGCACCGACCCCGGCGCCATCGCCGACCACGTCCTGCGCACCGTTCTGCCGGAGAGGCTCGACGCGGCCGACGGCACGAAGGACGTGGTGCTGCTCGCGGCGCGGTTCGAGTAGGCCTGCCGGCTCCTTCCTCGGGTGCGGGACGGCGATCCCTCGCGGCTGCTTGCCGTAAGGGATCGGTGACCCCTCGTGAGAGGCGTTCCGGCCGCCCCGGGACCCCGGCGGCACGACCGTACGATGGACGCGGTCCAGTGCCGTACCTAGGAGGATGACCGTGGCGGACGAGCTCGAACCGGTGACCCCGGAGACCGAGGCGACCGAAGCCGAGGAGCCGATCAAGCAGCGCAAGAACGGCCTGTACCCGGGCGTGTCCGACGAGCTGGCCGAGAGCATGAAGTCCGGCTGGGCCGACACCGAGCTGCACGGTCTGGAGCCGATCGCCCAGGCCGCGGAGACCGCCGCCCGCCGCGCCGCGCTCTCCGCGCGCTTCCCCGGCGACCGCCTGGTGATCCCCTCGGGCAACCCCAAGACCCGCTCGAACGACACCGAGTACCCCTTCCGGGCGTCGGTCGAGTACGCGTACCTCACCGGCAACCAGACGGAGGACGGCGTCCTGGTCCTGGAGCCGACGGGCGCCGAGGGGCACGAGGCGACGATCTACCTCCTGCCCCGCTCCGACCGGGAGAACGGCGAGTTCTGGCTCTCCGGCCAGGGCGAGCTGTGGGTGGGCCGACGGCACTCGCTGACCGAGTCGGCCGAGCTGTACGGCATCCCCGCCGCCGACGTCCGCGAACTCGCCGGCAAGCTGCGCGAGGCCACCGGGCCGGTGCGGGTCGTACGCGGGTACGACGCCGGCATCGAGGCGGCGCTGCACGACAAGGTCACCGCCGAGCGTGACGACGAGCTGCGGGTCTTCCTCTCCGAGGCACGGCTGGTCAAGGACGCGTTCGAGATCGGCGAGCTGCAGAAGGCCGTCGACTCGACCGTGCGCGGGTTCGAGGACGTCGTCCGCGTGCTGGACAGGGCCGAGGCGACCTCGGAGCGCTACATCGAGGGGACGTTCTTCCTGCGCGCCCGGGTCGAGGGCAACGATGTCGGCTACGGCTCCATCTGCGCCTCCGGCCCCCACGCCACGACGCTGCACTGGGTCCGCAACGACGGTCCGGTCCGCTCCGGCGACCTGCTCCTGCTGGACGCGGGCGTCGAGACGCACACGTACTACACGGCCGACGTCACGCGCACCCTGCCGGTCAACGGCACCTTCAGCGAGGTCCAGAAGAAGATCTACGACGCCGTCTTCGACGCGCAGGAGGCCGGTATCGCCGCCGTGCGGCCCGGCGGCAAGTACCGCGACTTCCATGACGCCGCGCAGCACGTTCTCACCGAACGGCTGGTCGAGTGGGGGCTCGTCGAGGGGCCCGTCGAGCGGGTCCTGGAGCTGGGCCTCCAGCGTCGCTGGACCCTGCACGGCACGGGTCACATGCTCGGCATGGACGTCCACGACTGCGCCGCCGCGCGCGTCGAGTCCTACGTCGACGGGACGTTGGAGCCGGGGATGGTGCTGACGGTCGAGCCCGGCCTGTACTTCCAGGCGGACGACCTCACCGTCCCCGAGGAGTACCGGGGCATCGGCGTCCGGATCGAGGACGACATCCTGGTGACGGAGGACGGCAACCGCAACCTGTCCGCGGGTCTGCCGCGACGCTCCGCTGAGGTTGAGCTGTGGATGGCTTCGCTGCGGGGTTCGCGGGACTGAGGGGCCGGTTGTTCGTCTCTTGTCCGTCCGCGGGTGAGTGGGGGCTGGTCGCGCAGTTCCCCGCGCCCCTGTAAGCCCAGGCTCCCGCAGCCCTGACAGCGCGGCGGTGTCGGGCCTGAAAAGCAGTGGGCGCAGCCCCTGCTTTTCAGGGGCGCGGGGAACTGCGCGACCCGCCCCCACCGGACCCGCGGATGGGGGTCGAAGGGGCGCAACCCCTGGGGGAGGGACGGGTAGGGGCGGCGGGGGCGAGGAACGCTATGCGGCCACCCTCGCGGCAGCGACAGGCAGCGCGTCCACGAACAACGCGCCCGCCAGCAGCGACGCACTCCCGCGGGGACTCCACCCCCGCTCCCGGAGATCCGTGTCGAGCGCCATCAGCGCCTCCCGCCCCGCGCCCGTCGCCGTACCCCCCGCCTCGACCACCGCCCGCGCCCCGGCCTGCACCCGCCGCAGCCCGTGCGGCCCGGCGGTGTACAGCAGTTCGGTGTCCTGCAGCGTGGACATCACCGTGAGAAGCGCGTCGAGGCGGGCATCCCCCTCCCGCGTCCCCGCGACGCGTGCCCCGGCCAGGACGTCCAACGCCCGCCGTACATGGGGAAAACCCGCCCGGGCCTCGCCCCGGGCGCCCGCGGCCCCGTACTTGGCGGAGACCGACGACCCCCGCGAGGGGCGTCCGGGTGCCCGGCGGTCGGGGTGGGCGGCGATCTTCTTGGCGATGGCGGCCAGTTCGCGCCCCCGGGCGCCGGGCTCCAGGGCGGCCGCGGCGACCAGCAGACCCAGCACCCAGGTGGCACCGCGATGCCCGCCGCCGGCGCGTTGCATCGAGTGCTCGGTGCAGCGCCCGATCGCACCGAGTTCGGCCCGGAGTCCGGGGGTGGGGGCACCGTTGCGCCGGGCACAGGCCGCCATCGCCGCGAAGCCGGGCAGCAGTGCCTTCGCCGACCAGCGCAGGGCACGGTGGTCCTGCCGGGTCGCGCGGGCGCCGAGATCGCGCGGGTCGGGCAGGCCGGGCTTGGGGGTCAGTTCCAACTGCCGGGTGAGCGCGGCCACCGCGGCCCGCGCCAGCGTCTCGTCCTCACGACTGCTCATGGGCGCACCCCTACGAGGCCGACGTGGAGCCGGTGGCGTCGTCGGTCGGGGCGTCCGCCGGGGGCTCGCCCGACGGGGGCGTACCGCCCTCGCCGCCACCGCCGCCGGCACCGGTGTTCTCGGCGTCGGGGTCGATGCCGAGGGTGAGGGAGCCCCGGTAACCGCGGGCCGGGTTCGCCTTCTTGACGGCCTTGAGGGTGAGCAGGCCGCTGGTGGCGCCGCCGCCGTCGTAGACCATGTCGTCGTCGAGTGTGGCGTAGCTGCCGCTGTGCCGGGAGTACGGCTCCAGCGTGAAGACCTCCTGGGCGATCTCGTCGTCGAAGAAGAACTGGCCCGTGAAGTTGACCTTGCCGCCCTCGTAGGTGCCGTCCTCCTTCTCGCCGCCGGTGTGCACCTTCACATGGATGTGGCAGGTGCGCGGGGTGTACCAGCCGGGGAAGATGGTCTCGAACTTGACGACCCCGTTCGCGTTGGCGATCTGATATCCGCGAAGGTACGTGGCGTCGTCGGCGGTCGAACCGTCCTCGCTCTCGGCGGGTGCCGAACCGCCGGGATTCGCGGTGGTGTAGCCGGAGTAGTAGCCCCAGGCGTCGCAGTGCCAGATCTCCACGGCCGCGCCGGGGACCGGGGTGCAGCCGTCGGTGGCGTCCACCACGGTGAGGCGCAGCGTCAAGGGAACACCGCTCTTGCCTTCGGTGATGTCCTTGCGGACGAGGGCGCCGTCCAGATAGTAGGGCCCCTCGGTGACGCTCGACATCAGCGTCATGCACGCGCTGTCGGTGCTCGTCCCGGACGCCTCTACGCTGCTGGTGTTCCCGTCCGCGAACGCCGACTGATACCCGGAGACCACCAGCCCGCCGGCGGCGACCGTCCCTCCGGTCACCGCGAGGGCACGGCGCCTCGTGATCGTTCTGCTCGTGTGGTTTCCCGCTGCGTGGTTTCCCGTCATGGCAGTGAAGTTAGGGGCGCACTCCGTCAGGGGGCTGAGGTCCGGCTGTGCGATGGCTGAGAGTGCGCGGCGGTCCGCCCCTGGCGCCGGAACGGGGTCTCTCCTCCGCCCGACCGCGCCGGGAGCCGGAACCCGGAAGCCGGAAGCCGGTGGATGAGACGGTTCTCACGTTTGCCGTCCCGCATACGGACGAGGCTTGTGTTGCCGTTCGAAGCACTCCCCGGTGTCGGCTATGTTCTGGTCGCGACCAGCAGCTGACCGAATATTCGGCGCCGTCGGCCCGGTCGGCCGCTAACTTCTTCTGCGGCCGACCCTTGAGTGAGAAATTCCTGTCGGCAACCGCTTCATCGAGCCGCAAGACCGCAACTCCGTCGGTTTCCACGCACAGATTGATGAGGTCCCCATGAACGCATCCCTCGACCCCACGGCCGCAGAGTCAGGATCCACGGCCGCCGTCGGTCCGGAGCGGGTGTCCTTGGTGCAGTTGGCGGCGCGGAGCGGGGGCGCGCTGTCGCCCGCTCTGACCCGTGCCGTGTCGAACGGCGTCGAACGGACCGGTCCGGGACGGGTCGCGGTCGCGGCCTTCCAGTCCTCCGTCTGACACCGCCCGAATCCGGCCGATCCCTGTGACCGTCATGGGCCGACCGCTCCTGCCCCTGCGCCAGTTCGTGCTGAAGATGCACAGTCGCTGCGATCTCGCGTGCGACCACTGCTACGTGTACGAGCACGCGGACCAGAGCTGGCGCGGCCGGCCCCGGGTGATGTCGGACCTCGTCCTGCGCGCCACGGCGGAACGCGTCGCCGAGCACGCGAAGACCCATGGGCTCGCCGCCGTGCACGTGGTGCTGCACGGCGGTGAGCCCCTTCTCGCGGGCCGCACCCGGCTGCGCGCGGCCGCCGTGGAACTGCGCGCCGCCCTCGACGGCGTGTGCGAGCTGGATCTGCGGATCCACACCAACGCCGTCACGCTCGACGAGCGGTTCCTGGATCTGTTCGACGAGTTCGGCATCAAGGTCGGGGTCTCGCTGGACGGCGACCGCGCCGCGAACGACCTGCACCGGCGCTACGCCGACGGACGCAGCAGCCACGACCGGGTCCTCAGGGCCGTCGCCCTGCTCGGCCTTCCCCGCTACCGCCACCTCTTCGCGGGTCTGCTGTGCACCATCGACCTGCGCAACGACCCGGTCGCCGTCCACGACGCGCTGGCCGGACTCGCCCCACCCCGCGTCGACTTCCTCCTCCCACACGCCACCTGGGACGAACCCCCGCCGCGTCCCGGGGACGACGTCGACGGCACCGCGTACGCGCGCTGGCTGCTGGCCGTCCACGACCGCTGGACCGAGACCGGACGGCCCATGGAGGTCCGGGTGTTCGACTCGGTCCTGCGGACCCTGCGCGGCGAGAGCAGCCTGACCGAGTCGCTGGGGCTGGACCCGGCCGACCTCGCCGTGATCGAGACCGACGGGACCTTCGAACAGGCCGACTCCCTGAAGACCGCCCACGCCGGGGCCCCCGCCACCGGCCTGGACGTGTTCGCCCACTCCCTGGACGAGGTCGCCGCGCATCCCGGGATCGTGGCCCGGCAGCAGGGCCTCGACGGGCTGGCCGCGCAGTGCCGTTCCTGTCCGGTGGTGCGCTCCTGCGGCGGGGGGCTGTACGCCCATCGCTACCGGTCCGGCGGCAGCGGATTCGGCAACCCCTCCGTGTACTGCTCCGACCTGCTGTCCCTCATCACCGACCTCCGGGACCGTCACATGACCGACCAGTCCGTACAACCCGCGCTCACCGAGGACCACTTGGACGAGCTGGCCACGGGGTGCGGTTCGGACACGACCGTGGACCTGCTGGGCCGCCACCAACTCGCCCTGGTCCGCGAGCTGCTGGGCCATGTGCGGCACACGACGACGCGCACCCCGGCGGGCGAGGACGCCGAGGGCGCGGAGGAGGCGTGGGAGACACTGACCGCCCTCGACAGCGCGGCCCCCGAGGCCGTGGACTCGGTCCTGACCCACCCCTATGTACGGCCCTGGGCGCTCAGCTCCCTCGGGGTCCGTCCGCAGCCGCGACCGGCGGCGGGGAAGGCCGGAGAGGCGGGAGGGACGGCACCGGCGGAACCGGCCGGGGGCGGCAGCGAGACGGCCGGGACGGCCACCCGCGGGATCGCGGAGATCGCCGCCGCCGCCGCGGTGCGCGCCGGGCGCCCGGCGGCGGTCGTCGTCCCGGTCCACGACGGGCTGCTGCGGCTGCCCTCGCTCGGCACGCTGGCGGTGGGGGCGGGCGCCGGGCGCGCCGTGGTGCGCGCGGGCGCCGACGGCTTCACGGTCCACGCGGACGACCGGACGTACACCGTGACCCGCGACGAGCCCGGGGACCCCGCCTGGCGGGGGAGCCGGCGGTTCGAGCTGGACGGCTGGTCCGTGACCCTGGAGGACACCGACCCCTGGCGAGCCTGCCACGGGCATCCGGCGCACCCCCGGCTCACCGAGGGGGAGGCCGAGGCGTGGCGGGCCGACCTCACCCGGGCCTGGGCCTGGATCCGCCGCGAACTGCCCCGCTACGCACCGGGGATCGCCGCGGGGCTCCGGGTGATCACCCCGCTCCTGCCCTCCGCCGAGGGCGCCGACATCAGCTCGGCGGCCCGTGACGCCTTCGGTGCCGTGGCCATCGCACGCCCCGCCGAGCCCGAGACGCTGGCGCTGCTCCTCGTCCACGAGTTCCAGCATGTGAAGCTGGGCGCGGTCCTGGACCTGGCGGACCTGTACGACCCGGCGTGCGACACGCTGTTCTACGCGCCCTGGCGCCCCGACCCGCGCCCCTTGGAGGGGCTACTGCAAGGGACGTACGCCCATCTCGCGGTGGTCGACTTCTGGCTGGCCCGGTGGCGGAGCGGGGATGAGTGCCGGGCCGAGACCCAGTTCTCCCGGTGGCGGGACCAGACGGCGGAGGCGGTGGAGACCCTGGCGGGGTCGGGAGCGCTGACGGAGGCCGGGGAACGGTTCGTCGCGGGGCTCCGGCGGGCGCTGCCGGCGGACGAGGTGAGCGCGGGCGCCCGGCGGGCGGCCCGGCAGGTGGCGGAAGAGCACCGGCGGGCCGTTCTGCCGTAGGGGGAGTGGAGTGGTCCCTGCTTCCGCTTATGTGTTCGAGGGTCGCGCAATCCGCGGCCGGAGCGGGGACATTGGGCCCGTTCGTCATATTCCACGTGACCCTGCCCCCTTCCTACACTGAGGAAAGTCACCGGGCATCGGGGGGCACGGGTGCGAGGAGATGCGGCCAACGGGGGCGGAAGCCCTTATTTCTTCCTGAGTTATGCGCACACCCCGCGCAACGACACCGGTGACACCGATCCGAACATCTGGGTGAAGAAGTTGTACGACGGGCTGTGCGCCCACATCATGCAGATGACCGATCTGCCGCGCGGCGCACGCGCCGGGTTCCTGGACCAGGGCATGGCGGTCGGCACCCGCTGGACGGACGAACTGTCGGAGAACCTCGCGCGCTGCAAGGTGTTCGTGCCGCTGTACTCGCCGCGGTACTTCATCAGCGAGCAGTGCGGCCGGGAGTGGTGGGCCTTCTCCCAGCGGCAGATCAGCCACCGGGCACGCGGCGGGGCCGCCCGGGAGCACGCGATCATCCCCGCGTTATGGGTGCCCGTGGAACCCGTACAACTGCCGCACGCGGCGAAGGACCTGCAGTTCAACCATGTGTCCTTCGGCCAGGACTACGCGGAGGAGGGGTTCTACGGGCTGACCAAACTCCGGTACCTGCGCGACGAGTACGAGCGGGCCTTGTACCGGCTGGCCAAACAGATCGTGCACGTGGCCAAGGTCACCGAGCTGGACGAGGGGCAGACGTACGACGAGTACGAGTCGCTGCCCAGCGCGTTCGGCGCCTCGGGGCACCCCCCGGAGTTCGACATCACGGTCCTCGCGTGCACCCGCTCCGACCTGCCCCCGGGCCGTGAACCCGACTGCTACGGCCCGCTGCCGCGCGACTGGAACCCGTACCACCCGGCGTCGGCCCGGCCGCTCGGCGAACACGCGGCCGACCTGGTGCGCACCATGGACTACAAGGTGAACATCGGGGACTTCGAGAAGGACGCCGACCGGCTGCTCGGGCCCGGCCCGCCCCGGGCGCCCGGACTGCTGCTGCTCGACCGGTGGGCGCTGGGCTCCGCCAGGGGCCGGGAACTGCTGGACCGGCTGTGCGAGGAACAGCGGCCGTGGATCAGCGTGATGATCCCCAGGTGCGAGGACGACGCCGGTCCGGGCCGGGAGAAGAGGCTGACGGCACTCACCGAGAAGGCGCTGGCCGCACGCATGACGGAGGGCAGCGGGCACCGCACCCTCAACGGCGGCATCCGCACCCTGGACGCCTTCGGCAACGAACTGCAGACGGCCGTGAAACAGGCCGTCGCCTCCTACGAAGCACACGCGCGGACCTATCCGCCGGCGGGACCCCGTATCGCGCCCCCGCGCCTGCGGGGCCCGGCGGACCTGGGCGGCTAGCGCCCGGGGCCACCGGGACGTACGGGAGCAGGGAGCACGGGAGCACGGCAAGGGCGGGGCGGGTCGGACAGGGCGGAGGACGGCAGGCCATGACGGAGAACCGCAACGGCACGGTGATCACGTTCTACTCGTACAAGGGCGGCACCGGGCGAACGATGACGCTCGCGAACGTGGCGTGGATCCTGGCCGCGGGCGGACACCGCGTCCTGGCCGTCGACTGGGACCTGGAGGCCCCCGGCCTGCACAAGTTCTTCCACCCCTTCCTCAACCCCGCGCTGCTCCGGGCGACCCCCGGACTGAGCAACCTCATCGGCGACTACCGCCGCGAGGCACTGCGCGACCTGCCCGGCCGCGCCCCGGACTGGCACCGCCGCTACGCCCGGGTCCGGCCGCACGCGCTGACGCTGGACTGGTCGTTCCCCGAGGGCGGCAGCCTGGACTTCCTGTCCGCCGGCCGCCGGCACGACGACTATCCGATGATCGGCAACATGGACTGGGAGCTGTTCTACGCCAGTTACGGCGGCGGCCGGTTCTTCGAGGCGATGCGCGCGGACATGCGGCGCCACTACGACTACACCCTGATCGACAGCCGTACCGGCCTCAGCGACCTCGCCGACGTCTGCACCGTGCAGATGCCCCACACCCTCGTCGTCTGCTACACCCTCAGCGGCCAGAGCATCGAGGGCGCCGCCGCCGTCGCGCAGAGCGTCCGGGAGCGGTTCGGCCACAAGGGCATCCGCATCCTGCCCCTCGCCATGCGCATCGACCTCGGGGAGAAGGACAAGCTCGACGCGGGACGGGCCCTGGCCCGCGAGCGCTTCGCCGGGCTCCCGGCCGGCCTGGACGGCGAGCGGCTCACCGACTACTGGTCGTCGATGGAGGTCCTCTACCAGCCGTACTACGCCTACGAGGAGATCCTCGCGGCCTTCGGCGACCCGCCGAAGACGGCCAACTCCATGCTGAGCGCCTGCGAACGGGTCACCTCCGTCATCACCGAGGGCCGGGTCACCCGGCTGCCCCTGATCGGCGAGGAGAAGCGGGCCCGGTACAAGGCCGCCTACACCCGGCGGCGGCCGCTGCCCGTCTCCCGGCTGGTGCTGTACTACGTCTCCGAGGACCGGATGTGGGTGGACTGGCTGGAGTCGGTGCTGCGGGACGCGGGCTTCGAGGTGGTGCCCATGGACGTCCGGGAGCTGCCGCAGGACGCCGGCGGGCTCCCCGGGGACGACGACCGCACGGGGACCGGTGCCGTGCACCCGGACACGGACGACGACTCGGAACGGCTGCTCGCCGTGGTCTCCCCCGCCTTCCTCAACTCCCGGCGGGCCCGCAGGGCGTGGGACGACGCGGTACGCGCCGGGGGGCGCAAGCCCCGGAACCGGCCGGTGGCGGTGCGGGTCGACGACGTCCGGCTCAGCCTGCCGCACTCCGGCCGGGGCGCCATCGACCTGACCCGGCTGGACGAGGAGCGGGCGTACACCACGCTCCTGACCGGCCTCGACCACCCGGACATCCTGCCGGGGCCCCCCGGCGGCGCCGCGCGCTTCCCCAACACCGGCACGCGGATCTCCAACGTCCAGCCCCGCTACCCGTGGTTCACCGGTCGCTCGCCGATCCTGGACCGGCTGCGTGAGCGCCTGGTCAGCGGCCGCTCCGGCCAGCGGCTGCCGCAGGTGTTGCACGGTCTGGGCGGGGTGGGCAAGTCCCAGCTGGCCCGCGAGTACGCGCACCGGTTCAAGGCGGACTACGACCTGGTGTGGTGGATCGACGCCGAACAGCCGGACCTGGTCCTGCCGAAGGTGGCCGCGCTCGCCCAGGAGCTGGACCTGCCCGTGGGTGACGACGTGGCGGAGGCGGCCGAGGCGGCCATGGCCGCGCTCCGGCAGGGGGACCCGTGCGAGCGGTGGCTGCTGATCTTCGACAACGTCCCCGACCTGGACAAGGCTCTGCACCTCTTCCCGGAGCGTTCCGGGCCCCTGCCCGACCACGTCTACGGCCATGTCCTGGTCACCACCCGGGCCCGGCCCGCGTCGACCGCGGTCCAGTCGCTGGAGATGGAGGTCTTCACCCGTGAGGAGAGCGTGGAGCACCTGTGCCGCCGGGTCCCGGGACTGCGCGAGGACGACGCGGACCGGGTCGCCGACGCGCTGGGCGACCTGCCGCTCGCCGTGGAGGTGGCGGCGGCCTGGCTGGAGACGACGGCCACCCCGGTGCAGGAGTACATCGAGCAGCTGAGGGAGCAGTCCACACGGGTGCTGTCCGTGCAGGAGGCCGTGGACGCGGTCGAGTACCCGTCCTCCGTGGGCGCCACCTGGAACATCTCCATCGCCCGGCTGCGCGAGGAGTCACCGGCCGCCGCCCGGCTCCTGGAACTGTGCGCCTTCTTCGCCGCCGAGCCCATCTCGATGTCCCTGATCAGCAGCGACGCGATGATCGACGCGCTCCTGCCGTACGACCGGGACCTGCGGGCGCGCTACATGCTCGGCCGCGTCACCCAGGCCCTGAACCGTCTCGCGCTCGCCAAGGTCGACTCGGCCGACAACTCCATCCAGGTGCACCGGCTGGTGCAGGCGGCGGTGCGGGACAGCCTGGACGACGAGCAGCATGTGCAGACCATGCACGAGGTGCACCGCATCCTCGCCGCCGCGCGGCCCAGCGAGGGTGCCGTGGACGATCCCGCGCAGTGGCCCGGCCTTGAGGTGATCTGGCCCCATCTGACCCCATCGAACATCCGTTCCTGCACCAAGGACGAGCCGCGCCAGCTGATGGTGGACCGCGTCCGCTACCTGAACAGGCGCGGCGAACTGCAGGCCGCGCGAACCCAGGCCACCCAGCTGCACGAGCTGTGGACCGAGGCGTTCGGGGACCGGGACGACGAGCAGATCCTCAACCTGCGCTTCCAGCTCGCGAACGTCCTGCGGGCCCAGGGCGACTACCAGGCCGCCGTCGCCATGGACGAGAGCACCCGGGACGGCAGGCGGCGGCTGTTCGGCGAGGCTCATCCCACCGTCCTCATCGCCTCCGGCAGCGTCGCCGCCGACTACCGGGCGCTGGGCCGCTTCAAGGAGGCCCTGGAGCTGGACACACGGATCCACCAGGGCTTCGCGGCCGTCTTCGGCGAGGACCATCCGAGGACGCTGTCCGCCGCCAACAACCTCGCCATCGACTTCCGGCTCGCCGGTGACAGCGAGGCCGCGCGCCGGCTCGACGAGGACACGGTCCGCCGCCGTACCGCGCTGCTGGGCCCGACGCACCCGTACACCCTCGCCACCAAGGGGCTCCACGCGCGCGACCTGCGCGACCTCGGCGACTACCGGACCTCCGCCGAGTTCCTGCGCGAGGTGCGCGAAGGGTTCGAGCAGGTGTTCAACCCGGGGGTGCCCGAGGTCCTCCAGGCCGACAAGAGCCTCGCCGTCTCCCTGCGCAAGGCCGGCCGTACCGCCGAGGCGCTGCGGATCACGGAGGAGACCTGGAGGACGTACGCCCGCTACCACGACCGCTACGGCAGCACGATCCCGGAGGTTCTCGCGTGCGGGCTCAACCTCGCCGCGGACTACTACGCCACGGATGCCGAGGACGGTCCCGCGCGGGCGGTCCGCCAGGTCGAGGAGGTGCTCGACGGGTACCGGGACTCGTTCGGCGCCGAACACCCGTTCACCATGTACTGCTTCAACAACCTCGCCATGTACCACCGGGCCCTCGGCAACACGGAGACGGCCGAGGAGCTGAGCCGTCACGCCCGCGACTGTCTGGCCGCCACCCTCGGGGACGACCACCCGTCCGTCCTGTCCGCCGGCCTCAACCTGGCCAACACCTACGGGGACCGGGGGCTGCACGAGAGGGCCGAGCACTGGGAGCGCCGGGCCGTGGACGGGCTGCGCCGGCGGTTCGGCCCCGACCACCCCGATGTGCTGGTCGGCATGGGCAATCTGGCGGTCACCCTGCGGGACACCGGCCGGGAGGAGGCCGTGCAGCTCCAGGAGAAGGCGGTGAACCGGCTGACCCATCTGCTGGGCAGAACCCACCCGGTCACCACGCTGGTCCGTTCCTGGCAGCGCGTCGGACGGGATCTGGAGCCGCATCAGATCTGACGCGGGGCGCGTGCGGCTGCGGGGGCGCGCGGCTACGGGCGCGCGTCCGCGTGGGCTGCGGGGGCGCGTGGGCTGCGGGGGCGCGTCCGCGTGCGGCGCGCTGTGGCTACACGGCCACCAGCGGGGCGTCCTCGCGCCACTTGAGGATCTTGTCGAAGCTGACGACCGCGCCGCCGTGGCCCGGTTTGTTGCCGATGTGGACGTGGTCGGCCAGTTCGCGGATGAGACAGAGCCCGCGGCCGCTCTCGGCGTCCGTGTGGGCCTGGGCCGGGCGGACGGGGTGGCGGTGCGGGAAGCCGGGGCCGGAGTCCGCGACCTCGATACGACACTTCTCTCCGTCCAGGTAGGCGGTGACCCGGTACGCCTCGGTGGTGGCGCCGGCCGAGAGCCCACCGCCGTGCTCGACAGCGTTGGCGCAGGCCTCGCTGAGGGCGACGGATAGGTCGTAGGAGACGTCCGGGTCGACACCCGCCGTCTCCATCGTGCCGATCAGCAGCCGCCGGGCGAGCGGCACGCTCGCAGCCTCACGCCGCAAATGGAGTGACCACCAGATGCTCATGCTCCAGCCTCCCGGCCGCGGCTCGACATACCGTTACGTATTGCCGCCGAGAGCACCGCGCAATCGCCCGGACGCTGTCTGTCCGCCCATACGGCGGATGCGGCCCCCGCACATTCGGTGTATGCGGACCGAACCCTTCCGAATCACCTGTCCCTCCGTGCACACAAGGCCACGGCTTTTGGCGCGCCGCGACCCCACTCCCACCCCCGTCACGCCCGCACCCCCACCTGAACACCGCCGCCCTCGCCCCCGTACCTCCCGCCATGAACCCGCCGAACCCAGCGGAGCGCCCCGGTGCGATGATGGGCCCGCCATGACTGCCCCCCGCCCCCACCGGCCGACCACCCCGCGCCCCGTGCGCGCCGGAGGTGAACTCCGGTTTCCACGAGCCGCGGTGTTCGCCGCGGTCTGCGTCGCGCTGGCCGGGGCCGGACACGCGCTCGCCTCGTGCGCGGCGATCCCGCTGTGGACGCTGGGTATCGGCTTCGCCGGCGTCTTCGCCGTCGCGGCCGCTCTGGCCGGAGGGGAACGCTCCCTGCCGGGCATCGCGGCGACCCTGGCGGTGGGCCAGACCCTGCTGCACGCTCTGTTCGGACTGGGCCAGCACGGGCCGACGGCCGCGTCACGGACCGCGGAGGCCATGGACGCGGCGCTCGTGGAGCGCGCCGCCCGCTTCGTGTGCGGCACGACCGCGGCGGCCCTGAGCCCCGCGCAGGCCCAGCGGATCCTCGTCGAGGCCGGGGTGGGCGGCACAC
Organism: Streptomyces sp. NPDC002324; assembly: GCF_053593335.1. NCBI lineage: Bacteria > Bacillati > Actinomycetota > Actinomycetes > Kitasatosporales > Streptomycetaceae > Streptomyces > Streptomyces sp. NPDC002324. Next base: position 118,520 of record NZ_JBSFCF010000013.1, read on the forward strand.
ACGCCGCGCACGCCCCGGCAGACACCATGACGACCGTGGCGGGCTCCCCCGCCACCCTCCTGCCGTCGCTGCCCATGATGCTCGGCCATGTGCTCGCGGCCGTGGCCGCCGGCTGGCTGCTCCGCCACGGCGACCTCGCACTGCTCCGCCTGGCCCGCCTGTCGGGCCAGGAGCCGCTCGTACGGTCCCTGCGCGGCGCGCTCGCGCTGGCGCTGGCCCTGCGCTCCGGGCTCCCGAGCGCGCCGGAGGCCGTTCCCCGCGCCCCGCGTGCCGGGTACTCGGCGCCCGCGACCCTGCGGACGACCGCCCTCCAGCACACGCTCGTCCGGCGCGGACCACCGGCCGCCGCATCCGCCTTCGCCCTCGCCGCCTGACACGACGCCCGCTCACTCCACACCTGGGAGGGGAGTCGTCGACGGCGTCGAGACACGCGCCGCATCCGCATCCACCTCAGCTCCCGGTCCCTGGCTTCTCGCTTCGGGCTTCGGGCTTCGGGCTCGGCCCCGGCTGCCGCGCGCGGCGCGCGCACCCCTCGTCCCCTCTCTTCTTCCTCCTCACTGTGGAGTGTCACCAGTCATGAAGGCTTCTCGTATCGCCGCCGTCGGCGCCCTCGCCGGTTCGGCCGTCCTCCTCCTGTCCGGCCCCGCGTTCGCGCACGTCAGCGTCGCGGCGGAAGGCACCGCGGCCAAGGGCGGGTACGCGACCGTCAACTTCAAGGTCCCCAACGAGCGCGACGACGCCACGACCACCAAGCTCGAGGTGAACTTCCCGACCGACCACCCGCTCGCCTCGGCCCAGCCGGAGGCCATCCCGGGCTGGGACATCAAGGTCACCAAGGCCAAGCTCGCCAAGCCGGTCGAGCTGCACGGCGAGCAGATCGACGAGGCCGTCTCCAAGATCACGTGGACCGCCGACGGGGCCGGCATCAAGGCGGGCTTCTTCCAGAAGTTCCCGGTCTCCATCGGCCAGCTTCCCGAGAACACCGACGAACTGGTCTTCAAGGCGATCCAGACGTACTCCAACAAGGAGGTCGTCCGCTGGATCGAGGTGCCCAAGGACGGCGAGGAGGAGCCCGACAACCCGGCCCCCGTGCTCGCCCTCTCGGCCGCCTCCGGGGACCACCACGGCTCCGGCGCCTCCACCGCCTCCGACGAGTCCGAGGACGCCGACGACGCCAAGGCCGCGTCGAAGGAGACCGCCGCCGCCGCGCCCGCCGACACGAGCGACACCACCGCCCGCGTCCTCGGCGTCGTCGGCATCGTCGTCGGCGCCGCGGGTGTCGCCTACGGCGTGCTGGCCGGCCGCCGGCGCACGACCGTCTGAGCCTCCGGCTTCCCGGCCCCTCCCCCTCGGCGCGCACGTGCAGTCCCCGTGCGCGCCGGGGCTCGAACCAACTGGACATTTTCCTATGCGCACGAACAAGAAGAAGACGTTCGCGGCCGGAGCCCTGCTGGTCGCGGCCGTCCTCGGGCTCTCGGCCTGCGGCACGGGCGACAGCTCCACGACGTCGGTCGCCGAGGTCTCCGACACCGGCCCCCAGAAGCCCTACACGGTCCTCGACCAGCCGTTCACCAAGCCGGATCTGGTCCTCACCGACACGAGCGGCAAGCCGTACGACCTCCGCGAGGAGACCGAGGGCAAGCCGACACTGATCTACTTCGGCTACACCAACTGCCCCGACGTCTGCCCGCTGACCATGAACAACCTGGCGGTCGCGAAGAAGGAGGTGGCGAAGAAGGTCCCGAAGTCGGATCTGGCGAACCTCCGGCTGGTCTTCGTCACCACCGACCCCGAGCGGGACACCCCGACGGAACTCGGCAAGTGGCTCAAGGGCATCGACCCCGAGATCGTCGGCCTGAGCGGCGACTTCGACGACATCCAGAAGGGCGCCCTCAAGCTCGGCATCTCCATCAACCCGCCGACCAAGAACAAGAACGGCAAGGTCGTCTCCGAGCACGGCACCCAGGTCATCGCGTTCTCGCCGAAGACCGACGGGGGCTATGTGCTGTACGACGAGGAGGCCACCGTGCAGGACTACGAGAGGGACCTGCCGAAGCTGCTCAAGGGCGAGAACCCGTGAGGCCTCGGCTCGTCGGCCCCGTCCTGGTCACCACGGCGGTGCTCGTCCTCGCCGGGTGCGGTTCCGGTGACTCCTCTTCCTCGGCCTCCGACGCGAAGCTGTCCGTGAAGTCCGCGTACATGCCGCAGCCCGTCACGGACTCCCTGGCCGCCGGTTTCCTCGTCATCCGTAACGACGGCGGCACAGCGGACGAGCTGACCTCCGTCACCAGCGACATCGCCCAGGACGTCACCGTGCACGAGACGGACGGGCAGTCGATGCAGGAGATCAAGGGCCTGAAGGTCCCCGCCGACGGCGAACTCGTGCTCAAGAGCGGCGGAAACCACCTGATGTTCGAGAACCTGAAGCGCAAGCCGAAGGAAGGCGAGACGGTGTCCCTTCGGTTGAACTTCACCAAGTCCAAGGCCATCACGGTCGAGATGCCCGTGAAGTCGGCGACGTACCAGCCGACCAGCGGGCGCTGAGGGAGGGAGCACCGTGAGCCGGTTGAGGCCGTTGCTGTTGCTGTTGTTCGCCGCCGTCGGAGTGCTGCTCGCCGGTGCCGTGCCCGTCTCCGCGCACGCCGCGCTGACCGGCAGCGACCCTCAGCAGGGATCGGTGATCCAGGACGCACCGGACCAGGTGTCGCTCACCTTCTCCGAGAACGTCGCGGTGTCCGACGGCGCGGTGCGCGTGTACGACCCCAAGGGCAAGGAGGCCGACACCGGCAAGGTCACCGAACTGGGCGGCAACAGCTACTCGGTCGGCCTGCACTCGGGCCTGCCCGACGGCACCTTCACCGTCACCTACCAGGTCGTCTCGGCGGACAGCCACCCCGTCTCCGGTGCCTTCACCTTCTCCGTGGGAGCGCCCTCCAAGACGACGGTCGCGGTACCCGAGCAACAGGTCGGCGGCGGGGTCGTCGGCGGTCTCTACGGGTTCGCGCGCTACCTCTCGTACGCCGGCTTCATCCTGCTGGTCGGCGGCGCGGCCTTCGTGCTGGCCTGCTGGCAGCGCGGTGCCGGCGTACGGCCCGTGCAGCGGCTGGTGGTCGGCGGCTGGCTCACGCTGACCACCGCCACCCTCGCGATGCTGCTGCTGCGCGGCTCCTACACCGGCTCCGGCAAGCTCGGCGACGTCTTCGACCTCGACCTCCTGGGCCAGGTCCTCCAGACGAAGACGGGCGCCGCCCTCGTCTCCCGCCTGCTGCTGCTCGCCGCGGCGGCACTGTTCATCGCGGTGCTGTTCGGCGCGTATGCCCGCCGGGACGAGGAGATCGAGGAGAGCGAAAGCAGCAAGGAGAGCGAGGGCAGCGAGGAGGGAGCCGTCGGAGGCCGGACCGTCGAGGCCGGTGACGCCTCCGAGGGCGCCGACGACGCTGACGACGCTGACGACGCTGACGAGAGCAAGGACGAGGGCGGCGACGAGGACGAGGGCGGGAACGACGACTCCTTCCGGCGGGACCTCACCTTCGGGCTGGCCATCGGCGGGGGCGTGGTCTCCGCCGGTCTCGCCGCGAGCTGGGCGATGGCCGAACACGCCTCGACGGGCATCCAGACGGGCATCTCGATGCCCGTCGACATCCTGCACCTGCTGGCGGTCGCCGCCTGGCTGGGCGGCCTGGCGACACTGCTCGTGGCACTGCTCCGGGCACCGGTGGACGCACAGATCGAGACCGACGCCGTACGGCGGTTCTCGCGGGTCGCGTTCGGCAGCGTGCTCGTACTGACCGCGACCGGGATCTATCAGTCGTGGCGCCAGGTCGGCACCTGGTCGGCGCTGACCGGCACCTCGTACGGGCAACTGCTCCTGGTGAAGATCGGCCTGGTCGCCGTACTGGTCGGGATCGCGTGGATTTCCCGCCGGTGGACCGCGCAGCTCGCGGAGGCAACGACGGACGCCGCGGAGGACGAGGGAGCCGCTGAGAAGGAGCCGGCGGCCGCACGTGCCGCCGTCGGGTCCGCGGGGAGCGCGGGCGGTGGCGCCGGAAAGGCCGCCGACAAGAGTTCCGAGCGCGCCGCTCAGCTCGCCCGCCAGCAGGCGGCGGTGGCGAGCACACGCGAGAAACGCCTGCGGAACGCGGATCCCGGCCGTACGGGGCTTCGCCGGTCGGTGCTGGCGGAGGCGGGCGTCGCCGTCGTCCTGCTCGCCGTCACGACGGCACTGACCGCTGCCGAGCCCGGACGCACGGTGGAGGAGGCCAAGGCGGCCAACGCCGCCGTGCGGCAGGAGAACGAGACGGCCGGCGCCTTGGCGCTGGACATGTCCTTCGACACGGGGGGCAAGAACGGCAAGGGCGTGGCCCGGCTGCAGATCGACCCCGCGCGCGTGGGCGCCAACGAGATGCACGTCTACGTCCAGGGCCCCGACGGCAAGCCCTTCGACGTCCCCGAGGTGAAGGTCGCCTTCACCCTGGAGGCCAAGAAGATCGGTCCCCTGCCCGTCGTCCCCGACCGCGTCACCACCGGCCACTGGACGGCGAACGGCGTGCAGATCCCCATGGCGGGCGACTGGAACATCGAGATCACCGTACGGACATCTGAGATCGACCAGGTGACCGTCAGCAAGAACGCGAAGATCGGCTGAAACACACCATGGCTGACCAGAACCTGGTCGAGAACGACCCCGCCACCCCGGAAGGGGCGCGGGGCCCGCGAGGGGCGCGGAAAAGCGCCGAGCATGTGGCCGGCGCGGCACGGGCGCGAGCGGCCGAGGACGCGTCACAGCCGCCGTCCGGCCCTTCCGATTCGGGACGCGACGACAACAGCCCGGCCGCCGATGGAGCGATCTCGCGTCGTCTGCTGCTGGGCACCGCCGGCGCGACCGGCCTCGTGCTGGGTGCGGCAGGTGCCGCCGCCGGTTACGCGGCCGGATCCTCGTCCTCCTCGTCCTCCTCGGGCGAGAAGGTCACACCGCTCTCCTCCCTCGGCGCGGGGGAGGAGAGGTTTCACGTGAAACATCAGCCGGGGATCACCACGCCCCTCCAGGCCCGCGGCCACCTCGTCGCGTTCGACCTGGCCGCCGGGGCGGGGCGCAAGGAGGCGGCCGCTCTGCTGCGCCGCTGGTCGGACACGGCTCGCCGGCTGATGGCGGGCGAGCCCACAGCACAGGACGACACCGATATCGCCCGTGACGCCGGCCCGTCGTCGCTGACGGTCACCTTCGGATTCGGACACAGCTTCTTCGCCCGTACCGGCCTGGAGAAGCAGCGCCCGGAGTCCCTGGATCCGCTGCCCGACTTCTCCTCGGACCGACTCGACCGGGCGCGCAGCAACGGCGATCTGTGGGTGCAGATCGGGGCCGACGACGCGCTCGTTGCCTTCCACGCCCTGCGCGCGATCCAGAAGGACGCGGGCAGCGCGGCCCGGGTGCGATGGCAGATGAACGGCTTCAATCGTTCGCCGGGCGCCACGGCCCACCCCATGACGGCCCGCAACCTGATGGGCCAGATCGACGGCACCCGCAACCCCAAGCCGGCCGAGCCCGACTTCGACGAGCGGATCTTCGTGCCCGCGTCCGCCTCGCCGACCACCTCCGGCGACCCGGCGTGGATGGCGAACGGCTCCTACGCCGTCGTACGCCGCATCCGCATGCTCCTGGACGACTGGGAGCAGCTCTCGGTCAAGGCCCAGGAGGACGTGATCGGACGGCGCAAGTCCGACGGCGCTCCGCTGAGTGGGGGCGAGAAGGCGACCGAGACGACCGCGATGGACCTGGAGAAGACGGACGCCCAGGGCAACCTCCTCGTGCCGATCAACGCGCACGCCCGCATCACCCGCCCCGATCAGAACGGCGGCGCGGCCATGCTCCGCCGTCCGTTCTCCTTCCACGACGGCATCGACGCGAAGGGGGTCCCCGACGCGGGCCTTCTCTTCGTCTGCTGGCAGGCCGACCCCCTCCGCGGCTTCGTCACCGTCCAGCGCAAACTCGACCGCGGCGACGCCCTCTCCAAATTCATCCGCCACGAGTCGAGCGGCCTCTTCGCGGTGCCGGGGGGCGCGGCCGAGGGGGAGTACGTGGGGCAGAGGTTGCTGGAAGGCTGACCGAGGCGGCGTGCGGGCGTCCCCCAGGGCCGTACGTCGCTCTTGGGGCCCGTACGTCGCCCTCAGGGGTGGTGGGGCGACGTGCGTGCGCCGGGGCCCCGCGAGGCCCATTAGGGTGAGCCCATGCCAGCCAGCTACGTGTACCTCGGCCCCGAGGGCACCTTCACCGAGGTCGCCCTGCGCACGCTGCCGGAGTCCGCGACCCGCGAGCTCGTCCCGATGGTGTCCGTGCCCGCCGCACTCGACGCCGTCCGCAACGGCGAGGCCGAGGCAGCGTTCGTCCCGATCGAGAACTCCGTCGAGGGCGGGATCACGACCACCCTCGACGAGCTGGTCGCCGGTGCCCCGCTGATGATCTACCGCGAGGTGCTCCTCTCGATCACCTTCGCGCTGCTGGTCCGGCCGGGCACCAAGCTGTCGGAGATCAAGACGGTCACCGCACATCCGGCCGCACAGCCGCAGGTCCGCAACTGGATGAAGGCCAATCTCTCCCCGGACGTCGTCTGGGAGTCCGCCGCCTCGAACGCCGACGGCGCCCGACTCGTCCAGGAGGGCCGTTACGACGCCGCCTTCGCCGGGGAGTTCGCGGCCGCGCGGTACGGCCTGGAGGCGCTGCAGACCGAGATCCATGACGCGGAGAACGCCCAGACCCGGTTCGTACTCGTCGGCCGCCCCGCCCGGCCCGCCGCCCCGACGGGCTGCGACAAGACGTCCGTAGTCATCTGGCAGCGCGACGACCACCCCGGCGGACTGCGCGACCTCCTCGGCGAATTCGCCGTCCGCGGCGTCAACCTCATGCTGCTGCAGTCCCGCCCGACCGGCGAGGGCATCGGCAACTACTGCTTCGCCATCGACGCCGAGGGTCATATCTCCGACCGCCGCGTGGCCGAGGCGCTGATGGGTCTCAAGCGGATCTGCCTCCAGGTCCGCTTCCTCGGTTCGTACCCGCGTGCGGACGCTGCCACGGCGAAGATCCGGCCCACGTCGGCGGGGACCTCCGACGCCGAGTTCGTGGCCGCGGCGGACTGGGTGGCACGCTGCCAGGACGGCCGGTTCTAGGCGACAGGTTCGAGGGCGGTCGGCTCTAGGGCGGTTGGCTCTAGGGCGGTCGGCTCCAGCACGGCAGGTTCCAGGAGGCCGGTTCGAGGCGGCCGGTTCGAGGCGGCAGGTTCGAGCACGGCAGGTTCGAGCACGGCAGGTTCGAGCACGGCAGGTTCCAGGACAGCTGGTTAGAGGACGGCACCTCGGTCGCAGGGAGGCCGGTGCTCGGACAGCCTGTCGCTGGGCTTCGCGCTTGCGCGTCCACCGCCGGTCCTACCTGCCTATTTTCTTTGTCCACAGAAGTTATCCACAGGGCCGGTTCTCGACCTGGGGACAAGTCGACAACGTATCGCCATGCAGTCGACATATCCCCTTCGCGGACGCCACTCAGTCCACAACCTCGTAGGTCACCCTTCGTCCACGCGTTTCCTCTCGTCAATCCTTTAGAGCGACCCATTCACCCACGAATCCACACGAAAGTGGGCGTGAAGGTGGTTTGAGTCGGGAATCCTCAAGTCGGTCCCGGACTTCCCCCGCGATCTTCCCCGTAGTCCACAGATCTTTCGCACAGCCTGTGGATAACTCTGTGCCACCGCGGACCGCTGTGGACAGTCGAAGCTCAAGTCCCCTGCAACACAAGGGAGTCGAGTCAACCAGGCGCCGCAGCCGCCCCCTCTTTCAGGGGGCCGAACGCCGCTCCATTGACTTTCACCACCCCGGTACACCGCCCCACGACGCCCGCACCCCCCGCCCATCGCCAGTGGCATTCGGTGCAATCACCTACAGAAGGGTCATGGGGCGTATTCGAGTCGTGGGCCGGAACCACGCACCGGTAACCTTGGGGCGTGATTGACCTTCGCCTGCTCCGTGAGGACCCCGACCGTGTGCGCGCGTCCCAGCGCGCCCGTGGAGAGGACGTCGCGCTCGTCGACTCCCTCCTGTCCGCCGACGAGCGGCGCAGGTCCTCCGGCGTCCGCTTCGACGAGCTCCGCGCCGAGCAGAGGTCGCTCGGCAAGCTGATCCCCAAGGCCTCCGCCGAGGAGAAGGCCGAGCTGCTCAAGCGCGCCGAACAGCTCAAGGCCGACGTCAAGGCCGCCGACGCCGAGCGCGACGCGGCCGACACCGAGACCCGTGAACTCCTCCTCCAACTCGGCAACCTCGTCCACCCCGACGTCCCCGTCGGCGGCGAGGAGGACTTCGTCACCCTGGAGACGCACGGCGAGATCCGCGACTTCACCGTCGAAGGCTTCGAACCGAAGGACCACCTGGAGCTCGGCACCATCCTCGGCGCCATCGACACCGAGCGTGGCGCCAAGGTCTCCGGCTCACGTTTCTACTTCCTGACGGGCGTCGGGGCCCTCCTCGAACTCGCCCTGGTCAACGCGGCTATCGCCCAGGCCACCGCCGCCGGCTTCACCCCGATGCTGACCCCGGCGCTGGTCCGCCCGCAGTCGATGGCCGGTACCGGTTTCCTCGGCCAGGCCGCCCAGGACGTCTACCACCTCGACAAGGACGACCTCTACCTGGTCGGCACCTCCGAGGTCGCGCTGGCGGCGTACCACATGGACGAGATCATCGACGCCGACCGTCTCCCCCTGCGTTACGCCGGCTTCTCCCCCTGTTTCCGCCGTGAGGCCGGTTCGCACGGCAAGGACACCCGGGGCATCTTCCGCGTCCACCAGTTCGACAAGGTCGAGATGTTCTCGTACGTCGCGCCGGAGGACTCCCAGGCCGAGCACCAGCGCCTGCTGGACTGGGAGAAGCAGTGGCTGACATCGCTGGAGCTGCCCTTCCGCGTCATCGACGTCGCCTCCGCCGACCTCGGCTCCTCGGCCTCGCGCAAGTTCGACTGCGAGGCGTGGATCCCGACCCAGGGCAAGTACCGCGAGCTGACCTCGACCTCCGACTGCACCGAGTTCCAGTCGCGCCGTCTGCAGATCCGCGTCCGTGACGGCAAGCAGGTCAAGCCGCTGGCCACGCTCAACGGCACGCTCTGCGCCGTCCCGCGCACGATCGTGGCGATCCTGGAGAACCACCAGCAGGCCGACGGCTCCGTCCGCGTCCCCGAGGTGCTGCGCCCGTACCTCGGCGGCCGCGAGGTACTGGAGCCGGTGGCCAAGTGAGCGACGCGGCTGTCACCGGGGGTTCCACGGGCTCCGGGCGGACCGCGACGTCCGAGGCACCCGAGGCACCCGAGATGCGCGAGCCTTCCGCGCAGCCCTCGGGCTTCCCGTACAAGCTGATCGCGACCGACCTCGACGGAACGCTCCTGCGCTCCGACGACTCCATCTCCCGACGCACTCGTGAAGCGCTCGCCGCGGCCACCGCGGCGGGCGCCGCCCATATCGTCGTCACCGGCCGGGCCGTCCCCTGGACCCGCCACATCCTCGACGACCTCGGCTACTCGGGCCTGGCCGTCTGCGGCCAGGGCGCGCAGGTCTACGACGCCGGAGAGCACCGTCTACTCACGGCCGTCACCCTGGACCGCCAGCTCGCCGCCGTGGCCCTGGCAAAGATCGAGACGGCGGTAGGTCCTCTGCATCTGGCGGCCAGCCGGGCGGGCCTGGAGGGCGAGATCCTCGTCGGCCCCGGCTACGCCCTGCACGGTTCCCTCCCCACCACTCCGCTCACGGACGTGTCCGACCTCTGGGCCGCCCCGTTGAACAAGATCTACATACAGCACCCCACGCTGACCACCGACGAACTCGCCGAAGCCTCCCGCCAGGCCGCCGGCGGCTTCGTCTCCGTCGCCATGGCCGGCGAGGGCATCGTCGAGCTCCTTCCCCTCGGCCTCAGCAAGGCCACCGGCCTCTCCCTCGCCGCCCGCCGACTCGGCGCGAAGCGCGCCGACACCATCGCCTTCGGCGACATGCCCAACGACATCCCCATGTTCAACTGGTCCACCCACGGCGTAGCCATGGCCAACGCCCACGTCGACCTCAAGGCCATCGCCAACGAGGTGACCACCTCCAACGACGACGACGGCATCGCCGCGGTACTGGAACGCCTGCTCCCCTAGCCCTGAACACACGCCCCACGACCAGCTCCAAACACACCGAGAGCGCCGCCCGCCGCCACGGGGGCCTGCCGGCCCTACGCGTAACGGGCACGACGAAGCCGACACCACTGGGCTGGGCCACGCGTTCGCCCCTACAGCGGACTGCGGTGAGGCTGCTGCGCGGTGACGAGATCAGGATCGCGGTGACGTCGCGCGGCAGCGGGTTTGGAGCAGACAGCGGTGAACTCGTGCGGTAGCCGTAGCGGTAGCGGTTGAGGGCGCAAGGCAGTGACGCCGACCGGCTTGTACAGGGAGTCGCTGCGCTCACCCAACCGTGCCGCCCACGCACACCTTGCGGCTGGGGCAGCTTGCGGCAGGAGCACCTCTCCGCCGCGCGCTCTCAGGTGGCGCCGGCACCGCTCGTCGGCCAGCGAACAGAGCGCGAAGGAAACCCACCCCGCCCAGCACCAACCATCGCGCCCTCAAGAATGCCCCTAGCCGCAGCACAACCCGGGCGCCCCGCACATACCCCCAGCCCAACAGCTCGGCCAAGTCACAGCGACAGCGAAACGGCGGAGGATGCACGAATCGAACGTGCGCGGGCAAAACCCGACCACGGCTTAGCAAGCCGGTGCCTTACCACTCGGCCAATCCTCCGGGTGGGCGGCCCACGCGAAGATTCGCGCGCTCGAAGCGGCCGCCCCGGGCAACCCCCCGCTGGGGGACGGACTCTTCGGAGGGGTAACTACTCCGGAGCCCGCCGTGGGTTGCCCTGCTGGGAACTCGACCTACTGCGCCTGAAGGACAGCATCGCCGGGCTCCTCTCCCAGTACGTGGCGCCGACTCGATCCGGCGACCTGGACATCAACCACTCTGCCCGGCCGCCGAGTCGCCCGCCATCGAATATTTCCCGCACGAGGCGCCGCCCCCACAGAGGCAGTCACCGTCGGCGCCACCTGCGACGCCGCGCCTTGCTGAAGAACCACCCGGCGGGCGGCTCGTCCGAGCGCCAGGGCTGAGGGTCAGGGGCTTGCCGCCGCCAACGCGCCGCGAGCATCCGGGCCCGCGCCGACGGTTCTGCCGTCTCGGCGTCCCGTATGAAGTCCTCGTCCAGAACGATGTCGTCCCAAGCCGCCGGCCCTGCGGCCGAAACCTCGGCACCCGCCAGGGCTCCGAAATCGGCACCGGCACCAGCGACGGCATCTGAAGCGCGCCCGTCGCGCCGACGGTTACCTGTCCCGGCCCCGACATCGGCACCAGCCCCGGCATCGGCATCGCCAAGGCTTCCGGCGCCCCGTTCCGATCTGCTCCCGGATCCATCCCTGGCGCCCGGTGCACCACCGGAACCCGAATCCCTGTGACCGGCCCCGACGCTCGCTTCCGCTGTGGCACCACCCTCGGCACCCTGTCCGGTCGAGGAGCCCGATCCGTCCCTGACCGTGCCGTCGGTCACCGCCCCCGGCACCTCGCCGCCCTCGGGCGACACCTCAGTTGCCATCCCCGTGCCTCCTGCCTCCTGGTCGCCCCTTCTGGCCGCCTGTCTCCGCGCGTTTTCCGCGGCCCAGTCTGCCTGGACGCGCGTGAAGCGCTGGTCAAGATCGAAAACGGATGGGCCTCCGGGGCTGAACGCCCCGGAGGGTTCCGTCACTCCTCGCCGGCCAGCTTCAACGTCCGCAGTTTCTGCCCCGCGTACCAGGTCGCGCCCGCGGTGACCACGGTCAGCAGGACCACCGCGGTCGGCAGACCCACGTCGGATGTCACGAGACCGCCATCGGTGACTTTCTGAGCCACGGCGAGCGCCCACTGCTGCACACTGAGCGTGCGTGCCCCGTCCACCAGGGAACCGAAGAGTGTCTCCCAGACGAGCGCGTACACGAGTCCGAAGACGACCGCGTGCCGGGTGACCGTACCGAGGAGCAGGAACATGGCCGCGTACGCGATCGAGGCGACCAGCGCCGCCACCGTGTAGGCGACCGCGATCTGCTGTCCGTTGCCGTTCAGGATCAGGCCCGCGATCAGCGTCGGGATCGCCGAGAACGCCATGGTCACCGCGATGGCCACGATCAGCTTGGTGAAGATGATCGTCGGCCGCTTCACCGGCTTGGCCAGCAGATACACCACCGAACCGTCGTCGATCTCCGGCCCGATCGCGCCCGTCCCGGCGATGACGCCGATGATCGGCACCATCGTGGCGAGAGCGAACCCGCCGAGGAGGTCCGAGGCAACCTGGTCGTCGGCGCCACTCAGGGCGCGGACGGCCACCGAGAGCAGGATCAACAGAGCAGGAAGCGCACTGAGAATGAGGGCCCGACGGCGGCCGAGCAGAGCCCGGTAGGTGAGCCGGGCGACTGTGGGGTCGTACATGTTCGGCCTCCTACGCCGCGACGAGATACGAGAAGACGGACTCGAGCGACTCGTCCGACGGCGAGACCGTGAGCAGACGGATGCCGTGGTCCCGGGCGACCCTCGGCAGCAGGGTCGTGAACCGGCCGAAGTCGACGGCCTGGATGCGCAACGCGCCCTCGGCCAGATCCACTTCGATCCCGGCGGTCGACGGGTCTGCGATCAGCGCGGCGGCCAGGGCCCGGTCGTCGCTGGAGCGCACCAGATAGCGGTGCGGGCGGTCGGTCATCAGCCGGCGGATGCGCCGGAAGTCGCCGCTCGCCGCGTGCCGTCCGGCGACGATCACCTCGATGTGGGCCGCCAACTGCTCGACCTCTTCGAGGATGTGGGACGAGAACAGCACCGTGCGGCCCTCGTCGCCCATCCGCCGCAGCAGGTCCATGAGCTGCATGCGCTGGCGCGGATCCATGCCGTTGAACGGTTCGTCCAACAGAAGCAGGGACGGTTCGTGCACCAGCGCCGACGCCATCTTCACGCGCTGACGCATGCCCTTGGAGTACGTCGAGATCTTGCGGTCCTGCGCGTACTCCATCTCCACCGTGGCGAGCGCCCGCTGGGCGGCAGCCGCCCCGAGGCCGTGCAACTCGGCGTTGGCGACAACGAATTCGCGACCCGTGAGGAAGTCGTACATCGCCTCGCGCTCGGGGACGATGCCGATGTGCTTGTAGATCTGCTCGTTGCGCCACACCGGCGTGCCGTCGAGTGTGACGGAGCCCGTGGAGGGGGCGAGGAAGCCGCCCATCATGTTGATGAGGGTGGACTTCCCGGCGCCGTTGGGGCCGAGCAGACCGGTGACACCGGGGCCGATCGTCATCGTGACGTCGTTGACCGCCACCACGTTGCCGAACCAGCGTGAGACGTGGTCGATGTTGAGCGTGGTCACAGCCCGACCTTTCGGTAGCGGCGCATCAGCAGGCCGTAGGAGCCGGCGATGAGACCCAGGACGACGAGGACGTAGAGGGCTCCCTGCCCGTCGGAGGGGCCGTGCCCGCCGGGGAAGGCGGAGGTGGCGCCCAGGAAGGCGGTCTGTACGCCGTCTATCAGCGTGATGGGCGAGAAGAACCCGAGCCAGGGCACCGTGTCCGAGCTGTTCTGCTCATGGGCGATGGCCTGAACCACGGACACCGCCCCGTAGGAGATGGTCAGAACGGCGATGACGGCCGCGATGCCGAAGCCCCGCCGCGGGGTGACCGCCGAGATCACCAGGCCGATACCGGCGAAGAGGAGCGAGAGCAGTGCCACGGACACCAGTCCCTGCGCAAATCCCTTGGTCTGGTCGGTGAAGTCGAACTCGGCCAGCAACGCGCCGACATAGAGCACGAGCAGGGGCACCGCGGTCAGGATGAAGAGCGCCGAGGTCAGCGCCGCGAACTTCGCGCGCACGTAGTCGGCGGTCTCGATCGGGCGCGAGAAATACAGCGGGACCGTCTTGAAGCGCAGGTCGCGCGAGACGGACTGCGGTGCCTGGGAGGCGACGTACAGGCCGATGACGGCCTGCATGATGACCGCGTACTCGGTGTACTTGATGGGCAGGTCGTTGATGGGCAGGCCCTGGGCCTGGGTGGCGACCGCGACGGCCACCATGATGGCCGCCGGCACGCACATCACCGCGAACAGCAGCATCGGCAGCACCTTGGACTTGGCTGAGCGGCCCAGTCCGTAGGCGCCCCGCAGGGACTGCGAGTACAACGCGCGGCGGGCGTAGGCGCGGCCGAGGCGGGGGCCGTCGTAGGAGCGGTATCCGATGTTGTGGATACGGCTCTGCTCGCCTGTGCGAGCGGGCTGTCCGGCGAGGGCCGATGCTGATGCATCGTGCTGCTCAACCGCCATGGCCGACCGCCTCCTTCCCTGCGTCCTGGGCGCTGCGGGTGCCCGTCTGCTCGTCGTTGTCCTGGAAGACCTCGGCGATCTGGTGTCTGCGCTGCTCCATGCGGACGAGGCCGAGGCCCAGGTCGGCGACGACGTCGCGGACCAGGTCGTAGGTCTCGTCCCCCTGGGCGGTGAGCAGCAGGATGTGCCCCGCTCCCGGGAGGCCGCCTCCTTCGGCGACAGTCACTCCGCGCGCGTGGAGTGCCTTGCGCAGAGCATCGGTGCCGTCGGGGTGTTCGTCACTGTCGGTGACTTCGATCGCGAGGGTCGCCGTGCTCTGGGTGAAGTCCCTGGTGGAACTGGACCGCAGGAGCTTGCCGCCGTCGACCACGACGACGTGGTCGCAGGTCCGTTCCAACTCGCCGAGCAGATGCGAGGTGACGAGCACCGAGATGCCGAAGTCGGTGTGGATGCGGCGGATCAGCCCGAGCATCTCGTCCCGGCCGACCGGGTCCAGGCCGTTGGTCGGCTCGTCCAGGAAGACCAGCTGCGGGTCGTGCACCAGGGCCTGGGCGAGTTTCACCCGCTGTTTCATGCCCGTGGAGTAGCCGCCTATGGGGCGATACCGCTCCTCGTACAGGCCGACGTGGCGCAGGGTGTCCGCGGTGCGCTCGCGCGCGGCGGTCGGTGGCAGTCCGGACATGCGGGCCATGTGCACGACGAACTCGGTGGCCGAGACGTCGGGCGGCAGGCAGTCGTGCTCCGGCATGTACCCCACGCGCTCGCGGATGGCGCCGCCCTTGGTGGCGACGTCCAGGCCGAGCACCTCGGCACGGCCCTCCGAAGCGGGGGACAGACCCAGCAGGATTTTGATCAGTGTGGACTTGCCGGCGCCATTGGCACCGACGAGTCCCGTCACACCGGGTCCGATGTCCACGGAGAGCCGGTCAAGAGCGGTCACCCTCGGGAACCGCTTGCTCAGGCTTTCGGTCGCGATCACAGTCACGATCTAGACATTAGGACCATGGACCGCCGCGGTCGTCACCCCGCAGAGCTGTCTACGCGTCACCCTCTGGTCGTACGTGCCCGTAGGGGGTCTCCATCGCCAGTTCCCCTAAGGGTCGCCCTGAGGTCGAACGACCCGACGAGGCAGCGCGCCACAAGCCGACGGCCGTCATGCGTGGAACGACCTGCGTCGCCGTTTCGTGCCCGCCTTCCGCGTCCCTCTTCGCGCCCGTGTTCCATCCTGTCCCGGGCACAGCCGGTACCGTTCCCGCCCGTCCCGTTCCCGCCCGTCCCGTCCTCGTCGGTTCTCCACAGCCCGCCCCCACCCCATTGACGCAGCCACCTATCACTGTCACATTCATTGGTGTCACGATGCGAACACGGACCGTAGTCGATGGGACAGGTGGGGCAGTGACATGACCTCGGCACCGAAAGACGGACTCACCGCGGAGCTGCGAGGGTTCCGGCAGGTCCAGACGCTCGCGTACGAGTGCGCCGAAGCGGTCGCGGCCCAGCTGAAGCCGGGCGTGACCGAGCGCGAAGCGGCCCGGATGCAGCGCCGCTGGCTGCACGAGCGCGGCGTACGGGACTGGTTCCACCTGCCGTTCGCCTGGTTCGGCGACCGCACGGCGTTCGTGAACTTCCGCATGCCGCTGCAGTTCTTCCCCACCGACCGCCGCCTCGAAGCGGGAATGCCCTTCATTCTCGACATGGCCCCCATATACAAGGGCCATACGGCGGACATCGGTTATTCGGGCTGCCTCGGCCCCAGCCCTCTGCACGACAAGCTGATGACGGACCTTCGAGCACACCGCGAGCTGATCCTGCGCGAGGTGCGCGAGCGCCGGTCGTCGCGCGAGATCTATGAGGACGTGGACCGGCTCATGGTCCGCCAGGGATATGCCAACCGGCATCGCGCCTACCCGTTCGGTGTCATCGCGCACAAGGTGGACCGGATCACGGAACATCGCTGGTCACCCCATGTGTTCGGGTTCGGCGCCCGGGCGTTGAAGGGACTGGCGGCCGACGCGCTGCGCGGGCACCGGGACGGCTGGTCGCCCCTGTGGTCGCCGTACCGGTTCTCCGATCACCCGCCCCGGCCGGGGCTGTGGGCGGTCGAGCCCCACCTCGGCTTCCGGGGCACGGGCGCGAAGTTCGAGGAGCTCCTCGTCGTCACCGATTCGGCAGAGGCCGAGGAGAGCGCGTTCTGGCTGGACGACGATCTACCGCACGTCCGGCGGTGGGCGGAGGAGAAGTGCGGATGACCGAAGGGGGAGACATGGCGGGCGTCGTGACAATCGAAGGCGCGCGGGAGCGTCGGGTGCGCGCGGACGGGGTCGAACTGTGCGTCGCCGAGCTGGGCGACCCCGGGCAGCCGACCGTGCTGCTCGTGCACGGTTATCCCGACACCAAGGAAGTCTGGTCCGAGGTCGCCGTACGGCTGGCGGAGCACTTCCACGTGGTGCTGTACGACGTGCGCGGGCACGGCCGTTCGACGGCACCCGAGCCGTTGCGCGGCGGCTTCACTCTCGAGAAGCTGACGGACGACTTCCTGGCGGTCGCGGACGCGGTCAGTCCCGACCGTCCCGTCCACCTGGTGGGCCACGACTGGGGCTCCGTGCAGGGGTGGGAATTCGTGACCGTCGAGCGCACCGAGGGGCGCATCGCGTCCTTCACCTCGATGTCCGGCCCTTCCCTCGACCACATGGGGCACTGGATCAAACGGCGGCTGAAGCGCCCGACCCCACGCCGGATCGGTCAACTCCTCGGTCAGAGCGCAAAGTCCTGGTACATCTACGTACTCCACACGCCTGTACTGCCCGAGCTCGCCTGGCGCGGTCCCCTCGGAAAGCACTGGCCCGGCATGGTCCGGCGGGCCGAGAAACTGACCGGGGGCGGCTACCCCAGCCCGTCGCTGCCCACGGACGCCGCGCACGGGGCATGGCTGTACCGGGACAACATGCGCGCCCGGCTGGCCCACCCCCGTGACGACGCGTACGCCCACGCGCCCGTGCAGCTCATCACGCCCCTGGGCGACCAGTTCCTCTCCGAGCAGCTCAACGACGACCTGGAATCGTGGGCTCCGCAACTCATCCGCCGCACGCTGCCCGCCAAGCACTGGGTCCCGCGTACACGCCCCGATCAACTCGCCTCCTGGATCACCGAGTTCGTCACCGCGACCGAGGGCGGGCGCCCCGCCCCGGTGACCACCGGGGCGTACGCGGACCGGTTCGGTGGGCAGTTGGTGCTGGTCACGGGCGCGGCCGGCGGTATCGGGCGCGCCACAGCCTTCGCGTTCGCCGAGGCCGGAGCACGCGTCGTCGCCGTCGATCTCGACGCGGAAGGAGCGTCCCGCACCGCGGAGTTGTCCCGGTTGATCGGCGCGCCCGAAGCCTGGGCCGAGGTGGTCGACGTCTCGGACGAGCGAGCCATGGAGAAACTCGCCGAGAAGGTCGCCACCGAGTACGGCGTGGTCGACGTACTGGTGAACAACGCGGGAGTCGGGCTGTCGGGATCCTTCCTCGACACCAGTTCGGAGGACTGGCGGAAGGTTCTCGACGTGAACCTATGGGGCGTGATCCACGGCTGTCGGCTGTTCGGCAGGCAGATGGCAGAGCGCGGTCAGGGCGGCCATATCGTCAACACCGCCTCGGCCGCCGCGTATCTGCCCTCCAGATCACTGCCCGCGTACAGCACCTCCAAGGCGGCCGTCCTCATGCTGAGCGAGTGCCTGCGCGCGGAGCTGGCCGGTCAGGGCATCGGGGTGTCGGCGATCTGCCCCGGCATCGTCAACACCAACATCACCTCGACCGCGCGTTTCGCCGGTGTCGACTCCGAGGAGGAGAGGCGCCGGCAGCGGAAGGCCGCGAAGCTGTACGGGCTGCGGAACTACCCGCCGGAGAAGGTCGCGGACGCCGTTCTGCGCGCGGTCGTCCGCAATCAGGCGGTCGTCCCCGTCACTCCGGAAGCCCGCGGCGGCCGCTTCCTGTCCCGGTTCGCCCCGCGGGCGCTGCGCGCACTCGCCCGACTGGAGCCACCACTGTGAGCCTTTGGGACGGCGGCACGGAACGAGGCGTCATGGGGACGCCCGGCACACCGTCGGCCGGGAAGAAAAGGAGCGCGGCGGGGTGTGAGCACACGGGCGGGATCGGCGTAGCCACCGGCGGCGGCTGGGCTCGCACAGGTGGAGAGAGGCACGAGGATGGTGAAGGACGAATCGGCCGGGACCGCGTATCGCATCGAGGACTTGGCGTACCGCAGCGGCGCCACGGTCAGGACTATCCGCGCCTACCAGGATCGGGGGCTGCTCCCCCGCCCCGAGCGGCGCGGCCGGGCCAACGTGTATGCGGACACGCATCTGACCAGATTGCGCCAGATCGCCGACCTCCTCGATCGCGGTTACACCCTGGCGTCCATCAAGGAGCTTCTGGATGCCTGGGACACGGGCCTCGGCCTCGGCGGGGTGCTGGGCCTGGCCGCGGAGGTCGACGGACCGTGGACCGACGAGAAGGCCGTACGGATCTCACGGGCCGAGTTGGCCGAGCGATTCGGCGGCGTTCCGGACGAGGCGGCGGTGGCGGACGCCATCCGGCTGGGCGTGCTGGAGCAGGTACCCGGCGACGAGGATGTCTTTCTCGTCCCGAGCCCCCAAGAGCTGTCTGTGACGGTCGAGTTGCATGGAGCCGGGGTGCCGCTGTCCGCGATCGCCGGTCATCTGCGGGAGTTGAGGGAGCAGGTCGAGCACATCGCCGCCCGTTTCCTGGAGTTCACCACCGAGCATGTGTTCGCTCGCTACATCGGCTCGCACCAGCCGCCTACCGAGGCGGACACGGTCGAGGCGGCGACGCTGGTCCGCCGGCTACGACCCCTCGCGCAGCAAGCCGTGGACGTCGAACTCGCGCGCGCGATGCGACTGTTCGCGACGCGACAGCTGCGTCGGCACCTTGTTCCGGGATCCGCCGTCGAACCGGCCGGCGAGTCGTGTTCGGTCCGGATAGCCGCATCCACGATGCGGGCCGTCGAGGGGCTGGTTGGGCCCGCGCAGGCCTCCGCTTTCATCACCGCGGCAGCCGAACGAGAGGTACAGTCACGCACCTTGGATGCCCTGACAACAAATAGGCCCGAAAGTAACGAACTCGCCTAATTACCCGATATTAGACAGGTAGTTGTCCACAGAATCTTCAATTCCCCTGTGGATAACCTCACTTGGCTGTGGATCAAACATCCGGATCAAAATCAAGTGCGTGACGCGGGTCTCGCCAGGCACGCTGGCGGGATGAACGAACGACGCACCGTGAGAGTGTCCAAATACCTCTCCAAACACCTCCGCCACCAACCGGAGCGGATCGGGCTCACGCTCGACGAGGGCGGCTGGATCGAGATCGACACCCTCATCGAGGCGGCCGCCACCCACGGCTTCCCCTTCACCCGGGCGGAACTCGACCATGTGGTCGACGCCAACGACAAGCAGCGCTTCGCCGTCAAAGGCGAGCGGATCCGTGCCAGCCAGGGTCACACCGTCGACATCGACCTCGGCCTGCCCCCGGCGACCCCACCGCCGTACCTCTACCACGGGACCGTACCGGCCTTCCTCGGCGCTATCCGTGCCGAAGGTCTGCGTGCCATGAACCGCCACGACGTGCACCTCTCCCCCGATCGCGAGACCGCCACGCGCGTCGGCGCCCGCCGCGGCCGTCCCGTCGTGCTCTCGGTGGACGCGGGTGCCATGCACCGCGACGGCCACGTATTCCGTGTCAGCGCCAACGGGGTCTGGCTGACCGAGGCGGTACCGCCCGAGTACCTGCGGTTCCCCGAGGCGCGCTGAGCGGAAGCACCCGACGACTGCCCTTAGGCTCGATGCATGAGTCTGCGTCTGAGCACCGTGATCCTGCCGTACCTCCGCTGGCACGAGGGCGGCCGCGACAGCTGGCAGCGGGCCGAGCAGCTCGGGTTCCACACCGCGTTCACGTACGACCACCTGTCGTGGCGCACCTTCCGGGACGGGCCGTGGTTCGGCGCCGTGCCGACCCTGACCGCGGCGGCGGGCGTCACCGAACGTATGCGCCTCGGCACACTCGTGACCTCCCCGAACTTCCGGCACCCGGTGACCCTCGCGAAGGAACTCATCTCCCTCGACGACATCTCGGGCGGCCGGGTCACCCTCGGCGTCGGCGCGGGCGGCACCGGCTTCGACGCCACCGCGCTCGGCCAGGAGCCATGGACACCGCGTGAGCGCGCCGACCGGCTCGCCGAGTTCGTCCCCCTGCTCGACCGGCTGCTCACCGAGGACTCCGTCTCCTACGAGGGCGACCACTACTCCGCCCACGAGGCCCGCAACATCCCCGGCTGCGTCCAGCGCCCCCGGCTGCCCTTCGCGGTGGCCGCCAACGGGCCGCGCGGGATGCGGCTGGCCGCACGATACGGACAGGCGTGGGTGACCACGGGGGACCCCAAACTGTTCGAGTCGGGCACCCCCGAGCAGTCGGTTCAGGCCATTCGCGGCCAGGTCGAGAAGCTGGCCGACACGGCCGCCGCGCTCGGGCGGGACGCGTCCGGACTCGACAAGATCCTCCTCACGGGCTTCACTCCGGACCGCGGCCGACCGCTGGAGTCGCTGGACGCGTTCGTGGACTTCGCGGGCCGCCACGCTGAGCTGGGCGTCACCGACCTCGTGATCCACTGGCCGATCCCGGACTCGGACTTCGCCGCGGACGAGAAGGTCTTCGAGCGCATCGCCATGGAGGCACCGGCCCAGCTGGCCTGAGGCCGCCATAAAGCGGTCGCGGCCGGGCGCGTGTGACCCGCTCGCAGAGGCCCACGGGCAGCGGCCGCGACCATGAGGACAGCCGACGGGCCGGGCGGTGATCACTCACCTGTGCGACCACCCGCACGACCGTGCGCGCATATGCGCGACAATGGGGCCCGTGACCTCAGCGACGAGACAGCCCGAGACCCCGGCCCCGACCGTCCCGCTCCGGCTGATAGCCACGGATCTCGACGGCACCCTGCTCCGTGACGACAAGTCGGTCTCCCCCCGTACCGTCGCCGCCCTCGCGGCCGCGGAGGAGGCCGGCGTCGAGGTCTTCTTCGTGACCGGCCGACCGGCCCGCTGGATGGATGTCGTCAGCGAACACGTGCACGGTCACGGTCTCGCGATCTGCGGAAACGGCGCCGCGGTGGTCGACCTGCATGGCGGCCCCGGCGCCCATCGCTTCGTCAAGGTCCGCGAACTGGCGCGGGAGAACGCGCTCGACGCCGTACGGCTGCTGCGCGAGGCCGCGCCGGGCACGGTCTACGCGGTCGAGCAGACGTTCGGCTTCAACCAGGAGCCCGAGTATCCGAAACTCCACATGGAGATCCCCGACGTCCTCGCCCCCGCCGAGAAACTGCTGGCCCCAGGTGGGGTGGCCGACGACGAGCCGGTGCTGAAGATCCTCGCGTACCACCCGTCGATCGACCCCGACGACTTCCTCGCCACCGCGCGCATCGCCGTCGGCGACCGTGCCACCATCACCCGCTCCAGTCCCAGCGCGCTGCTGGAGATCAGCGGACCCGGAGTCTCGAAGGCCAGCACCCTCGCCCTGGCTTGCGCCGAGCGCGGCATCTCCCACGAGGAGGTCGTCGCCTTCGGTGACATGCCGAACGACGTCGAGATGCTCACCTGGGCCGGTCGGTCGTACGCCATGGGCAACGCGCACCCGGACGTCCTCGCGGCGGCCTCGGGCCGGACCGTGGCCAACAACGAGGACGGGGTGGCGGTCGTCATCGAGCGGCTGCTGGCGGAACGCCTGTAGCCGACGCCGGCCGAACCCACCGGCACCGAGCCCACCACGACCGCCGGGCCCACCGCCGTCCGCTCGGACCGCCGTATCGCCCCAGCGCCGTACCGTCCATGAGCGCCCCGTCGCCCGAGGCCGACCGGCATCCGCCGCTCTCGGCTGCCGGCTACAGCTCCACGCCGTGGTCCCGCAGCCACGGCGCGGGGTCCACGCCGGACCCCAGCTCCGGGGTGACCCGCACCTCGAAGTGCAGGTGCGGCCCGGTGGAGTTTCCGGTGGTGCCCGACTGACCGATCCACTGTCCCGCCGTCACCCGCTCGCCCTGGTCGACGGTGACGGCGGCGAGGTGCGCGTACTGCGTGTAGTAGCCGTCCGCATGCTCGACGACGATCTGGATGCCGAAGGCACCCCCGCACGAGACCTTCACCACACGCCCCGCCCCGACCGCCCGCACGGGCGTACCGATCGGCACCGCGAAATCCTGCCCGGTGTGCCGGCTGACCCAGCGCTCACCGCCGCTGCCGTATCCCGCGGAGAGTTCGTACGTGCCCACGGGCGGGACCCACTCTCTTGAAGGCACACCCTCCGGTTGATCCAGCCGGACGGCTCCCCGGCAGGCACCAGCCGCGACCGTCGCGTCGGCCTCTCCCTGGAGCGTCCACTGCGCCTCCTCGAGCTTCAGCTGGATCCCGCGCTTGATCCCGGCGAGTCCGGTCTTCCGCTCCTCCAGCGCCCGCCACGCCGCGGCGGCCTTCGCCTCGTCCTCGGCGAGCCTCGCCTCCGCGCGACGATTCCTGCTCACGGCGTTGTTGACCGCCAGATCGGCCTGCCAGACGGCCCGCTGACCACGCATCAACTCCTCCGGGTTCTCCGCCAGCAGCATCTGCGCGGTGTACGGCACGCCACCTCCCTCCCGATACTGGGCGCGCGCGATCCGGCCGAGGTCGGCGTTCAGCACCGCGATCTGCTCCCGCTCCCGCGCGAGCAGCTTCTCCAGCCGTCGCGCCTTCTTCTTCAGCGCTCCGGCCGCCCGCCGCCCCGCCTCGTACCGCTGTGTCGCCACCGCCGCTTCGTCGAACAGCCGCACCACCCGGGCGCTGACCCCTGCCTCGCCGGGCGCACCCGCGGCCTCACCGCCGTCGCTGTCGGCCAGGGTCGGCGGGGCCTGGAAAACCGCCGCCGCGCACAGCAGCACGACGGCGAACAGCGGGTTCCGGCGAGAGAAGCGCATGTCAGCGATCGTGGCCCGACCCGGCGCCGCAGTCCTGTCCGAGTCGTACGCCTGGGGGACACCATGCCCCGGACGGGTCATGAGGCTGGGCCGAACAGGGGCCCGACCGCGGCGTGTTCGGCGCGGAGACTTGCGGGCGTGGCAGGCAGCCGGCGATGCCGCGGTCGGCCGCCCGACAGCGGCTCGTCTCCACGGCGACGGCTGCTGCGCAGGCCACGGCGCTCGGCGAAACGCACGCCGCGCCGTCCTCGTTCCCCGACCCCCGGCGACGCGCTCAGACGCCGGCCGGCACCTCTCCCGCTGCCTCCCGCTCGACCATCGCCCGCAAGGGCCCGTCCGTAGCGGCCAGTTCCGCGTAGGTCCCACGCTGCACAACGCGTCCCTCCGCCAGCACGACGACCTCGTCCACGGCTTCCAGGCCGGCCAGCCGATGGGTGATCAGCACAGTCGTACGGCCCTCGGTCGCGGCCAGCAGGTCCGCGGTGAGCGCGTCGGCGGTCGGCAGGTCCAGATGTTCCGCGGGCTCGTCGAGCACGAGGACGGGGAAGTCGGCCAACAGCGCACGGGCGAGGGCGAGCCGCTGACGCTGGCCGCCGGACAGCCGCGCCCCGTGTTCACCGATCAAGGTGTCCAGCCCGTCGGGCAGTTCGTCGGCCCAGTCGAGCAGCCGCGCCCGCGCGAGCGCGTCCCGCAGCTCCGCCTCGCCCGCGTCCTTCCGAGCGAGCAGCAGGTTCTCCCGCACCGAGCTGTCGAAGAGGTGCGCGTCCTGGGCGCAGAGCCCCACGTACCGCCGTACGGCATCTCCTTCGAGCGCGCACGCGTCCACGCCGCCCAGCGTGTACGTCCCTGCCTGGGGGTCCAGGAAGCGCAGCAGCACCTGGGCGAGCGTGGTCTTGCCGGCCCCCGAGACACCGACCACGGCGACCCTCTGCCCCTGTGCGAGGGTGAGATCCAGCCCGGCGAGCGCGTCCCGGTCCTGCCCGGCGTACCGCGCGCCGAGCCCTTCGAGCCGCAGCGGGAACGGCGACACCGGTGCCTCGGCCGGCTCCTGCGGTTCGCGTACGGGTTCGGGGGCGTCCAGCACCTCGTACACGCGCTCCGCGCTCCTGTGCACCCGTTGGCGGAACTGGACGGCCGACGGCATCCCCAGCACCGCCTCGAAGGCGGCCAGCGGGGTGAGCACGACGACGGCCATGGCCACACCGCTCAGCCGCCCGGTGACCACTGCCTGTACGCCGAGGAACGCGGTGGCGGCGACGGTGAGCCCGGAGACGAGCGCGGTGAGTCCGTCACCGAGCGCGGTCGCGGTGGCTGCGCGGGAGGTGATCCGGGTGAGCACCCGGTCGGCCTGCCGTGCCTCGGCGGTGCGCCTCGGCAGGGCGCCCGCGACCGTCAACTCGGCGGTGCCGGTGAGCAGATCGGCCACGCGGGTGGCGAGCACCCCGCGGGCCGGCGCCAGCCGGTGTTCCGCCCGCCGGGCGACGGCCCCGGTGACCAGGGGCACCCCGGCTCCGGCGGCGAGGAGCCCCACGGCGAGCGCGGCTCCCGCCTCGGGCAGCAGCCAGGCGGTGAACCCGGCGGAGGCCGCGGAGACCGCCGTCGCGGCCCCCGCGGGAAGCAGCCAGCGCACCCAGTAGTCCTGCAGGGCGTCCACATCGGCGACCAGTCGCGAGAGCAGATCGCCCCGCCGGGTCGTCCGCAGCCCGGCGGGCGCCAGCCGCTCCAGCCGACGGTAGACGGCCACCCTGGTGTCGGCCAGCATCCGCAGCACGGTGTCGTGCGACACCAGCCGCTCCGCGTACCGGAACACCGCCCGCCCGATCCCGAACGCCCTCGTCGCCGTCACCGCGACCATCAGATACAGCACCGGTGGCTGCTGAGAGGCCCGCGAGATCAGCCACCCGGACGTCGCCATCAGACCGACGGCACTGCCTAGCGCGAGGCTGCCCAGCAACAGGGCGAGGACGAGCCGGCCCCGGCGCGGCCCGGCCATGGCGCGGACCCGGCCGAGCACACGTCGCCGGGAGGCGTCGGGCGTCGTGTCCGGGCGAGCCACCGTGCTCCCAGCCCCGGCTCCCGCCCTAGCCCCGAATCCGGCACCCGGCCCTCCTCCTGCCGCTTCCAGGGAGCCACCCACGACGGCAGTCTTCTCGTCCGCCCCAGCACCGGCGGCCCGCGCACCGACCGTTCCGGGAACGCCGGATACCTGCAGCCCCTCGGCCGCCCGTCCCTCCAGTCGAACCACCCGGTCCGCCACCCCCAGCAGAGCCGGTCGGTGGACCACCAACAGGACGGTCCGTCCCACCGACAGCCGCCGTACCGCCTCCACGACCTCCGCCTCGGTCTCGCCGTCCAGCGAAGCCGTCGGTTCGTCGAGGAGCAGCACGGGTCGGTCGGCGAGGAAGGCACGGGCGAGGGCGAGCCGTTGGCGCTGTCCGGCGGAAAGCCCGGCGCCGTCCTCGCCGAGGACTGTCTCGGCCCCGTCGGACAACGCGTCCACGAACCCCAGTGCGCCCGCGTCGCCGAGCGCCCGCCGTACGGCCGTGTCGTCCGCGTTCGGCCGGGCCAGCCTTACGTTCTCCGCGATCGACCCGGCGTACAGGTGCGGCCGCTGCGGCACCCAGGCGACATGCGAACGCCACTCGTCCAGGTCGAGCGAGGCGAGATCGGCTCCCCCGACCCGAATCCCGCCCGCAGTGACCTCAGTGAACCCCAGAAGGACATTCAGCAGCGTCGACTTGCCCGCGCCGCTCGGCCCGACGAGGGCCACCGTCTCTCCGGAGCCCACGGTGAAGGACACGTCCGAGACGGCGTCGTACGAGCGCTCGGGGTAGCGGACGGTCACCCCGTCGAAGTGGATGCCGCCGGCGGACGGCACCGCCCCGGTCCCGGACACCGGCACCGGGGTCTCCAGAACCTCGAAGATCTCCTCGGCAGCCGCGAGCCCCTCGGCGGCCGCGTGGAACTGGGCGCCCACCTGCCGGACCGGCAGATACGCCTCGGGGGCCAGCACCAGGACAACCAGCCCGGTGTACAGGTCCATCTCGCCGTGCACGAGCCGCATGCCGATGGTGACCGCGACCAGGGCGACCGAGATCGTCGCAAGCAGCTCCAGGGCGAAGGACGACAGAAAGGCGATCCGCAGCGTGCGCATGGTCGCCTGCCGGTACTCACCCGTGATCCGCTTGATCGACTCGGCCTGGGCCTTGGCCCGGCCGAACACCTTGAGCGTGGGCAGCCCGGCGACGACGTCCAGGAAGTGCCCCGACAACTGGGACAGCAGCCTCCACTGGCGGTCCATCTGCGCGCGGGTGGCCCAGCCGATGAGCACCATGAAGACCGGGATCAGCGGGAGTGTGCCGACGATGATCGCCGCAGACACCCAGTCCTCGGTGACGATCCGTGCGAGCACCGCGACGGGCACGACGACGGCGAGGCCCAATTGGGGCAGGTAGCGCGAGAAGTGGTCGTCGAGCGCGTCGACACCTCGGGTGGCGAGGGCGACCAGCGAGCCGGTGCGCTGCCCGCTCAGCCAGCCGGGTCCCAACACGGTGGACCGCTCCAGCAGCCGCCCCCGAAGCTCCGACTTCACCGCCGCGCTCGCACGGTGAGCCGCCAGCTCGGTGAGCCAGGAGACCAGGGCCCGTCCCAGCGCGACCGCCACCAGGAGCAGCAGGGGAGTGCGGAGTTCACCGACCGGCATTCCGTGCTGGAAGGCGCCGACCACCACTTCCGCGATGAGCATGGCCTGCGCGATGACCAGCGTCGCCCCGGCCACTCCAAGGCCGACGACCATCACCAGGAAGAAGCGGGTGGCGCGCGCGTACCGCAACAGCCGCGGGTCGATCGGTTTCACGTGAAACATCCTCTTCTCGACAGGCATGTTTCACGTGAAACATGCCCCTTCAGTCCGAATGAGGTGTGTTTCACGTGAAACATCGCCGATCACACCTCCACACCGGGACTCAGTGCGCCGACTCGGCAATGTGCTGCGTGCCGATCCGCTTGCGGAACACCCAGTACGTCCACCCCTGGTAGAGCATCACGACCGGTGTGGCGATGACCGCACACCACGTCATGATTTTCAGGGTGTACGGGCTGGACGAGGCATTGGTGACCGTGAGGCTCCAGTCCGCGTTCAGCGAGGACGGCATGACGTTCGGGAAGAGCGTCAGGAAGAGCATCGCGACGGCAGCCACGATGGTGACCCCCGACAGGGTGAAGGCCCAGCCCTCACGCCCCGCTCGCACCGCCGTCAACGCGCTCAGGAGTGCGGTGACCGCCACGGCGGCCGCGACCAGCGAGACGCCATCACCCCTCTCGATCTGGGTCCAGAGCAGAAAGATCAGCGCGAGCCCGGCCGTCACGGCGCCGACGCGCAGCGCCAGCTTCCGTGCCCGCTCCCGGATGTCCCCCACGGTCTTGAGGCCTACGAATACCGTGCCGTGGAAGGTGAACAGCGTCAGCGTGACCAGACCGCCCAGCAGGGCGTAGGGGTTCAACAGGTCGGCGAGATCACCCACGTACTCGAAGTCACGGTCGATCTTCACTCCGCGCACGATGTTGGCGAAGGCCACGCCCCACAGGAACGCGGGGAGCAGCGAGGTCCAGAAGATCGCCGTCTCCCAGTTGCGCTGCCAGTTCTCCTCGGGCCGCTTCACCCGGTACTCGAAGGCGACGCCACGGACGATCAGGCAGACCAGGATGAGCAGCAGCGGCAGATAGAAGCCGGAGAAGAGTGTGGCGTACCACTCGGGGAAGGCGGCGAAGGTCGCGCCGCCCGCCGACAGCAGCCACACCTCGTTGCCGTCCCAGACGGGACCGATGGTGTTGATGAGGACCCGCTTCTCCGGACGGTTGCGGGCCAGCAGTTTGGTGAGGACACCGACCCCGAAGTCGAAGCCTTCCAGGAAGAAGTAGCCGGTCCAGAGAACGGCGATGAGGACGAACCAGACGTCGTGAAGTTCCATGACTGTGCTCCCTTGGCCCGGTGCGGCCTAGTACGAGAAGGCCATCGGCTTGTCGGCGTCACGGGAGTCGCCGCCGATCTTCGTGGGCGGGTTGAGGTCGGCCTCCGTCAGCTCGGGCGGCCCCGCCTTGACGTACTTCACGAGCAGCTTGACCTCGACGACGGCGAGGATGGCGTACAGGGTGGTGAAGACGATCATCGAGGTGAGGATCTCGCCCTGGGAGACACCGGGGGAGACCGCGTCCTGGGTGCGCAGCACGCCGTAGACGACCCACGGCTGGCGGCCCATCTCGGTGAAGATCCAGCCCCAGCTGCTGGCGATCAGCGGAAAGCCCAGGGTCAGGACCGCGATGCGCCAGTACCACTTGGTGAGGGTCGGACCGAGGGCCTTCTTGGGCAGCAGCACGAGGTGGGGCACCTCGTCCTCGCCGACCCTCAGGTGCTGCGGCAGCAGGAACTTCTTGCGGGTGAGCCAGAGTCCGACCGTGCCGATGGCGACGGACGCCATGCCGAAGCCGATCATCCAGCGGAAGCCCCAGTAGGCGACGGGGATGTTGGGACGGTAGTCGCCAGGGCCGAACTTCTCCTGTTCGGCCTTGTTGACGTCGTTGATGCCGGGGACGTACGACTCGAAGTCGTCGTTGGCGAGGAAGGACAGCAGGCCCGGGATCTCGATGGCGACCGTGTTGTGGCCCTTGTCGACGTCGCCGTAGGCGAAGACGGAGAAGGGCGCAGGCGCCTCGCCGTCCCACAGGGCCTCGGCGGCGGCCATCTTCATCGGCTGCTGCTTGAACATGACCTTGCCGAGCAGGTCGCCACTGATCGCGGTGAGCATGCCGGCGATCAGCACGGTGACCAGGCCGAGCCGCAGGGAGGTCTTCATCACCGGTATGTGCTTCTTGCGGGCCAGATGGAAGGCGGCGATGCCGACCATGAAGGCGCCACCGGCGAGGAAGGCCGCCGAGAGGGTGTGGAAGACCTGGGTGAGCGCGGTGTTCTGGGTCAGGACGAGCCAGAAGTCGGTGAGCTCGGCCCGGCCCTTGGCCTCGTTGATCCGGTAGCCGACGGGGTGCTGCATCCAGGAGTTGGCCGCGAGGATGAAGTACGCCGACAGGATCGTGCCGATGGAGACCATCCAGATGCAGGCCAGATGGATCTTCTGCGGAAGCTTGTCCCAGCCGAAGATCCACAGGCCGATGAAGGTGGACTCGAAGAAGAAGGCGATCAGCGCCTCGAAGGCGAGCGGAGCCCCGAAGACATCACCGACGAAGCGGGAGTAGTCGGACCAGTTCATGCCGAACTGGAATTCCTGCACGATGCCGGTGACGACACCCATCGCGATGTTGATCAGGAAGAGCTTGCCCCAGAACTTGGTGGCTTTGAGGTACTTCTCGTTCCCCGAGCGCACCCACGCGGTCTGCAGGCCGGCGGTGAGCGCGGCGAGCGAGATCGTGAGCGGGACGAAGAGGAAGTGGTAGACGGTCGTGATACCGAACTGCCAGCGCGCCAGGGTCTCCGGCGCCAGAGCGAGGTCCACGTCTTCTCCTTCCATGCCGTGGCACTGCGGCAGTTGCCCCGCCTGTCACGTACATCTCAGGACAACCGGGACGGGCTTGTGAATGCATTCACATTCACAAGCAAGTATGACGCATGCCCGTTCGAGAGGGGAGCGGGGGGTGCCCATAAACAGGGGGCCCGGAGAAAAATCTCCGAACCCCCTGGTCAGAAGCTTCTGACGTTCTAGAGCTCCTTGCGGAACGTCTCTGTCACCTTCAGGAAGATGTCGTTCGCCTCGGTCTCGCCGATCGTCACGCGTACGCCCTCTCCGGGGAAGGGCCGCACGACGACACCGGCCTGCTCGCACACACCGGCGAACTCGACCGTGCGCTCCCCCAGCCGCAGCCACACGAAATTGGCCTGGGTCTCCGGCACCGTCCACCCCTGGCCACGCAGCGCCTCGACGACCCGGTTCCGCTCACAGACCAGCGAGCCGACCCGGCCGAGCAGCTCGTCCTCGGCGCGCAGCGAGGCGACCGCGGCGTCCTGTGCGAGTTGGCTCACACCGAACGGCACGGCCGTCTTGCGCAGGGCGGCCGCCACCGGCTCATGAGCGATCGCGAATCCCACCCGGAGACCCGCGAGACCGTACGCCTTGGAGAAGGTGCGCAGCACACAGACGTTCGGCCGCTCACGGTAGAACTCGACGCCGTCCGGCACCTCGACATCCCGTACGAACTCTCGGTACGCCTCGTCCAGCACCACCAGCACATCACCGGGAACCCGGTCGAGGAACCGCTCCAGCTCGGCCCTGCGTACCGCCGTCCCCGTCGGGTTGTTCGGGTTGCAGACGAAAATCAGCCGGGTCCGGTCGGTGATCGCGTCCGCCATCGCATCCAGGTCGTGAACATCGCCCGGCGTCAACGGCACCTGCACGGACGTGGCCCCACTGATCTGCGTGATGATCGGGTACGCCTCGAACGACCGCCAGGCGTAGATCACCTCGTCCCCGGGCCCCGAGGTCGCCTGCAGCAGCTGCTGGGCGACACCGACCGAGCCGGTGCCCGTCGCCAGATCCGTGACCGGCACGCCGAAGCGGTTCGCGAGCTCGTTGACGAGCCCCGTGCACGCCATGTCCGGGTACCGGTTGAAGGACGCGGCCGACCCCGTCACGGTCTCCAGCACGCCGGGCAGCGGCGGGTAGGGGTTCTCGTTGGAGGACAGCTTGTACGCCACCGGGCCGCCCGCCGCGGCCGGCTTGCCGGGCTTGTAGGTGGGGATACCCTCCAGCTCGGCTCGCAGCTTGGGGCTCGTCTCGCTCACCGCAGTCCTCCTCGTCGACGTAATGCTTCTCACCCTATGAGGATTCGGCGCCCCTGCGAATGGCCCGTGGACAACCGCGTCCGTCCTGTGTCCCCACCTCGGCCGGCCCATCCGCCCCCATGGGCATCAGCGCACGAAGGCGTACGAAATAGGGGGCGCACTGCTTCCGAGCGCACGCGCCGGTGGCTCACGCCGTAGCGCGCATCACCCGTGCAGGTGAGTTGAGACCTCTTCGAAACATCAGCTACTTGGCAGGCCCATGCGCGTCGACAAGTCACGTACTGGCATCTGAACGTGCAACTCCCTTGCATTGCAAGGAGTTTGACCCTCTATGACCATGCAGAAACGTGCCTGTCAACGAGTGCATATGCGTCCGCACTACCCCACCGCAAGAGCCCTACTATCGGCTCGCCATGACAGCAGCAGGGAAGCACCAGGTGAGCCGCGCGGAAACTCCCCGCCGAGGCAGCCGGTCGGGCCGGGCGGGCATCCGGGACGTGGCCGCCGCCGCCGGAGTCTCCATCACGACCGTTTCCGACGCCCTCAACGGCAAGGGCCGGCTCCCGGACGCCACCCGACGCCATGTACGCGAGGTCGCCGACCGACTTGGCTACCGCCCCTCGGCGGCGGCCCGAACCCTCAGAACCGGCAAGTCCGGCCTCATCGGCCTGACGGTGACCACGTACGGGGATGAACCTTTCACCTTCACCGAGTTCGCGTACTTCGCGGAAATGGCGCGGGCCGCCACATCGGCCGCGCTGGCCCGGGGCTACGCCCTGGTCATCCTCCCCGCGACCTCGCGACACGACGTGTGGTCGAACGTCGCCCTGGACGGCACGGTGGTCATCGACCCCTCCGACCACGACCCGGTGGTCAGCGAACTGGTCCGCCAGGGCTTACCGGTCGTCTCCGACGGCCGTCCGGCCGGCACCCTGCCGGTCACCGCGTGGGTCGACAACGACCACGAGGCCGCCGTCCTCGGCATCCTCGACCACTTGGCCGACGCGGGTGCCCGCCGGATCGGACTCCTCACCGGCACGACGACGGACACCTACACGCATCTCTCCACCACCGCATACCTGCGCTGGTGCGAGCGCGTGGGCCAGGATCCGGTGTACGAGGCCTATCCGGCGCACGATCCGTGCGCGGGGGCCGTAGCCGCCGATCGGCTGCTGGCCCGGCCGGACCGCCCGGACGCGGTCTACGGTCTCTTCGACCCGAACGGCACCGATCTGTTGGCCGCCGCCCGGCGGTACGGTCTGCGCGTCCCCGAGGACCTGCTGCTCGTCTGCTGCAGCGAGTCCACCGTGTACGCGACAACCGAACCCCCGATCACCACGCTCTCGCTCAAGCCGCGCAGGATCGGCACCGCCGTGGTCCAGCTCCTCATCGACGCCATCGAAGGGGTCGAATCGGACCAACCGGTCGAGCAGGTGATACCGACGGAACTGATCGTGCGGACCTCGTCCGAGCGGCGTCCGCCGCGTACGACGGTCAGTCCGCCGCGGTCACCCGAAGAGGGTTGACGCCCGAACTGAGGATCCGAACGGGATTTGGGCGGGGAGAGCCCCGCCCAATTCGGGAGAAAACCGCGGTGAACTGGGGCCCTGCGCCATTTCACCACCCCTGGGTCATCACATGGCGCGATCCGCATTCCTATGATGGGCGCACACACCGGCGGGCCGCTGCGACCAGGCAGTCCGATGCGGTGCAGATGCGGGCGATGGTGGTGGAGGGGTCGATGACGCAGGGGGCCGGTCAGGGACCCGAGGTGCGGACGCCGACGGTGCGCGATTTCCGTGTGCCCGCGTACGTCCACGAGGCCGGTCCGTACGGACAGACCACAGAAGCCGGTGAGGCCTCCAGGCCCGCCGAGGACCCCGAGGGCTACCCGGAGGGGTACACCCCGACCCAGCGCGACCTGCCGGTGATCAACCGGGGTGACACGCTGCAGGTCGTGATCGACCCGGAGGACGCGGTGGCGGAGCAGTCCCCCGCCCGCCCGGGCCCTCTCTTCGTCGTCGGAGACGTCCACGGCTACCTCGACGAGCTCCTCGCCGCGCTCCACGAGAAGGGGCTCGTCGACGACGCTGGCAACTGGTCGGCGGGCACCGCCCGGCTCTGGTTCCTCGGCGACTTCACCGACCGGGGCCCGGACGGCATCGGCGTCATCGACCTCGTGATGCGCCTGTCCGCCGAGGCTGCCGCCGCCGGCGGCTACTGCAAGGCCCTCATGGGCAACCACGAGCTGCTGCTGCTCGGCGCCAAGCGGTTCGGCGACACCCCCGTCAACTCCGGCGCGGGCACCGCCACCTTCCAGGCCGCCTGGCTTCTCAACGGCGGCCAGAAGACCGACATGGACCGCCTCCAGGATCACCACCTCCAGTGGATGGCCCGCCTGGACGCCATGGAGGAGGTCGACGGCCACCTCCTGGTGCACTCCGACACCACCGCCTACCGCGACTACGGCGACTCCATCGAGGCCGTCAACGACACCGTCCGCGAGACGATCACGCGCAACGACCCGGACGAGGTCTGGGACCTCTTCCGCAAGTTCACCCGGCGCTTCTCCTTCCGTGACGAGGGCGGCGCCGAGGCCGTGCGCTCGCTTCTGGAGACGTACGGCGGCACCCGCATCGTGCACGGCCACAGTCCCATTCCGTACCTCTTGGGCGAGGTCGGCTCGGAGGACGGCGAGGACAGCACGGGCCCCTCGGTCGACGGACCGTACACCTATGCGGGCGGTCTGGCCGTCGCCATGGACGGTGGCGTGACCATGGCCGGAAAGCTGCTGGTCCAGGAACTCCCCTTGCGTACCTGAGCCGTCGGCGGGCAGACGTGGGACGGCGGCGGACTTCGCCGGCCGGGGGCCAATTTCTTCAAACCCCCTGTCACCGCCCGCCGTCACCGCTCTACCATCGGCTTATCCGTAGCAGGCTCCCCTCCGTTTCTGCCCGACGGCTCGTCAGCATGCCGAGCCACAAGCCCTACGGAGCATCGGGGGATGCACATGAACAGCGTTCCGCAGCACCTGCTCAGTGAGGACCGCCAGGAGTTCGAGCGGATCCTCGGCGAGGTGCTGCGCTCCGCACCACACCGCCCGGAATTCGCCGCCGGCCTCCAGCGGCTCAACACCGAACAGCTGCGCACCATGGCGCTCAACGCCACGGCCATCATCACGGCCGCCGCGGCGACCGAATACCAGTACTACGTGAAGGTCCGCGACGAATTCCGCAGCCCGTCGGTGACCACCCCCGCCCATGAGGGGACGGCGTCCGGCACCGGCGAACCGGACGGCACCGCCGTGGGCCTCGCGGCCACCGTGGGCGAGGTCACCGAGGCGGCCGGCGCGGGCGCCGGTGCCATCGCCGCGGTGCTCGCCCCCGTCCTCGCCGGAACCGCCGCGGTGCTCTTCCTCCTCGTGGGCTACGTCATGAAGGCGCTCGACCCCGAACGGGCGATCGCCGAGACCCTGCTCACCACGGGGTGGGTCTTCGGCGCGGTCACCGCGGCGGCGATCCTGGTGGCCGCCGTCGGCCTCCTGCTCACCGCCCTGCGGAACAACGCCACCGCCCTCCTGGACGGCGGGGCCCGCAGCGAGTTGAACGAGGAGGTGACCCGGGCCCGGGAAGCCTGGCGCGAGACACTGCTGGAGCGCGGCATCCTGCCGTTCCTCCGCGACGCCCTCGCCAACCCGAGCCCGGCACTGCTGAACGAGCCGGACCGGCCGGCCCCGCCCAGCCGTATGCCGCACCTCGGCTACAACCGCCCGAGCTTCAGCAGCAGCCCGGACAGCGGCAGCTCACGCTCACGCCCCAGCTACAGCAGCCCGGACTTCTCCAGCCCGGACTTCGGCGGGCCGGAACACCAGCCCGAGTAAGACCGCCCGGCCGCCGTCCCGGACACCGGCCGGTGCCGGTGGACATGGCTCGACACCGGTCGCTCAGATGATGCCCGCCCGGCCGGCGTCGGTCACCCAGGTCGGGAATTCGGACAGGAGCCGGTCGTACAGCTCCTGGTCGGGGACGGTACCGATGTCGTCCACGGCGAAGAATCCGACGTTGTCGACGCGACGGCCGGGCAGCGTGTCGAAGCGCTCCAGCACTCCGTAGTTTGCCCGTCCCAGCCCCACGAACTGCCAGAAGATCGGCTCCTCGACAGCATCCCGCAGCTCGCGCTCGATCAGAGCGTCGCGGTAGACACCCCCGTCGGTGAAGAACAGCACCAAGGTGGGGGCACCGGCGGGATTCTCCCGGACGTACGTGCGTACCTGGGCGATCGCCTTCTGTTCCTCGTTCTGGATGCCGATCGTCCGCATGTCGATCTGGCCTGTCTGCAGCCCTCGGGCCGGCTTCTTGCCGCGTCGGAAGAGGCTCATCTGTCCGACGCGCACATGCAGCTGCAACCATGCGGGGAGTTCGCCGATGCGCAGGTCAGGAAGCCGTGCCGCGTTCGAGGCGAATGTCCAGGCCTGCATCTCACCGTCGTCGTCCAGCTGCGCGGCAACCGCGGCCATGCGCTCGACGACATCGGCGACGATGCCCTTGGAGTAGAGGAACGACATGGACCCGGAGGCGTCCAGGACCAGGATGACGCGGGCGGTTACTCCCGCCGCACCGTGCTTCCTGAGGCTGACGGCCACCTGCTCCTTACGCAGCGACAGACGCTTGCGCATGTCGACGGGCAACCGTTCCTCGTCCTTGTTGAGCCGCGGGCCCACCGGTGCAGCGGCTGGGACGGGTGGTGCCGTGGCCGGGGCAGGTGGCGCAGGGGACGGAACAGCTGGTGCCGCGGCGGGGGCAGGTGGCGCAGGAGCCGGCGAGGACACGGGCGGGTCCGGGGGCGCGTCGTCTACGGTGATGCCGAAATCGGAGGCCAGCCCGGCGAGTCCGGAGGCGTATCCCTGACCGACCGCGCGGAACTTCCACTGCCCCGCCCGTAGATACAGCTCGCCACCGATGAACGCGGTCTCCGTCCCCGCCTCCATGGGAAACCGTGCGATCTCGGTTCGTCTCCCCGCGTCCCACAGCCGCAAGGTGAGTCCGGGCACCTGTCCGAACGTTCCGCCGTCGGCCGAGGCGCACAGCAAAACCCGTTCGACAGCGGGTTCGAGCGCTTGCAGATCCACCTCGACCGTGTCGGTCAGAACACCGCCGGCGCTCTGTTTCCCCCGGTGTGCCACCGCGTTCGACGCATGCCGAGGCTGGTTGTAGAAGACGAAGTCGCCGTCGTCCCGAACGCGTCCCACACCGGTGAGCAGCAACGCCGAGACGTCGACATCGGGTACGCCGGGCCCTTCGGACCACGTCAGCTCGACGCGTACCGAAGGGGCGTCGACGGGAAGGTTGGCACCCTTGCTCAGTGCTCTCGCTGTCATGGGGGAAAGTCTGCCCGCCGAGAGCGCGGGAGGGCAGACCTCCTGCTGTCCGCACGGCGTGCGATGCCCCGGGGCGCCGGGGCATCGCACCCCGGGTCTCACTCCGCCAGCGGCAGATACACCCGGTTCCCGCTCTGCGCGAACTCCTTCGACTTCTGGAGCATCCCCTCGGCGATCTCCTCCTGGGACGCCCCCTCCGCCGCCGCACCGCCGAACCGCTCGGTGATGCTGTGACTGATCTTCATCGAGCAGAACTTCGGCCCGCACATGGAGCAGAAGTGTGCCGTCTTGGCAGGCTCCGCCGGCAGCGTCTCGTCGTGGAACTCACGAGCCGTGTCGGGATCGAGGGCCAGGTTGAACTGGTCCTCCCAGCGGAACTCGAAGCGGGCGTCCGACAACGCGTCGTCCCACGCCTGTGCGCCCGGGTGCCCCTTGGCCAGGTCCGCCGCATGCGCCGCGATCTTGTAGGTGATGACGCCGGTCTTCACATCGTCACGATTGGGCAGACCCAGGTGCTCCTTGGGCGTCACGTAGCAGAGCATCGCGGTGCCCCACCAGGCGATCATCGCGGCGCCGATGCCCGAGGTGATGTGGTCGTACGCAGGGGCGACGTCCGTGGTCAGCGGGCCGAGCGTATAGAACGGAGCCTCATCGCAGATCTCCTGCTGCAGGTCGATGTTCTCCTTGATCTTGTGCATCGGGACATGTCCCGGGCCCTCGATCATCGTCTGTACGTGAAAACTCTTGGCGATCGAGTTCAGTTCCCCCAGCGTGCGCAGTTCCGCGAACTGGGCCTCGTCGTTGGCATCCGCGATGGAGCCCGGGCGAAGTCCGTCGCCGAGGGAGTACGTGACGTCGTAGGCGGCGAGGATCTCGCA
The DNA here is from genome assembly GCF_053593335.1 of Streptomyces sp. NPDC002324. NCBI lineage: Bacteria > Bacillati > Actinomycetota > Actinomycetes > Kitasatosporales > Streptomycetaceae > Streptomyces > Streptomyces sp. NPDC002324. Next base: position 155,932 of record NZ_JBSFCF010000013.1, read on the forward strand.
CAGCTCCGCGAAGTTCTCGTAGAGGAACGACTCCTTGTGGTGCGCCAGGCACCAGGCCGCCATGATCGAGCCGCCGCGCGAGACGATGCCGGTCTTGCGGTTCGCGGTGAGCGGTACGTACGCCAGTCGCACGCCCGCGTGGACTGTCATGTAGTCCACGCCCTGTTCGGCCTGCTCGATGACGGTGTCCTTGTAGATCTCCCAGGTCAGCTCCTCGGCCCGGCCGTCGACCTTCTCCAGCGCCTGGTAGAGCGGCACGGTACCGATGGGGACGGGGGAGTTGCGCAGCACCCACTCGCGGGTGGTGTGGATGTTCCGGCCCGTGGACAGGTCCATGACCGTGTCGGCACCCCAGCGGGTCGCCCAGGTCATCTTCTCGACCTCCTCCTCGATGGAGGAGGTGACCGCGGAGTTGCCGATGTTGGCGTTGACCTTCACCAGGAACCGCTTGCCGATGATCATCGGCTCGATCTCGGGGTGATTGACGTTCGCGGGCAGTACGGCCCTGCCCGCGGCGATCTCCTCACGCACGACCTCGGGTGAGACGTTCTCCCGTACGGCCACGTACTCCATCTCGGGGGTGATCTCGCCGCGCCGCGCGTACGCGAGCTGGGTCACCGCCCGGCCGTCACGGCTACGGCGCGGCTGGCGTGGCCGCCCCGGGAACACCGCGTCGAGGTTGCGCAGTCCGCCACGCGGCGAGGTGTGCTTGATCCCGTCGTCCTCGGGGCGCACGGGCCGGCCCGCGTACTCCTCGGTGTCTCCTCGGCCGATGATCCAGTTCTCGCGAAGGGGAAGCAGTCCTCGCCGGACGTCGGTCTCCGCTGTCGGATCGGTGTACGGGCCGGAGGTGTCGTACAGGGTGACGGACTGTCCGTTGGTCAGATGCACCTGGCGGACCGGCACCCGCAGATCGGGGCGCGAGCCCTCGATGTACGCCTTGTGCCAGCCGATGGACTTCCCGACCTCCAGGGGCTGTTCACCCTCGTTGTGTTCGCCCTCGGACGAGCCGGATGTCCCGTCCGTCTGGCTGGAGGCAGGCGTGCGTGCGTCCTCGATGGTCATGAGACCTACTCCCTACGCCGGCATTACCCGGTAACAGGTTCAGCGGTCGACGCAGCGATTTCCGCCCGACGATGTTCCACGTGAAACATCGCGTCTGCGGAGGTCAGCGCCCTCTCAGCCCGGTGCTCCGAGCTCCCGCGTGTGCAAAGGTGCCTCCACGCTAGCCGCAGATGTGGCGCGGTGAACAGTGGGCATCGCTCGTTCTTGCGATGATCGGTCGGTGACCACGACGCAGCAGCCCCCGCCTCCGCCCCCCGAGCCGCCCCACGGCCATGGCCCCGGAAACGGTCATGGGCATGGATCCGACGGCGGCCACGGCTACGGTTCCGGAGGCGGCCAAGGCTCCGGGGGCGGCCACGGTCCCGGTGACGGACATGGCCACGGCCCGTCCTCCGGCGGCGGCCACGGGCACTCCCACAGCCACGGCCCCGCCGCTCCCGTTTCGCAGCACCTACGCAAGGTCATCGCGGCGGTGCTGATCCCCTTCGCGACCGCGGTCGTCGTGGGCCTCGTCGTTCTCTGGCCGGGCGGCGCCCCCGCGCACGAGCGCACCGGGGTGGGCTTCGACCGGCAGACACAGCAAGCCACCGTCACCAGGGTCGAGGAGGTCGACTGCTCGTCGGTGAACGCATCGGGCGACACCCCGACCGGTGACACCTCCACCGCCGAGGGCTCGTCCGCCCAGCAGCAGGCCAACGGCACCTGCAAGAAGGCCACGATCCGCGTCGACACGGGTGACGACAAGGGCCGTACGTTCACGGAGATCGTTCAGCCGGACCAGTCACGGCAGTTGGAGCAGGGCCAGGAGGTCGTGGTCGCGTACGAGCCCGCCGCGCCCAAGGACCTGCAGTACTCGGTCACCGATGTGAACCGGAAGCTCCCGATGGCCCTGCTCGCCGGGATCTTCGCACTCGCCGTCGTGGTGGTGGGCCGGATGCGCGGGGTCATGGCCCTGGTGGCGCTGGCCATCAGCTTCATGGTGCTGACCCTCTTCATCCTGCCGGCCATCCTGCAGGGCTCGAACCCGCTGGTCGTGGCGGTCATCGGCGCCAGCGCCATCATGCTGATCGCCCTTTACATGTGCCACGGGCTCTCGGCCCGGACATCCGTGGCGGTGATCGGCACCCTGATCTCACTACTGCTGATCGGCCTGCTGGGTTCGGGGTTCATCGGCTGGGCCTATCTGACCGGCAACACCGACGACAACACGGGGCTGATCCACGGGCTGTACCCGACGATCGACATGAGCGGTCTGCTGCTCGCGGGGGTCATCATCGGCTCGCTCGGTGTGCTCGACGACGTGACGGTCACCCAGACGTCGGCGGTCTGGGAACTGCACGAGGCCAATCCGGCCATGGGCTGGCGGGAGTTGTACCGCGCGGGCATCCGGATCGGCAGGGACCACATCGCGTCGGTGGTCAACACCCTCGTCCTCGCCTACGCCGGTGCCGCGCTGCCCCTGCTGCTGCTCTTCTCGATCGCGCAGAGCAGTGTCGGCACGGTCGCCAACAGCGAACTCGTCGCCGAGGAGATCGTGCGCACGCTCGTCGGGTCGATCGGCCTGGTGGCCTCGGTACCGGTGACCACCGCGCTGGCCGCCCTGGTCGTCTCCGCCGACCGCCCGGGTGCCCCCGAAGCGGCCGCCGTGCCCGCGCCGGCGCGCGGGGGACGAGGCCGCCGCCGCAAGCGCTGAAGCGTTACGGCACCTTGGCGCCGTAGTGGTTCATCCCGCGCTCTGCTCCTCCGCCAGGATGCGGTCCAGAGCCTCGTCGAGCAGCGTGTCGAAGTCGGCGAGGGAGCGCTCCTGCCCCAGCGGCACCAGCTTGTCCGTACGGTCGAGGAAGGCCACCAGCGGCGCCGTGCCGACTCGGAACATCGCCTGGTCGGTGCCCACCTGCAGCCGGATCAGGACCTCCCCGAACGTCTCCGGATCGGCGGGCGCGATGTGCACGTCGCCGTCGCCGCACGGCCGCCCGACGCCGTCGATGAGCAGCTCCCGCCCGAAGGCCCAGGTCACCGGGGCATCGCCGGGCAGGTGGAAGGTCAGCCGCACGGCATAGGGATCGCAGGTCTCGTAACGGAGCTCCACCGGGATGCGGAAGGAGAGCTCCTCCGAGACGAGAAAGCTCATCATGACCTCTGCCTGTACCGACTCGCGCATCGCCTACCCCGCCGTGTTCGTCGACTGGCCAGGAATCATCCGCCTGACACCTCTGGAAGTTTGCTGAAAGTACACGAGAGATCACAAGGAGTGATTTTTCAGATGCTGATAGAGATCGCGAGTGTCCCTAGCAGCTTTCCGATCTCGGTCTGCAACTGACGGGCGAGGGGCAGCAACCGGTCCGCCTGGTGCGAGGGCAGCGAGATGGCGAGAGTCCCGGCGGTCGACCCCGCCGTGATGGGAAGAGCGGCGCAGACCGTCCCCAGGGCGTACTCCTGCCGCTCCACGACCGGTTCCATCCTCCCCATCCGCCCGAGGCGCCGTAGCAGCGTCTCGCCGTCACGGACCGTGTACGGGGTGAGGGACTGCACCGGGTAGCGCTCCAGATGGTCGCGGCGGTCCTCGTCGCTCAGCTGGGACAGCAGACACTGCCCGATGGCGTGCGCGTGACCGGTCTCCCGGAAGTCGGCCCACTCCTCGACCGCCGGGGTGTTGGGGCTGTCCGCGACGCACTTGACCTCGATCTCGCCGTCCCGGTAGATCGCGAAGTACACCGGCACGCCGAGGGTGTCCCGCCAGTGCGCCAGGGCCTCACCCACCGTGCTGCGACGTTTCTGCTGCGCTCCGCTGCTGCTCAGCCGCTCGGCCGCCTCACCCAGGAAGAACAGTCCCTTCTCCCGGCGGAGATAGCCCTCATGGACCAGGGTGCGCAGCAGGTGGTAGGCCGTGGGCAGCGCGAGCCCGGCGTCCCTCGCCAACTGCTTCGCGGGCGCTCCGTGTTCTCGCTCGGCGACGGCCTCCAGCAGTCGCATCGCCCGCTGCACGGAGCCGATCAGGGTGCCGGAGTTCGCCTCCGTCGCGGTGGGCGACGCAGTGGACGGGATACGCGCCCCCCGTCCCGGACCGTGCCCGAGCGGGGACCCGGGGCGTACGGGCCCCGTCTGCGGCCGGGGCCTGGTCGGTGGCGCCAGTGGCTGTGCCTGCGCACGGGACGACGGCGGAGGGGGCTGTGCCTGCGTGCGGGCCGTCGGCGCGGGTGACTGCGTCCGCGACCTCGCCCGTTCCTGTGCCTGCGTCACCGGCGGTTCGGGGCAGCGCACCATCTCCTCGCCCGGCGAGGTACGTGGCTGGACGGGGGGAGCCTGGGTCGTCGACGGCGTCGTACGCGGCGGGGACTGCGGGACCTGAGCCTCCGCCTCCCGGACGCGCGCGTGCTCGGCGGTGGCCACCGGTGTCGATCGAGGGCCCGGCTGTGTGGGCGGAACCGCGGTCTGTGCCGACCGGGAGAGCGGTCGGCCGGAGGAGGCGAGGGATTCTGCTGGTGCGGTGTCAGCCGTGGCCAAGGGGTCACTCCCGAAGCGCGAGGAGGGCCGCCCGTGCGGGGGACACGGGAGGGAGATGCGCCGCCCGCGGGGGTCGAGCCCGCGACGAGTTCCCGGACTCTAGCCGCCCGTCACAGCCCGTAGACGGCCCCGCAGGGAAACTTCCCCCTGGCGAGGGAACCTCACGTTCCTGTTACCGCCGCGCCGTGACCGGGGTTCACCCACTCACGCCTCACCTGTGACGCGACGCTGACGCCTCACCAGTCGCCGCGCGAGGAGGAGCCCGCCGTGAACTTCTTGACGACGTAGACCAGTCCACCGACCAGCGCCACGAAGACCAGCACCTTGAAGAGCAGGCCCACGACGACCTGGACGACGCTGACTATCACCCCTCCGAACACCAACAGGGCGATGACCGGCACCGCGATCCACTTCACCCACCACGGCATCCCCGCGAAGATCTCCCGCATCGCCCTTGCTCCTTGTGTCTCCACCCGTCGCCCCGCCACCGGGGCACTCATTCCGGGCCTTTTGCTGTCCTGCCGTCGATGCTAGGGCCACGCGGGGGCCGTCCGGGGGCCTCGTACCCCTTGTCCATCCCTGATCGTCCCCCTAGGGAACGCCGAAGCGGACGTCAGCCCTCCGGTGGAGAGAACACCACCACGACCCTCAAGTCCTCGGTGATGTGGTGGAACTTGTGGGCGACCCCGGCAGGCACATACACGACACTGCCGCGCGCGACCTGGGTGGTCTCCAAGCCGACCGTGATCGATGCCCGGCCGCTCACCACGAGATACACCTCGTCCTGGCCGTGCGGCTTCTGCGGATCTAGCTCGCCGGCATCGAGCGCGTACAGGCCGACCGACATGTTCCGCTCGCGCAGGAACTGCAGATAGGCACCGTCATTGGCGGCGCGCTCCGCCTCCAGCTCGTCCAACCGGAATGCCTTCATCGACTTAGTCGCCCCTGCCCGGTGCTCGTACCGATCGCTTCTGCCACGATCAGACACATGATGAATTTCCTAGTCAAGACGATCGCCAACGCGGGCGCCCTGGCGGTCGCCGTCTGGCTGCTCGACAAGATCACGCTGACCGGTGACAGCACGGGCAAGGAGGTCGGCACCCTGCTGCTGGTCGCTCTCGTGTTCGGCCTGGTGAACGCCGTGGTCAAGCCGCTCGTGAAGCTGTTGACCCTCCCGCTGTTCATACTCACGCTCGGCCTGTTCACGCTGGTAGTGAACGCCCTGATGCTCATGCTCACCTCGTGGCTGGCCGACGTCCTCGACCTGAGCTTCCATGTGGAGGGCTTCTGGACCGCCGTCCTCGGCGGCCTGATCATCTCGATCGTCTCGTGGGCGCTCTCTCTCGTCCTGCCCGACGGGGACTGAGGTCCGGCATGACCTATCGAGTCTGCTTCGTCTGTACCGGCAACATCTGCCGCTCCCCGATGGCCGAGTCCGTCTTCCGTGCCCGGCTGGAGGAGGCGGGGCTGGAGAACCTGGTCGAGGCCGACAGCGCGGGCACCGGCGGCTGGCACGAGGGCGACGGCGCCGATCCGCGCACCGTCTCCGTGCTGGAGGCGAACGGATACTCCGGCGTCCACACCGCCCGCCAGTTCCAGGTCTCCTGGTTCTCCCGCCTCGACCTCGTCATCGCCCTCGACGAGAGCCATCTCAAGGCACTGCGCCGCCTCGCGCCGACCGCGGCGGACGCGGACAGGATCCGCCTGCTGCGTTCCTACGACGCCGCCGCCGGCGATGATCTCGACGTTCCGGACCCCTACTACGGGGGCCTGGACGGTTTCGAGGAGTGCCTGGAACTGGTGGAGGCGGCGATCCCCGGCCTGCTGGCCGCCGTACGCGAGAAGGTGGAGGGACGGGCCGCATGAGCACGCAGAACCCCGCCGTGGAACCCGGGGACGGCACCCGCGCGGTACGGGCCGGGCTGCCCGAGCCCGTCAAGCACGAGCCGACCCTCCCCGGGCCGGTCTTCGCCGCCCACTACCACCTGCCGGGCGAGCCCACCGGTCCGTACGCCTACGGGCGCGACCAGAACCCCACCTGGACCCTCCTGGAACGCGCCATCGGCGAACTGGAGGCACCGGGACAGGACGACGCCGAGACGGTCACGTTCGCCTCCGGCATGGCTGCCATCTCGGCCGTCCTCTTCTCCCAGCTGCGCTCCGGTGACGTCCTGGTCCTGCCCGACGACGGTTACAACGTGCTGCCGCTGGCAGGTGAGCAGCTGCGGTCGTACGGCATCGAGGTGCGCAGCGCGCCGACCGGCGGCGACGCCCAGCTCGACGTCCTCGACGGCGCCAGGCTGCTGTGGATCGAGACCCCGTCGAACCCGGGGCTGGACGTGTGCGACGTGCGGCGGCTCACCGAGGCGGCACATGCGCGTGGCTGTCTCGTGGCCGTCGACAACACCCTGGCTACCCCGCTCGGGCAGCGGCCCCTCGAACTGGGCGCCGACTTCGCCGTGGCCAGCGGTACCAAGCAGCTGACCGGACACGGGGACGTCCTCCTCGGGTACGTCGTAGGGCGGGACGCCTCACTGATGGCCTCGGTGCGGCGCTGGCGCAAGATCGTCGGCGCGATCCCTGGCCCGATGGAGGCCTGGCTCGCGCATCGCTCGCTCGCCACGCTCCAGCTGCGCGCCGACCGGCAGAGCACCAACGCCCTCGCCGTGGCCGAGGTCCTCAAGGGGCGGCCCCAGGTGACCGGGCTGCGTTACCCGGGGCTGCCGGACGACCCCGCGCACAAGATCGCCTCGCAGCAGATGAGGCGCTACGGGTGCGTGGTGTCGTTCACGTTGCCCACACGCGCGCGTGCCGACCGTTTTCTCGACGCGCTCCGCCTGGTGGACGACGCCACGAGTTTCGGAGGAGTCCGTTCCACCGCGGAGCGTCGCGGCCGTTGGGGCGGCGACGCGGTGTCGGAGGGTTTCATCCGCTTCTCGGCCGGTGCGGAGGACACGGCCGATCTCGTGGCGGATGTGCTGCGTGCGCTGTCGGTTGCGACCGGCTAGTACTCCGCATGCACAACGGGCGGTCCGAGCCTCCCCCCTCGTGGCTCGGACCACCCCCGGTTCCGCGCGCGAAGAACCGCGCGAACAAGGCTAATTGACTCTGCGTCAGTGTCCAATCACAGTAGCGACAGGGGCCTATCGACTTATTTATGGTTGGGCGCTCCGGGCAGCGAGGGGAGGGACGACCATGGATCTGGCCTTACTGCGCACGTTCGTGACCGTGCACCGGGCCGGCTCCTTCACCCGTGCCGCCGCCCTGCTCGGTCTCTCGCAGCCGGCCGTCACCTCGCAGATACGCACCCTGGAGCGTCAGCTGGGCCGCCCCCTCTTCCTTCGCCAGGCCCGCGGAGTGACGCCGACGACCATGGGCGACGAGCTGGCCCACAAAGCGGCCCCGCATCTCGACGCGCTGGTGGAGATCGCCGAGACCGGCCTCGACGACGAATCCTCCTTACGGACCCTCCATCTCGCCGGCCCACCGGAGTTCACCGCCGAGCGGGCTCTGCCCGCCCTCACCGAGCTGACCGGGGACGACGGCCAGGGCTTCGCGCTGCGGGTCTCCTTCGGCAACTCCGACCAGACGCTGGAGGGTCTCGCCGCCGGCCACCACGACCTGGCCATCACCACCGCCCAGGCCCGCGGCCCCCTGCTCACCGCGACCCCTCTCTGCGACGAGGAACACGTTCTGATCGCCGCGCCGCGCTGGGCGGACGAGATCGGGCCCGAGAAGCCGTGCCGCAAGGGGGCGCACCTGTTGGAGGGGCTTCCCGTCGTCGAGGTACACGAGTCAATGCCCTTCGTCGTCCGATACTGGGCGTCGGTCTTCGACGCCCGGCCCACGGCTTCGGGCACCGTCGTGGTCCCGGACCTGCGGGCGGTCCTGGCCTGTGCCGTCTCCGGCGCCGGACTTGCCGTGCTGCCGCGCTATCTGTGCGCCACCGCTCTGGACCGCGGTGACGTGGTCACGCTCCTGGACCCCGCGGTGCCGCCGTTACGGACCTACTTCCTCGTGGTCCGGACCGGAACGCTGGCCTTGCCGCACATCGCGCGGGCGCATGAATGGCTGATGAGGGCCGCCGCGAGCTGGTCCTGAGGCCGCGCTGCAGCCGCTCGACGGAAGCGAGCGATGACACCGAGCCCGCCGGTCGACGCCGAGATGCCACTCTTCACCTACAGCGATGTTTCACGTGGAACATGGAGGGCCACATTTCTCCCATGACCGTACGACCCGTGGTCAAGCGCACCGCCCGTGCCGTTCTGCTCGACGGCGACGACCTGATCCTGATCAAGCGGACCAAACCGGGCATGGACCCCTACTGGCTCACGCCGGGCGGCGGTGTCGAGCCGGAGGACACCACCGTCGTCGACGCGCTCCACCGCGAAGTGCACGAGGAACTCGGCGCGAAGATCACCGATGTGGTGCCGTGCTTCGTGGACACCGTCGAACACATCGGGGAGGACGGCGGCGCCACCGGTGTGAAGGTCCAGCACTTCTTCGTCTGCCGCCTGGAGTCCATGGACCCGTCCAAGCGGCACGGTCCCGAGATGGACGAGCCGCTGGGCGAGTACGAGATCGTACGCATCCCCTTCACTCGGGTCGGCATCGCCTCCGTGCACCTCGTCCCGCTGTCCCTGCGGCACTATCTGGACGGAAATATCGAGGGCGTGCGGGCGATGCACGCGCCGGACCTGGGCTGACATAGCAGCCGCCGGGGCGCTCGGTCTGGGGCCCCCGCCGGTCAGTCTCCGGCCGCCACCAGTTCCTCGACCGAGTCGTGCCGTATGCGGTCCGCGGGGATACCGGCGTCCTTCAACGCGTCGACACCGCTGCGGATCATGCCGGGCGGGCCGGAGAGATACGCGTCGTATCCGTTCCACGGCCCGTGGTCCCGTATCGCGTCCGGCAGTTGCAGCAGTCCGTGCCGATCCACGACCGGGCGCACCTCGAGCCAAGAGTTGGTCTGCTGCAGCCGCAGCAGAGTGTCGAGATCGTAGAGGTCCTGGCCGGTGCGGGCACCGTAGAAAACCTCTACCGGGCGGTTCCGTCCGTGCTCGGCGACGTCCTCCACCATGGCCTTGATGGGTGCGATTCCGGTGCCGCCGCCCAGGCAGAGCAGCCCGCTGTCGGTGGTGTGGTCGACCGTCATCGCGCCGGTCGGCGGCCCCAGCCGCAGAATGTCGCCCGGCCGGGCGCGATGCACGAGCGCGTTGGAGACCCAGCCCGCGGAGATCGCCTTCACATGAAACGTCAGCAGCCCGTCCGAGCGGGGCGCCGAGGCAAACGAGTAGTGCCGCCAGATCCGGGGCCACCAGGGAGTCTCCAAGCTCGTGTACTGCCCGGCGAGGAAGGGGTAAGGCTGGTTCGGACGGACCGTGAGGACCGCGATGTCCGCGGTTCTCGGATCGTGCGAGACGACCTCAGCCAGCCACCAGGGCGGCGACCGCAGTTCGTCCGCCGCCGCCGCGTCGATCATCACCTGGGAGATGGTCGTGTACACCCGAACCCAGGCCGCCTCGGTCTCGTCGTTCCAGCTCGTCTTGGCATACCGGCTCAGGGCGCCGATCAGGCACTCGCCGACGGCCGGGTAATGATCGGCCTGCGTGCCGTACTTGCGATGGCCTCGACCGAGATTCTGCAGGTAGTCGACGAGGACCGGGGTGTTGTCGATGTGTTCGGCAGCAGTCAGCAGAGCCTTGAGCAGGCGGTCGCGCTGGGCGTCCATCGCCGGAGGGAACATCGAGCGCAGCTCCGGGTGCTGGACGAAGAGCAGCGCGTAGAAGTACGAGGTGACCTTGTCGGCGACGGGTCCGACCTCGGCCATGGTCCGCTGGATGAGAACGGCGTCGGGGGAGGCCGTGGGGCCGCCCGACTGGCTGGGCACGCGGGCGTCGAAGACGGAGTGCTCGGAACCGTGCTCCTCTGCGGGCTGCACGGCCAGGGCGGGCGGGGAGTACGGCGGGACGCCTGGGGGAAGGTCGGCGGAGCTCTGTATTCGCTCCCGTGCCACGCCTTCCCGGGGCTGCTCCGCACCACTCGGCGGCTCCAGGGAACGACCCACGGGCCGCAGGCCGGCGAGGCGGTAGCCCTCGGGCTCCTGGTCTTCGCCAGGGGACGGCGAAGACGTACGTGGTGTGAACCAGCCGCCTCCGTCACTGCCCCCCGAAGTGCCGTTGCCGGCCGACGTGGTGGTCGGAGCGTCCATGGTCTGCCTCGCCTCGAACATCTTTCGGTCGATCTACGTACGCCCCCACTCGGAAGTCGCACGCTTTCCCCCGCGGACGGCCTTGCTTTCCCCGTTCGTTCCCCGTCGGCCAATGCGGCCACATTCAGTCCGGCTTCCCGCTCCGTACAGTCAAGTAGGTGAGAGTGTGACGTGAGCCTCAGCTCTCACCGCAGCGTTCCACGGCGCACGAACACCCCACCTCGTAACGGCAAACGCGGGTCTCCGATCCCCCTGTCCGGTTAGGCTGCATTGAGCTGCGTTCGCACCCTTGTCATGAGACGGCCGCATCTCACTTCGGACACGAACCGGACTCGACCCTACCGGCAGGGCCGCCACACACAAGTCCCCCCATCCCGTACCGGGAATTCCATGGGGGCGAATCAGCGGTTCCTTCAATTGCCGGGCCGGGGCACATCAATTCATAGATATCCCACAGATCCCACTCGCGCACGAGTGAGTGTCCGGCCTCAGTCCCGGTTCACATGTCCCAAATGTTTCGCAGCCACGGCGGGCAGGCTTCCCGGCCTGGAGACCGATGTTTCACGTGAAACATCGGTCCGCCCACTGTGCGGTTGGGCGCGAAATGGCCAAACAGGTGCGTGTCTGACCGCAAACCGGTGGACGCCAAGGGCTCATGTCGGACAGCCTGGCCCGCGTGCCGACACTTTCCCCCGCCGCTCTGCCCATCCGCCGCCTGACGCCTCGCGACCGCACCGCCTGCTCCGACCTGTCCGAGGACCGGGGTTGGCCCCGGGAGGAGCACAAGTGGGGGCTGCTCCTTGCGGCCGGCACCGGCTACGGCGTCGACGCCCCCGAAGGGGGGCTTGTCACCGCCTGTGTGGTGACCGAGTACGGCCCTGTAGGCAGCCCTGAACTGGGTGCGATCGGCATGGTGCTGGTCGCCGAACGGTATGCCCGCCAGGGCATCGGCCGCCGTCTGATGCGTCATGTGGTCACAGAGATGGGCACGACTCCGCTGACCCTGCACGCGACCCCGTACGGACGTCCGCTCTACGAAGAGCTGGGCTTCAAGGTCACCGGGCAGGCCGAGATGATCCGCGGACACTTCACACCTGGGGCACCCGACATCTCGGTCCGTACGCGCCCGGCCACGGCCGAGGACCTGACCACGATCCTCAGGCTCGACGGAGAGGTCTTCGGCACAGACCGCACCCACATCCTGACCCGGCTCCCCGCTTTCGCCGATCAGATGCGCGTGGCCGTGGAGAACGACAGGATCATCGGATACGCGGCTGCCTGGCCCAACATGGACGACCATGTCGTCGGCCCGTTGATCGCCCGTGACACTCGGACGGCGAAGGCGCTCATCACGTCCCTGGCCGCCCACACCGACCGACCTTTGCGCACCGACATCGACGTACGTCACGACGAACTGCTGGCGTGGGCGAAGGACCGAGGCCTGGCATCGATCGCCTTCAACTCGGTGATGACGTACGGGCTCACCGAGCTGCCGGGTGACTGGACCCGGCGGTACGCCCCGCTGACCGTGGCGGCGGGCTGAGGCACCTGATCCAGCTGGCTCGTCAGAGGTCAGTGGTGCACGGATGTCCGCCGTGCGGCCGTTCCGGTGCCCTCGACGGCAGTGTCGGCGGCCTCACCCCCGCGTTCCAGCTTCGATGCGATGAACGCGAGCACAAGAGCACTCCCGGCGAGGACGGCACCGACCCAGCTGGGCGCCGTGTAGCCGAGACCGGCGTCGATGACGAGGCCGCCGAGCCAGGCGGAGAGCGCGTTGCCGAGGTTGAAGGCACCGATGTTCACGGCCGAGGCCAGCGTGGGGGCGCCGTGCGCCTGGTCGAGAACCCGCTTCTGCAGCGGCGGCACGGTCGCGAAACCCAGAGCACCGACCAGCGTGATGGTCACCGCAGCGGCGATCTTGTCGTGGGCGGTGACGGAGAACAGTGCGAGAACGACCGCGAGAGCGCCCAGTGAGACGTACAGCATGGGCATCAGCGCGCGGTCGGCGTACTTGCCGCCCACGAGGTTGCCGCCGACCATGCCCAGACCGAAGAGGACAAGAAGCCAGGTGACGGAGGAGTCGGCGAAGCCGGCGACGTGCGTCATCATCGGGGCGATGTAGGTGATGGCCGCGAAGACGCCGCCGAAGCCCAGCACCGTCATCGCCATGGCCAGCAGTACCTGGACGTTCCTGAAGGCGGCCAGTTCGTCGCGGAGGCGGACGTCCTGCGGCCCGGGAAGATCGGGAACCAGCCGGGCGACGCCCAGCAGACCGACGACTCCCAGCGCGGCGACCCCGGCGAAAGTGACCCGCCAACCGACGGACTGCCCGATCAGGGTGCCCAGCGGCACTCCGACCACGTTCGCGACGGTCAACCCGCTGAACATCATCGCGAGGGCACCGGCCTTCCGGTCCGGGGCGACGAGTTCGGCCGCGACCACCGAGCCGATGCCGAAGAAGGCGCCGTGCGCCAGTGAGGCGATCACGCGGCCGAGCAGCATCACGGAGAAGGCGGGCGCGAGCGTGGAGAGCAGGTTGCCCGCGATGAACAGCCCCATCAGCAGCATGAGCATCCGCTTGCGGGACACCCTCGTCCCCAGAGCCGTCATGACCGGCGCTCCGAACACGACGCCGAGCGCGTAGCCGGTCACGAGAAGCCCGGCAGTGGGGATGGAAACCCCGAAGTCGCCCGCGACCTCGGGCAGCACTCCCATGATCACAAACTCCGTCGTACCGATGCCGAAGGCGCCGATCGCCAGTGCCAGAAGCGCGAGGGGCATGAGGACATACACCTTTCAGAAGATTGCACGTGCGCTTATCGAGCGTACACAATACTTGCAGACGCCTTCTATCGGCGTGTGTGGGCAATTGCGTGAGTGGCCTACCCTGGGGGCGAGCAGCTTCGGGACGGAGGAAACACCGATGACGGCGACGGATCCCGCACTCACCGCCCTCGCTCAGGGCTGGTGCGCTCTCTCCCTGTTGCACGGGCGGATCGAGGCCCGCATCGAGCGCGCACTGCAGTCCGGGCACGGCCTGAGCGTGCGGGAGTACTCCCTGCTCGACGTGTTGAGCCGCCAGCACGACGGCGAGGGTGGGCACCTGCAGATGAAGCAGGTCGCCGACGCGGTCGTCCTCAGCCAGAGCGCCACGACCCGGCTGGTCACCCGGCTCGAGGACCGTGGTCTGCTCGCGCGCTATCTGTGTCCGACCGACCGCCGGGGCATCTACACGGACGTCTCCGATGCCGGCCTGCGGCTCCTCGCCGAGGCACGTCCCACCAATGACGCCGCCCTGCGCGAGGCCCTGGACGAGGCGGCCGAAAACCCTGAACTGGCCCCTTTGGTCCGCGTCGTGGAGTCACGGAACGGGTCCGTCTAGGGTGTGCGCATGGGAGATCTCGACATCCGCCCGGCGACCGAGGACGACATCCCGGAGATCGTCGCGATGCTGGCCGACGATCCTTTGGGCGCCCGGCGCGAATCACCCGACGACCTCGCCCCGTACGTCGCCGCGCTGAAGCGCCTCAACGGCGACCCCCTTCAGCATGTGGTGGTCGCCGTCCGCGAGCACCGCGTGGTCGGGACACTCCAGCTGACGATCATCCCCGGCCTGTCCCGGCGCGGCTCCACCCGCTCGATCATCGAAGGCGTGCGGGTCCACGCCGACGAGCGCGGCAGCGGCCTCGGTACGAGACTCATCGAGTGGGCGGTCGACTCGTCGCGGCGCCAGGGCTGCCAGTTGGTGCAGCTGACGTCCGACCTCACGCGCGCCGACGCCCACCGCTTCTACGAACGGCTCGGTTTCGAGGCCACCCACGTGGGCTTCAAGATGCCGCTCTGAATCCCGCCTCTGTTCCTGTTCCGGTTCTTGGGGCGACCGTGGGGTCCCGTTTCACGTGAAACATCGCAAGCGGGCCCCACTGCACCCAAAGTCGTGTCTACGAGACGCCTCGCCACCCCTCGGGATCCACTCCGCCAGGCACGGGAGCCCCCTCCTCGTACGGCTGACGCGTGAACACGAACGATCCGAGGTCCAGGTGGCTCACGACCCCGTCGGGCCTTCGTACGGCCCGCAGGACCTCTCCGGCGAAGTAGCCGTTGAGCCCGGTCCAACTGCCGTCGTCGTTGCCCCGGAAGCGAGCACCGCGCAGAGTGGCAGAGAGCGGGTCCAGTGAGAGCCCGCCGTCGGCGACTAGACGCAAAGCGAAGCAGTACGTCCCCCAGTACCAAGGCCCGGCCAGCTCCAGAACCGAAGAGTCCACCTCGGGCAGCGGCCGCCACGGGTCGGGGATCCGCGGCTCGGCCTCCGCCACGATGCGGACCAGGTCGGCGGCCACCTCCGACACCACTGGCCCCGAGGTGCAGTTAACCAGCACGACGGCCGCCACGTCGTCCTCGACGCTGATGGTGAGCTGGGCGAGGAAGCCGGGTACCGAACCGCTGTGACCGATCAGGAACCGGCCGTCCCGGTGCTGAAGCTGCATGCCGAGCCCGTACGCCGAACCGGCCGACACGTCGGCGGCCTCCCCCGGTGCGGCGGGCATCCGCATCTCCCGGACGGATTCCGCACCCAACACCCGGTCGTCCCCCCTGGTCAGGAAGACCGCGAAGCGCGCCAGATCGGCTGCGGTCGACCAGAGCTGCCCGGCAGGCCCCATCCTGCCCAGGTCCTCGACCTTCTCCGGCAGCATCACGTCCGCCCAGGGATGCACGGCCCAGCCGCCGGCGTGCGGTGCCACCGGGTGCCACGTCGTGCGGCGCAGGCCGAGCGGTTCGAGCACCTCGCGGCGCAGGACGTCCTCCCAAGCAGCGCCCCGCAGCTTTTCGACGAGCGCACCGAGGAGGGTGAAGCCGGGGTTGGAGTAATGGAAACGGCGGCCGACGGGATGACGGTGGGGCTGCTCACCGAGCACATCGGCGAGTTCCGGACGCAGGGATCCCGGGGTGCGCTCCCACCAGGGCGACGGCGACTCGGCCGCCAGTCCGCCCGTGTGCGCGAGCAGTTCGGCGATGGTCGCCTCCCCCGCGCCGGTACCCGGCAGGTGCTTCTCCAGCGGATCGCCGAGGTCCAGGACACCCTCGTCGCGTAGCCGCAGCACCAGGACAGCGGTGAAGGTTTTGGTGATCGAGCCGATCCGGTACTGCACGTTCTCGTCCGGCGCGTGCCCCTCCACCGAGGTCCGCGCCCCGTTCCACACGGTCTCCCCGCCCCTCACCAGCACCGCGACCAGTGACGGAGCGCGTCCCTCGGCCTGAGCGACGGCGATGCGGTGCAGCAGAGCCCGACGTGTGGCGGGAAGCAGCTCTTCCTGAGGTGTTGTCATACGCCCAGTCCATCGGGCCGGACACCGCCCGTCGAGCGCATTTCCTGTAGGTTCTCGCTTTCGGTGTCATGTGCCGACGCTGTGACCTGGACGTCCCTCTTCAGTCTCACGCGGTGTCGACCGACGGCTGTCTCAGATCGGTGTCATTTCCTCAGACTGTCCAGCAGGCTGCACCGCCTGTCCGCATACCCGGTCTGGGTGCACGACCACGTACGGAGATACGAGCACCAGCGGCTCATGTCATCGCGCGGGCATGGTGGTGGCAGGGCCCCAAACCTCCAAGATGACTGCTGTGCCGGCCACGGCTCGGTCCTCGTGCATGGTGATCTGCTGGCCAGGCTGGACGTGCGTCCAGTGGGAGGGAGTGAGGGGCACAAGGCGAACCGTGGCTCGCCCGCCGGGCTCCAGCATGGGCATGTTCTCAACCCAGAGCCTAGCGAATGCTGGGTTGCGTCCAGGGAAGTGGTGTACGGGTTCGACCTGATCCGGGGGTTTGCTCCGGCATCGGGATGGTGCCCGCATAGATGAACGGCCACCGGCTGATCTTCGAAGTGTCGAAGCCTCGAAGGAGATCAGCACGATGACCGCACCAGACAGTCTGCCCCTGCACGCCCTCGCCGAGGACAACCTCGCCGCGGCGAGTCCCGACCTGCTGCGCGCGATGGTCAAGACGTTCGCCGACGCACTCATGTCCGCGGAGGCCGACGCCCTCTGCAACGCCGAGTACGGGCAGGTCAGCGACGAACGCGTCAACCACCGCAACGGCTACCGCCCACGCGAGTGGGACACCCGCGCCGGGACCGTCGAACTCGCCGTTCCCAAGCTGCGGCAGGGCAGTTACTTCCCGCACTGGCTCCTCGAACGCCGTCGGCGGGCTGAGCAGGCCCTGATCTCGGTGGTCGCAACCGCCTACCTGCTCGGTGTCTCCACGCGCCGGGTCGAGAAGCTCGCCGAGTCCCTCGGTGTCACCCAGCTGTCGAAGTCCCAGGTCAGCGCGATGGCGAAACACCTCGACGAGCAGGTCGCCGCCTTCCGCAACCGGCCGCTCGACGCCGGGCCTTATGCGTTCGTCTGGGTGGACGCGCTGACCCAGAAGGTCCGCGAGGGCGGCCGCATCATCAACGTCCACGCCCTGATCGCCGTCGGCGTCAACGCCGACGGCCACCGCGAGATCCTCGGCATCGACGTCGCCACCGCCGAGGACGGCGCCGGCTGGCTCGCCTTCCTGCGCTCGCTGACCGCCCGCGGCCTGAGCGGGGTTCAGCTGGTCGTCTCCGACGCGCACACCGGCCTGGTGAGCGCGATTGGTGCCGTTCTGCCAGGGGCTTCCTGGCAGCGCTGTCGAACCCACTACGCCCGAAATTTGCTCTGCCAGGTCCCGAAATCGGCTCAGCCGTGGGTGGCCACGCTACTGCGGACCGTTTTCGAATAGCCCGACGCCGACGCCGTGAAGGCCCAGATGCGGCACGTCCTGGACGCGTTGGAAGCCAAGTTCCCCAAGGCCGCGGCCCACTTGGACGCCGCCCAGCACGAGCTGCTGGCGTTCATCGCGTTCCCGCGCGAGATCTGGAGGCAGATCTGGTCGAACAACCCGCAGGAACGGCTGAACAAGGAGATCCGCCGCCGCACCGACGTCGTCGGGATCTTCCCCGACCGCACCGCCCTGATCCGGCTCGTCGGTGCGGTGCTGGCCGAACAGAACGACGAATGGACCGAAGCCCGCCGCTACATGGGACTCGACCTGCTGGCCAAGGCCCGCCTCCACCCGATCGAGTCAGAAACCGACGAGACCGCCCTGCCCACCGAACTCACCGCATAGCCTCAAAACGAGATCACCGAGTGGCCGTCAATACACCACTCCAGCGGACGTGACCCGAAGCTGACCGCGCATCCGCCGATGGGTGAGAGGTGTCCGATGTCCCACATGGGCCGCAGAAAACCGGCGCCGGAGATTGACGTCGTGCGTCGCGCTTCGGCGGCAGGGCGGAGCGTCAGATCCGCCCGGATCACTCCGTTGCGGAGTTCGGAGCATCGCCAATGGCACCACGTCGCGCTCCGCTCCATTCGGAGCTGCTCAGCCGCTTCGGCGAGCTGCTCCCAGAAGGCCAGAGGGAGCGAGCGAGCGTCCCCGAGCTCCTCCAGCAGGCCCAGGGCGATCTCCCACTCGTCGTGGACGAGGTAGTCCCAGATGTCTCGCACCGTGATGTCGTTCTCGGTGGCAGCCTCTTCCGGAACCAGCAGAGAAGCTGCTTCGAGCAACTCAGGGACGTCCATGCGCTCATTGTCGACCACATGACGTGCTGCCCGGTCCGAATTGTCGGACCCTGCGCTTAGAGTGCGGCGAGATGGGGCCGGTCCCGAGGCCGCCAGCACCGGAAAACGGCAGCCTCCCTGGTCTGCTCGGGGGTGGTTTCGGCCCAACCGGCGTCCAGGCATCGTTGAGGGCCACGAGTGCAGCCTGTCAGCCGGCCCCATCTCACCTAGCGCTCTGTGTTCCGTGGTGCACTCTCAGGAGCACGCCGACAGCGCTGGCCGGGGGTGTCACGAACCTGAATCGGCAGCCATCCGTTCCATCCATGCGCGCACGGTCACTGCTTGCCCGATGCGGCTGACGATGTCCTTCTTGGACGCCGTGTCCAAGGTTTCCGGGATCTTGTCGAAGGTGTCGGGAAGGACGTCGAGGAGACCCCAGATCTGTTCGCCGGTGCTGACGGTCAGCAGCTGCTGGCACCTCCACTGCAGTGGCGTCTCGGGCCGGTGCGTGAGCCGCTGCACGAGTGTCGGGAACAGGTAGTGCGTCGCATCGGCGGCGAGGTGCTGTCGAAGCCAGTCGACCGGGAGCCGCTGGCTGAAGCCGTGCATGGTGGCCTCTTGGGCCAGGTCCAAGAGCTGAGCGGTGTCGACGGCTCGGACGGTGCGGGGAAGGGGCGGGGTCATGTCGAGATGATCCCAACGTGGTGCCGAGAGGTCAGCTTGGCCGGGATGTGATCTGTCGGCGGGCAGAAGCCCAGACTTCCTCGAACTCCTCGGAGGTGAGTTGTTCGGGGTCGTGGCCTTCCCATTCCGAGACGGGCAGCTCAGCAGTGATCCCGAACCTGCTGTCGTACTCATCGAGGCGGCCCGCTTCCTGGGCCTGCTCCCATTCTGCGAGGGAGGCAGCTGCGATCGGGGTCAGTTCGGGGCCTTCCAGTTCGACCTGCCGGATCACCCAGCCTTCGGCGTCGACCTCGAAGTAGAACCAGGTGTCTTCCTCGTCCCAGTAGCAGCGCATCCATGTGGTCACCGGTCAATGATGACGGCGTTGGCTGCCATGACTGTCTTGGGCAGTGAGCGCGCGGTGAACTCTTTCCTCGGAAGGGATCTTGTTGATCGCGGTGACCACGCGTTTGCCAAAACTGGTCAGCTTCATGGCTCTGCCTCGCGTAGCTCGTTCCAGCAAGGGCTGCCCGAGGTCTCCCTCAAGCTGGTTGATCTGGTTCACCAGCGTTGACCGATTGATGCTGAGGGCTCGCGCTGCCTCATGCATCGACGGGAAGGACGATGCGGCCGCGAAGTGCCGCATTCTCTGCCATGCGAAGGGACTGGTGAGGCCGTTTCGCAGGATGGCGGGCAGTTGGACGGCGAGTTCGGTTGTTCGGAGGGCGGCATGGTGACTTGCTCCTCCGCTGCGACGGAGGGGGATGTTATGGACGCGGGCCCAGCGGGCCATGTTCGAGCGGCTCATGCCTTGCTCGCGGGCCAGGTCGGGCAGGGGCCGCCGGCGGACGACGTACTGCTCGAAGAGCCAGGCCCGTTCGATGGTCACGCGGGGCTGGCGGCCTTGGAAGCCGACGATCGGGATGTCGTATTCGCGGGCAAGATCGGTCAGCAGTCCGCGGGAGAAACCGGTCATGTCGGCGATCGCCTGAAGTGAGTGGCGGTCGTCGAGATAGAGGCGTGTCAGGACTTCCTTCGGGACTTCGCGGCGGGCCCGCTGGCGGATCTGGACGGTGGATCGCGCTGAGCGCTCGGTCAACTCTGCTGCGGGGGCAGGGTGTTCATCCAGGACATAACGGATGGCAGCGATGCTGGTGTCGAGCACGCGGGCCGCATGTTGGACGGGGCGCTTGTGCTGGCGGACGAGTTGGTGGAGGCGGGGGACGTCAATGTGATCCGGGTCGGATCCGGGCAGGTCGAGACCGCTCAGCAGCGTGGGGGGGGCGGCTGCCAGATGACCGGCTCGTTGTGGATGCGGTTCTCGTCGAGGAAGTGCCTTGCTTCTTCATCCAGCGCATCGGCGAGTTCGGGGGTTTGGAGGGCCGCGAAGAAGGCGCTCTGTTGTCTGAACTCCGCTTCGGTGACGTTCTGGTGGCGGGGGAAGACTTCGGCGGGGAGGCCGCTGACGCGTTGGAAGAGCAGGCTTCGGACGATCTGCTCGCGGGGTCCTCTGCCGACCGATGTGCCGGTGTTGCGACAGATCAGTGACCAGCGGCTGCGGGGAAGCAGACGGGTGTAGTCCAGGCGGCGGCGCCGCTGATAGCCGATAGGCACTTCGGTGGCATCGAGATGATCAGCGAGCCGGACCAGGGCAACAGCCGTGTCGGTCCACTGGGGCGGATCCTGAAGCCACTGCAGAATGCGGGAGATGTTGATCCCGGTGGTGGCCGAGCCGAGGCGTGCGGCAACGTCCTCGAGTCGTTTTGCTACCGACGATCAGTAGGGAAGCGGCCAGGACCGGGGCGATAGCGCGGGGACAGACCCCCTCTGGCGGAGTGAGCCGCGTAGTCCAGACAGGCCAGAACATGCTGGGGATCTTCCGGGCTCTTCGGTCGATATCCCGGCTGGTCTTCTCGGTGCGGCGGGGCATGGCGGTGGGGGTGCGATGCCGGAGTTGTTCATTGGGCCGCATGCTGGGTGCAAGAGCCGCGATGTGCACCGCGTGCAGGACCGTGCTCAGGTCGCGCCCCCAGCCGTCGATGCTGGTGATGCTGACTTGCCAGAGTTCCTCGCGCATCGCCTCGATCAGGTCCCTCAGCACCGGGCCGGCCCGATGAATGTCGGGCTGATCGAGAACGTGCAGGGCGATGGCGACCGAGGCGGCCGTGCTGACAGCTCGCGGAGGGGCCATGAAGCCGGGCCGCTCGGCGGCGCGTGAGGCGAGCGGGCAGCCGGGGGCGGTGATGAGGTGCCCATCGGCGATATCGCGAGGGATCAGGTCCCGAAGGTCGGAGGCGGGCAGGTCTTGCAGGACGCGCCTCGCGATCGCCTGGATATCCGTGAGGGCTTGTCGTGCGGATTGAGGACTGTACTGGTAAGCGCCGAAAGCAGCGGTGTCCGCGTCGATGACGTCCAATAGACGGCCTGTGCCAGCAACGCCGGGTGCGAGGCGGGGAGCCTGAGCGTACAGATTTGTGTCAGATCGAATCCGCAGCCCTTGGAGAAGCCTCCGCCCGGACCCGGATATGGAGAGCCGCAGGTATGCGGCCGGGGGATCGCTGGCGTGGATGCGGGCCGTTCTCGGGGGATCTGGTTGCAGGCAGGACAGCAGTCCGCCAGCAGCCGCCCGTGATGAAGGCAGGCGAAGGAACAGACCAGCCGCCAGGACAGAAGCCAGCGGCCGCCGCTCTCGATGAGACAGTCCGGGCAAAAGCGCGACCCGCTGCCCCGGCCCCAGAGCACCCGTCGGTTGACGTTCGGGCGCTCGGTATTGATGCGAACGGCCCGCCCGTCGTAGTACATCAGCGTCATGTCTGTGACGGTGCGCTCGTCCAGTCCGCTCGCATGCGCGATGTTCGTGGTGTGGGCCCCGTTCAGAAGGATCGTCCAGTCGCGCGGGATGCCCCGGAGGTGATCCCCATGGCCCGTTCGCGGCGGAAGTCCGAGATGGTGCAGTACCTCGCCGAGTGGGCTGTCCAACCGTCGGGCCAAGGCTTCGGTCCAGGAGTCGAGGGCCTCTCCCGGTAACGGGGGAACCCGGATCGGCAGGGTGCGGACGCGCGTATTCACGCGGCGGTCCCCGACCGCGAGCGAGAGCGGGGGCGGCTGGTCAATCGGCGCCGTTCCAGGGCCGCCTGGAGCTCAAGGCGGGCCGCCTCGGATGCCTCGTCGTTCTTCACCCGGTCCATCAGCTCCTGATCGAGACGTTCGACGCCGGTGCGGACCGCCCGCTGGCAACCGCGGTTGATCAGCGTCATCAGCGATCCGATGTGTCCGGTACTGCGGGCGAAGAGGTAGTCGGACAGGTCGTTCGCGAGCATGCCGGGGTGCTTCTCGGTGAGCACAAGAGGCTGTTCGAGGGCCAGCAGCATGCGCCGCCATTCCCGGCGCCCGGCCTCCGCTTCGATGGTGAACGGACGCAGTCCCAGGCGGGTGATCCGACGGCCGGTCTGGGCCAGAGCGGTGTCGCGCCCGTTCGTTCCCTCGCCGAACAGGCCCTTCTCCGCCAGTTCGACCCCCACCATCAGCAGCGTCACCGGGAACTCGTTGGCGATCCACTTCAGGTGGTTACTCACCTCGATGCCGCTGTTCTGTACCCATTTCAAGAAGTGCAGATCGTCCAGAACAACCAGTCGGACATCACAGGACAACACGCAGTCCAGCACCCGTCGTCCGAACTGGGCGGTGGTCCCCTCCTGTCCGGGATGGCCGAAGAACTCCAGCATGGCCCGTTCGCGGCGGAAGTCCGTGAGGTCCTTCATCCCGGTGTTCCCGGTCAGCCCGACCCGGCAGACGAGGATCCGCTCGTGCCCCTGGCTCGTGAACGGGCCCGACTCCTCGATCTCCCGCTGGTGGAAGTCACGGGCGAAGGCCAGCACCGAGGTCGTCTTGCCCAGCCCCGGGAACGCATCGACAGCCACCGCCCCCTTGGCCTTGTCGCCGTCGTGCTCGTTGCTGTCGACGATGTCCCACAAGTCCTCGTGGAGATCTGCCAATTGCGGTGTCTTGATCGGGCCGATGTTCGCGTGCCACTTCCGGCGACGCCGGTCGTAGTCCGCTCGCGCCTGCATCGCCAGGGACTTCAGCTGCCTGCGGGTCAGCAGATCGGGCTGAATGCGGCGAGGACTCTCGGCGAACGCCTTGAAGTCCTCCTTCCGCGACCGGGCAAGATTCTCCGGCCCCCGGAACGCTGTCCTCTCTCACACATCCGCCAGCGCATCAGCGTAGAAGTCGTTGTCATCGGCGAGGTCCTCCAAATCGGCCTCGTCGTCGTCCCCCGTCTCCGTCACCGCGCCGGGCTCCCGCGGTTCCGCCGGCGTCTCGTCCTGGCCGAGGGCCTTGCGTACGGACGGAAGGGATACGACCGTCTCCGCCTCCTCCTTCGGAAGCTCGATGGCCGCCTGCTCGCGTGAGAGCCGCAAGGCCATGCGCCGTTCGGCGATCGTGGTGCCCAGACCGAGGTTCCACCGCTCCAGCAGGTCAGCGACGGCGAGCCGGTCGTCGGGGAAGGCCGGGCCAGTTCATGACGCGACTCGTAGATCACATGGTCGCGCATGGTCGAGGACCAGTACGTACCCGAGTCGTGCTTCTGGCCCTTGTACCAACGGAAGGTTCTCCACGGGTCACCTCCGCCAACGTGGCACTACTGGTGCTCTCCCACGGTTGGTCTGCGACCACCTGGTCCCGCGTACGGAAATTCACCACGGCCGACTCAACTGACACCAGCCACCCCCGCCACTGCAGCCAGCTCGATGCGATCAAGCAGTGGATGACGGCTTGGAGCAGACAGCCGCGCTTCCTTCAGAAAAGCCGGAGGCACTCACACGTTTGAGCGAAACAAAGGTACGGGCTCTAGCCAGTCTCACTGTGATGCCGTATCCGACATCCATCCGACATCAGCTATGAGATTCCGACACGGAAAATGAGGGCCTACACCCCCGGGTCAGGTCTGTGCCATGTCCACGAACCGCGAGTAGTGCCCCTGGAAGGCGACCGTGATCGTGGCTGTCGGTCCGTTACGGTGCTTGCCCACGATGATGTCGGCCTCGCCCGCGCGCGGTGACTCCTTCTCGTACGCGTCCTCACGGTGCAGCAGGATCACCATGTCCGCGTCCTGCTCGATCGATCCCGACTCACGCAGGTCGGACACCATGGGCTTCTTGTCCGTACGCTGCTCAGGACCACGGTTGAGCTGCGACAGCGCGATCACCGGCAGCTCCAGCTCCTTGGCCAGCAGCTTCAGGTTTCGCGACATGTCCGAGACCTCCTGCTGGCGGCTCTCGGACCGTTTGCCGCCGGACTGCATGAGCTGCAGATAGTCGATGATGACCAGCTTCAGGTCGTTGCGCTGCTTCAGGCGCCGGCACTTGGCACGGATCTCCATCATCGACAGGTTCGGGGAGTCGTCGATGTAGAGCGGAGCGGCCGAGACGTCCGGCATCCGGCGGGCCAGGCGCGTCCAGTCCTCGTCCGTCATCGTGCCGGATCGCATGTGGTGCAGGGCCACGCGCGCTTCGGCCGACAGCAGACGCATCGCGATCTCGTTGCGCCCCATTTCGAGCGAGAAGATCACGCTCGGCATGTTGTGCTTGATCGAACAGGCGCGCGCGAAGTCCAGAGCCAGTGTCGACTTACCCATGGCGGGACGGGCCGCAATGATGATCATCTGGCCCGGATGGAGACCGTTGGTGAGCTGGTCGAGATCGGTGAAACCGGTCGGCACACCGGTCATCTCGCCCGACCGCGAACCGATCGCCTCGATCTCGTCGAGCGCGCCCTCCATGATGTCGCCGAGCGGCAGATAGTCCTCGGTGGTGCGCTGCTCGGTGACCGCGAAGATCTCGGCCTGCGCCCTGTTGACGATCTCGTCGACGTCGTCGTCGGCCGCGTATCCCATCTGCGTGATGCGGGTGCCGGCCTCGACCAGGCGGCGCAGGACGGCGCGCTCGTGGACGATCTCCGCGTAGTACTCGGCGTTGGCCGCCGTCGGCACCGTCTGGACAAGGGTGTGCAGATAGGAGGCGCCGCCGACCTTGGTGATCTCGCCGCGCTTGGTGAGCTCGGCGGCGATGGTGATGGGGTCGGCCGGCTCGCCCTTGGCGTAGATGTCGAGGATCGCCTGGTAGATGGTCTCGTGCGCCGGTTTGTAGAAATCGGGACCCTTGAGGATCTCGACCACGTCGGCAATGGCGTCCTTGGACAGCAGCATGCCACCGAGGACGGACTGCTCGGCGTCGAGGTCCTGCGGTGGAACGCGCTCGAAGGCCGAACCCCCGCCGTCCCATTCCCCATTGTCCCTGCCGCGGTCGTGCCGCTCCTCCCGGCCTCGGCCGCCGTCGTCCTGTCGCCGTCGGGAAGCAGGCAGACGATCACCGGGCCCGCTGTCGGCCCACGGGTCGTCCAAGGGCTCGGAAATGCTCACCGAGCGGCCTCCTCCCGTCCGCCGAGCGGACCTCGCCGTGCTTCTCTTTCTACGGCACGACACTGACAAATGAGACGGCCCAACTCCGCTTCTGGCGCGTCGGTTTTGCGAGGTTTTCGTGATCTGCCGAGGAGCGGGCGCCGCACCACCGTAGGCCCGTCGGCACCGTCAGCCAATCTGGTTATCCACAGGCCATGTGGACGACGGCCCAGATGCTGTGGAGAACCCCGCAAAACCTGTGCACGACTCGGTGGACAGGCCTGTGAACAAGACCTCCCCCGTCTCACCGAAAGCGCCCTGAGCTGCACTTTTACCGTCCACCGGCTGTGCAGAAGAAAAACTTTTCCGACCTGATCAAGATCATCGCGATCTCTGCGCGAGAGCGCACTCGACCAGGCGCTGTGTAATAGTCATAGGCGCATTGCATCTCTTACCTGTGGAAGATTAGATTGATGGTCATGACACAGGCTTCCGCGCCCCCCAAGGCCACCCGGCGCCGGCACGATCGTGAGATCATCACGCTGGCCGTTCCGGCCTTCGGCGCGCTCGTCGCCGAGCCTCTCTTCCTGATGGTCGACACCGCCGTCGTCGGCCATCTCGGCACCGCACAACTGGCCGGCCTCGGTGTCGCTTCGGCCCTTCTCGTCACCGCCGTGAGCGTCTTCGTCTTTCTGGCCTACGGCACCACAGCCGCTGTCGCCCGACGCGTCGGAGCCGGGGATCTGCGGGCCGCCATCAGACAGGGCATCGACGGCATCTGGCTCGCTCTGCTTCTGGGCGCTGCAGTCGTCGCCGTCGTCCTGCCCACCGCGCCCACGCTCGTCGCCCTCTTCGGTTCCTCGGACACCGCGGCCCCCTATGCCACGACCTATCTCCGGATCTCGGCACTGGGCATCCCGGCCATGCTCGTCGTGCTCGCCGCCACCGGTGTACTGCGCGGCCTCCAAGACACAAAGACACCTCTGTACGTCGCCGTGGCGGGCTTCGTCGCCAACGGCGCCCTGAACGCAGGCCTTGTCTACGGCGCCGGTCTGGGCATCGCAGGATCGGCCTGGGGAACGGTCATGGCCCAACTCGGCATGGCAGTCGCCTATCTCTGGGTGGTGATCCGCGGTGCCCGTAGACATGGCGCCTCTTTGCGGCCCGACGCCGTCGGGATACGCACCTCCGCCCAGGCGGGGGTGCCCTTGCTCGTCCGCACGCTCTCCCTACGTGCTGTCCTCATGATCGCGACCGCGGTCGCTGCCCGGCTCGGGGACGAGGACATCGCCGCGCACCAGATCATCCTCGCGCTCTGGAGCCTGCTCGCCTTCGCCCTGGACGCGATCGCCATCGCCGGACAGGCCATCATCGGTCGCTATCTCGGTGCGGGCGACGCTCGGGGAGCCCGCGAAGCCTGCCGCCGGATGGTGCAGTGGGGGATCGCCACCGGCACGGTCCTCGGACTGCTGGTGATCCTCGCTCGTCCCCTGTTCATCCCGCTCTTCACCGACGACCCGACAGTGCAGGAAGCCGCACTCCCCGCTCTGCTCGTGGTGGCGCTCGCCCAGCCGATCTCCGGGATCGTCTTCGTACTGGACGGCGTGCTCATGGGCGCGGGAGACGGCCCCTACCTCGCCCGGGCCATGGTGCTGACCTTGGCTGTGTTCGTCCCGGCCGCCTTGCTCGTCCCCGCCCTTGGGGGTGGCCTGACCGCGCTCTGGGGCGCCATGACATTGATGATGGTGACGCGCATGCTGACCCTCTGGCTGCGATCCCGTTCCGGACTCTGGATCGTGACCGGAGCAACCCGCTGAGAGCGGGACCTGAACTCGATGTCGTTTCACGTGAAACATCGCCCGGTTCCCCCTGCTTCACGTGAAACAGTGGCTCCGTCGGCATCATCAGCCGATTGACCTCGGTCAGCGCGGCATGCGGACAAGCATGTGGGGCCGCACCCCTCACAGGGTGCGGCCCCATACACCGCTTGAGCGTGAGCGACCCTTAGGCCGCGATGACCTCGATGTTGACCTTGGCGGCAACCTCGGGGTGCAGACGCACGGACGTCTCGTGGGCGCCCAGCGTCTTGATCGGAGAGGTCAGCTCGATACGGCGCTTGTCGACCTCGGGGCCACCGGAAGCCTTGATCGCGGAAGCGATGTCGGCCGGAGTGACGGAACCGAAGAGCCGACCAGCGTCGCCGGAGCGAACAGCCAGACGAACCTTGACGGCCTCGAGCTGGCCCTTGATCTGGTTGGCCTGCTCGATGGTCTGGATCTCGTGGATCTTGCGAGCACGACGGATCTGCTCGACGTCCTTCTCGCCACCCTTGGTCCAGCGGATCGCGAACTTCCGCGGGATCAGGTAGTTGCGAGCGTAGCCGTCCTTGACGTCGACGACGTCGCCGGCAGCGCCGAGGCCGGAGACCTCGTGGGTAAGGATGATCTTCATTGGTCGGTCACCCTTTCCTTAGCGCGCGGTGGACGTGTAGGGCAGCAGCGCCATCTCACGGCTGTTCTTGACGGCCGTGGCGACGTCACGCTGGTGCTGCGTGCAGTTGCCGGTCACGCGGCGGGCACGGATCTTGCCGCGGTCGGAAATGAACTTCCGCAGCATGTTCGTGTCCTTGTAGTCCACGTACGTGACCTTGTCCTTGCAGAATGCGCAGACCTTCTTCTTAGGCTTGCGCACAGGCGGCTTCGCCATGGTGTTTCTCCTGTGTGATCAAGAAGTTTGGGGTTACGGCCCACCCTCGTCCCTTCGAACCGGTGATCCGGCCCGGAAAGGCTTAGAAGGGGGGCTCGTCCGAGTAGCCGCCACCGCCGCCGGAGCTTCCGCCCCAGCCGCCGCCACCACCGCCGCCGCCCTGGTTGCCACCGGCGGGTGCGCCGCTGGCCCACGGGTCGTCGGCGGGAGCGCCGCCGCCCTGCTGGCCGCCGCCGGAGCTTCCGCCCCAGCCGCCGCCACCCTGGCCGCCGCCGTTACCGCCACCGCCGTAACCACCCTGGCCACCGCGGCCACCGCCGGCGGTCTTGGTGACCTTGGCTGTGGCACTGCGCAGGCTGGCGCCGACTTCCTCGACGTCCAGCTCGTAGACCGTGCGCTTGACGCCCTCACGGTCCTCGTAGGACCGCTGCTTCAGCCGGCCCTGCACGATGACGCGCATGCCTCGCTGGAGCGACTCGGCGACGTTCTCCGCCGCCTGACGCCAGACCGAGCAGGTCAGGAACAGGCTCTCGCCGTCCTTCCACTCGTTGGTCTGACGGTCGAAGGTGCGGGGGGTGGACGCGACACGGAACTTCGCGACCGCCGCACCGGAAGGGGTGAAGCGCAGCTCGGGGTCGTCGACAAGATTGCCGACGACCGTGATGACGGTCTCGCCTGCCATGGGGGTACCTCTCGGCGGGTTTGCTGCTGGCTGCTTGTGCTGCTACTCGAATCCCGGGATCAGCTGAGCGGAAGCTCAGTGGGTCTCGGGGCGGAGGACCTTGGTCCGGAGGACCGACTCGTTCAGGTTCATCTGGCGGTCGAGCTCCTTGACGACCGCAGGCTCGGCCTGCAGGTCGATGACCGAGTAGATGCCCTCAGGCTTCTTCTTGATCTCGTACGAGAGACGACGACGGCCCCAGGTGTCGACCTTCTCGACCTTTCCGTTGCCCTCACGGACGACAGAAAGGAAGTTCTCGATCAGGGGGGCGACAGCGCGCTCCTCCAGATCGGGGTCGAGGATGACCATCACCTCGTAGTGACGCATGTGGAACCCACCTCCTTCGGACTCAGCGGCCACGGTCGTTCCGTGGCAGGAGGGTTGTGATGCGTACGCAACGGTATCGGCCACCACTGACAATCGGGTTCCCCGCGAGGGGGCCCTGTCATGGCCTGGGCAGACACCGGTGCAGACGGTACAGACTACCTGCACCCCCGCTTCCGGTTGAAATTGGGGGCCTGGGACCGTCAATCTGTACACATCGGGTGTGTATGGCGCTACGATGCGCCGCCTTCCGCAGGAGGTGCCCTATGGCACAGACATTGCGACCCAACATCGCCGGCTCCCTGTTCGCCACCGACGACAAGCCCCACCCCGTGCAGGACACCCTGCTGGCCGTGACGCTCGTACTCGGGGCGGTCTCTTTCATCACGGCGATGTTCCACCATCTGCACCTGCTCAGTTCCTGGACGGGGCTGGTGGGGGTTCTGACCGGCGCGTACGGGCAGTTCATCTCGGAGACGACCCGTGAGCGCTTCGGCCTGATCGTGGGTCTCGGTGCCTCGGCAGTCGGTTTCTTCCTCGGCATGGCCCATGGAGGTCTCTTCGGCGGGGTCATCGGCTGACTTCGCACCCTCGGCCGCACCGGCGGCGGACCACACTCCAGGCTGTCCACCACCTCACATCGGACCAAGCGGCCCAATAACACCGCCTGACGTCCTGGCCGCGTACCGGCCGGGCCCCAGGTTCCATACGGCCATTCGAGGCGCCCGCAGGGCGCAGTAGGCTTCGGCGCGAGAGCCGGAGCCCCTGTACCCATGGGGACACACCAGCCCGAGGAGCGCCCTGAATGAGCCTGACCCTGAGGACGATCAGCCGTGAGCAGCATCTGGCATACATCCAGAGCCTGCCCTCGGCTAGCCACATGCAGGTCCCGGCCTGGGCCGACGTCAAGGCCGAGTGGCGCTCCGAGAACCTCGGGTGGTTCGACGACAGAACCGGCGAGATGGTCGGCGCCGGCCTGGTGCTGTACCGCCAGCTGCCCAAGATCAAGCGCTATCTCGCCTATCTGCCCGAGGGCCCGGTCATCAACTGGTTCGCTCCGAACCTCACCGACTGGCTGGAGCCGATGCTCGCCCATCTGAAGCAGCAGGGCGCCTTCTCGGTCAAGATGGGCCCGCCGGTGATCATCCGGCGCTGGGAGGCCACCTCCATCAAGGCGGGCATCCAGAATCCGGACGTGAAGCGGCTGCGCGACATCGAGGCCGACTTCATCGAACCGCGGGCCTTCGAGGTCGCCGACAAACTGCGCCGCATGGGCTGGCAGCAGGGCGAGGACGGCGGGGCCGGCTTCGGTGACGTACAGCCCCGCTACGTCTACCAGGTGCCGCTGGCCAACCGCTCCCTGGAAGAGGTCCACAGGAACTTCAACCAGCTGTGGCGCCGCAACATCAAGAAGGCCGAGAAGGCCGGTGTCGAGGTTGTCCAGGGCGGTTACCAGGATCTGGAGGAGTGGCAGCGGCTGTACGAGATCACGGCCGTGCGCGACCGCTTCCGGCCGCGTCCGCTGTCGTACTTCCAGCGCATGTGGACGGCCCTCAACACAGAGGACCCCAACCGCATGCGGCTCTACTTCGCCCGGCACAACGGCGTGAACCTGTCCGCCGCCACCATGCTGGTCGTCGGCGGGCACGTCTGGTACTCCTACGGCGCCTCGGACAACATCGGCCGTGAGGTCCGGCCCTCGAACGCGATGCAGTGGCGCATGCTGCGCGACGCCTACGCTCTCGGTGCGACGGTCTACGACCTGCGCGGCATCTCGGATTCGCTGGACGAGACGGATCACCTCTTCGGCCTGATCCAGTTCAAGGTGGGCACGGGCGGACAGGCCGCCGAATACCTCGGCGAGTGGGACTTCCCGCTGAACAAGCTGCTTCACAAGGCGCTCGACATCTACATGTCGCGCCGCTGACGCCCCCGTTTTTGTTTCCATACCTCTGATACACCGCAGCCACCAGAAAGGTTCCGGGACCGTCCATGGCGCTCACGCTGTACGTCGACACCGCGCGCTGGCGGGCACACCACAAGCATGTTCAGGAGCAGTTCCCGGGACTCGTCCCCGTCTGCAAGGGCAACGGCTACGGCTTCGGGCACGAGAAGCTGGCGGAAGAGGCCACGCGCCTCGGGTCGGACATCCTCGCCGTCGGCACCACGTACGAGGCCGCCCGGATCAAGGACTGGTTCAGCGGCGACCTGCTGGTGCTGACCCCATACAGACGCGCTGAGGAGCCCGTCCCCCTTCCCGACCGCGTCATCCGCTCCGTGTCGTCGGTCGACGGCGTGTACGGCCTCGTGGGCGCCCGTGTCGTCATCGAGGTCATGTCCTCGATGAAGCGGCACGGGGTGAGCGAGCAGGAGCTGCCCCAGCTCCACGCGGCCATCGAGAACGTGCGCCTGGAGGGCTTCGCCATCCACCTGCCGCTGGACCGCACCGACGGCTCGGACGCCGTCGAGGAGGTCATCGGCTGGATGGACCGGCTGCGCGCGGCCCGCCTGCCGCTGCACACCATGTTCGTGAGCCACCTCAAGTCCGAGGACCTCATCCGCCTGCAGCAGCAGTTCCCACAGACCCGTTTCCGGGCCCGGATCGGCACGCGGCTGTGGCTGGGCGACCACGAGGCGACCGAGTACCGCGGAGCTGTGCTGGACGTCACCCGCGTCGCCAAGGGCGACCGCTTCGGTTACCGCCAGCAGAAGGCCGCCTCGGACGGCTTCCTGGTGGTCGTGGCGGGCGGTACGTCGCACGGCGTAGGCCTGGAGGCGCCGAAGGCGCTGCACGGCGTCATGCCGCGCGCCAAGGGCGTTGCCCGGGCGGGCCTCGCCACGGTCAACCGGAACCTTTCTCCCTTCGTCTGGGCCGGCAAGCAGCGCTGGTTCGCCGAGCCGCCGCACATGCAGGTGTCGATTCTCTTCGTCCCCTCGGACGCCCCGGAGCCGAAGGTCGGCGAGGAACTGGTGGCCCATCTGCGGCACACGACCACGCAGTTCGACCGGACCGTCGACCGCTGAGGCTCGCTTCCCCAAGGACTTGGCGAACGAATCGCCCGCCTGGATCGGCCCTGGTACCACGCGGAAGGCCGTACACGAGAACCTCGTGTACGGCCTTCCTGCGTCACCCGTCCGCGCCCTGTTCGCTCAGAGCGAACTTTTCTCCGGTCCGTGGCTGCCCCAGTCCACCTGCGGTCCGTCGACGTGGACGGCGTGCCGCGGAGGGCGGGCTGCCGCGCCGTAGACGTGGACGTCCTCCGCGCCGTCGAGCACTCCACCGGAGGGATCGTCGTCACCTGCCCGGCGCACCGGGTCCCGATCGGGCATGAAGACGTCCCGCACGACGACGACGCACAGGTACAGCGTCCCCAGCAGGTGAGCCATGATGGCGAGTTGGTAGCCCTCGGCAGGCAGCCCCTTGTGGGCGTCCCCACTGGTCGTGTAGGCGAGGTACATCCAGATCCCCAGGAAGTACGCCACCTCGCATGCCTGCCAGATGAGGAAGTCCCGCCACCGGGGCCGGGCCAGCGCGGCGAGGGGGACCAGCCAGAGGACGTACTGCGGTGAGTAGACCTTGTTGGTGAGGATGAAGGCCGCGACGATCAGGAAGGCGAGCTGGGCGAAGCGCGGGCGGCGCGGTGCGGTCAGCGCGAGCGCGGCGATACCCGCGCAGACGAGCACCATCGAGACCATCGCGTACGCGTTCGCCGTCTCGCCCGTGATCTGGATGTTCATCCGCTGCGAGATGACGAGGAAGAAAGAGCCGAAGTCGACGCCGCGTTCCTGACTGAAGCGGTAGAACTTCGCCCATCCGTCGGGTGCCAGGAGCATCACCGGGAGGTTCACCGCGAGCCAGGCAGCTACGGCACCGAGCAGCGCGGTCGCGAACGCGCGCCACTTGCCGGCCCGCCAACAAAGCACGAAGAGCGGTCCGAGCACCAGGAACGGATAGAACTTGGCGGCTGTGGCGAGCCCGATCAGCACACCGAAGGCAAGCGGGCGCTCACGCGACCACATCAGCATGGCGACAGCCAGCAGGGCCACGGCCAGCAGGTCCCAGTTGATGGTGGCCGTCAGCGCGAAGGCGGGCGCCAGTGCCATCAGAAGGCCGTCCCAGGGGCGCCGGCGGTGGATGCGCGCGCAGCAGACGGCGATGACGGCCGCACAGGCCATCAGCATCCCGGCGTTGACCATCCAGTACCACTGCTCCTGGTCCTGAATGGTGCCGCTGCCCGGGGTGAGCCAGGCGGCGACCTCCATGAAGACGCCCGTCAGCACCGGGTACTCGAGGTACTCCATGTCGCCGGGGATCTTGTCGAAGTACGGCACGAGCCCGTCGGCGAAACCACGCCCCTGGTAGAGGTGCGGGATATCCGAGTAGCACGCGTGCGTGTACTGGGAGCTGGCCCCGAAGAACCAGCCGCCGTCATAGCAGGGCAGCTTCTGCACCATGCCCAGCGCGAACATTCCGATCGCCACGAGCGCGACGACCCGTACCGGCGTCCACCAGGACGTGCCGAGCAGCGCCCGCCGCCCGATCGGGCCGCCGATCAGCTCGCTGCCGGTCGCAGCGACCTCGTCCTCTTTGGTCGGCCGTACGGGCTCCGGCTTGTTCACGCTCACTCGCGTCGTCTCTGCACTGGGCATGCCGCACATCCTGCCGTACGCGCCCGGGAATACGTCCAGGGCTGCCGAGTCCGGCCCTGAGGCGAGCGCCCGTGTTTCACGTGAAACACGGCCCCACCATGCTCTCCGGCCTTCCCGGCACCCACAGCAAGGGCCACCGCGCCTGATTGGTGCGGTGGCCCTTGTTTCACGTGAAACACATCCTGCGGGGCGAGGAGCTACCCGTTGGAGCCTCCGAAGAGTCCTCCCCCGTTCTGGTTGCCTCTCGTATCGTCCTCCGACTCCGTCGGTGTCGGCGTCACCCCGCCGTCGGCACCACCGACATCCGTACCGCCCGTATCCGTACCGCCCGTGTCCTCACAGGTGGGGTCGAACGGGTTGGTGCAGGTCTCGCTGGGTGTCGGTGACGGCACGACCTCACTCTCGGTCGGCGTCGGGCTCGGGTCAGGGGTCTCCTCCTCCGACACGGTCGGCGTCGGGGTCGGCGTCGGGTCCGGGTCGTCGTTCACGATCACACCGATCGGCTCGGGCTCCGGGAAGTCCACGGCCGGCTCGTTCTTGAGGGCGTCCTCCATGTAGTCGTGCCAGATCTCGGCCGGGAACGAGGCACCGTGGATCGTCTCCTGGCCACCCGTGCCGTACATCTCCAGGAACGTCCGGTTCTTGTTGGACTCGTCGTCGTCCATGCGGTACATGCTGATCGCGGTCGACAGCTGCGGGGTGTAGCCGACGAACCAGGCCGACTTGTTGCCGTCGGTGGTACCGGTCTTGCCCGCCACATCACGGCCGGGCAGTTGGGCCGACGTACCGGTTCCCTCGTCGACGACGGTCTTGAGGACGTCGGTGACGTTGTCGGCGACCTTCGACGTGAAGGCCCGCTTGGGCTCGGCGATGTCGTCGTGGTCGAACATGGTCAGGCCCTCGTGCTCCACCGACTTTACGGAGAACGGGTCGTTCTGCTTACCGCTGGCGGCAAAGGTCGCGTAGGAGCCCGCCATACGGATCGCACTGGGATCGGAGATACCGATCGAGAAGGACGGGAAGCTGGTGCCGGTCAGGCTGCTCTCCTTGAGGCCCGCCTCGATGGCCGCCTCCTTCACCCGGTCGAGACCGACGTCCATGCCCAGCTGCACGAAGGCCGAGTTCGCCGAGACCCGCATCGCCTCACGGAGGTCGATCTGGTACTTCGGCGCGCTGCCGTACGACGCGTCATCGTCGTTGGCCTGCAGCCACTCCTCACCCTTCTCGTTGGTCCAGACCTGTCCGTCGTAGTCCTTGATCTTGAGGTTGTTCTTGCCGCTGTAGAGGCTCTTCGGCGAGACGATGGTGCGCTCGTCCTGCGCCTGATCCCCGTCGGCGAGTTCGGGATCGCGCTTGCCCCAGGTCATGGCAGCCGCGAGAACGTACGTCTTGAACGTCGAACCGACCTGCGCACCGGTGACATCGGCGTTGTTGGTGAAGTGCTTGGTGGCGTCCTCACCACCGTAGATCGCCTCGATGGCACCCGACTTCGGATTCACCGACGCGCCACCGAACTGCACATGTGTGTCGGTCTTCGGACGCAGGTCGGGCTTGATGTTCTCCTTGCGGACCTTCACCACGGCCTTCTCGAGTTCCTTGACCTTGTTCTTGTCGAAGGTCGTGTGGATCTCGTAGCCGCCCTGTTCGAGCTGTTTCTGGTCGATCTCCGTGTTGTTGAGGATGTAGCCCTTGGCGGTGTCGACGAGGTAGCCGATCTGACCGCCCAGCTGAGCGTTGGACCGAGGGCTCTGGATCTTGGGGAAGTCGGTGTACTTGGCCCGATCGGCTTCGGACAGGTGCCCGTCCTTGACCATCTCCGTGAGGATCCAGCGCCAACGGTCCGTGGCGCGCTTGCGGTTCTTCTCCGGTGAGGCCTCCGGGTCGATCGACGGCGCTCCGGCCGGGTCGTAGTACGTCGCACCCTTGAGGACCGCGGCGAGGAAGGCGCACTGGCTCGGATTGAGCTTCTCGGCGTCCTTGCCGAAGTACGTGCGAGCGGCCGCCTGGATGCCGTACGCACCGCGTCCGTAGTACGCGGTGTTCAGGTACCCCCGCATGATCTCTTCCTTCTCGACCGAGGTTCCCACCTTGACCGAGATGAAGAGCTCCTTGACCTTCCGCGACAAAGTCTGCGACTGATCGTCGAGCATGGCGTTCTTCACGTACTGCTGGGTGATGGTCGAGCCACCCTGCGTCTGACCGCCCTTGGCCATGTTGACGACGGCGCGCGCGATACCCATGGGATCGACGCCGCTGTCGTTCTCGAACGTCTTGTTCTCGGCCGACATGACGGCGTAGCGCATCGCCTTGGGGATCTTCTCGTACGCGATGATCTGGCGGTTCACCTCACCACCCGTCGCGACCATCTGGGAGCCGTCGGACCAGTAGTAGACGTTGTTCTGCGCCGTCGCGGCCTCGGCAGGGTTGGGCACGGCCACGACCGCGTATCCGATGCCGGCCGCCGCCACCAGGCTTCCGAAGAAGCCGATGAACAGCCCCGTCACCTGACGCCAAGACGGCACCCAGCGCATCACTCCGTACTTGCCGGAACGCGGGTAGTCGATGAAGCGCTTCTTCCCGGGCGGAGCCGCGCGCCCACGGCCGCGCCCCGGTCCACGCCCCGCGGGCTCGGCGGCTCTGCGACGGCTTCCGCCGCCGGTGTCCTCGTTTCTCAGCGACGCCCGACGGGTGGCGGCACGGCCCCCGTACTGGGTCTCCTCACCTCCCGAGCCATAGGTCTCGGAAAGTGACCCGGTGGCGCCCCGCGGTGCCGCGCGGCGGCCGGAGGACGCCGACTGGCCGCGTCGGGCCGCGGCACGTCCGCCTTCCTGCGGCTGCGGCGGTTTGCGACGGTGCTCGCTCATCGAACGACTACTCCTCGGGCAGGCGCACCCGTGCGCGCCTGGAAACGGCGGCTGGTTTCCGGTCCCCCCGAAGTACGGATGCGGTCGTGCTGGCATTCATCCGTACCGCACCCAGGACGAGGACGTGCTCAAACGTCACTCGGCTCCCAGTGGTGTGCATGCCGCACAGACTACGCACCGCCAAAACCCACTGAGCACCGAACTTCACCCCAAATCAGGCAACTTGCTTCCTACTAATCGGTGATGTGACCCCGTTCACCGGATCCCCACTTGTCGCATCCGTAGGGGCGTTCTATCGTCTGGATGTATCG
The DNA here is from genome assembly GCF_053593335.1 of Streptomyces sp. NPDC002324. Lineage (NCBI taxonomy): Bacteria > Bacillati > Actinomycetota > Actinomycetes > Kitasatosporales > Streptomycetaceae > Streptomyces > Streptomyces sp. NPDC002324. The sequence goes on from NZ_JBSFCF010000013.1 coordinate 192,931, forward strand.
AGTCGATACATCAGCTCGGCATAAAACGTGTCGACGGGGCCAGCGGGAGAGGGGAGGCGACGATGAGCCGGCGCTCCGGGATACTCGAGTTCGCCGTCCTCGGCCTGCTCCGCGAAGCCCCGATGCACGGCTATGAGCTGCGCAAACGACTCAACACGTCGTTGGGTGTGTTCCGTGCCTTCAGCTACGGGACGCTGTACCCCTGCCTCAAGACGCTGGTCGCGAACGGCTGGTTGATCGAGGAACCGGGTGGTACCCCGGAGGATGCTGCCGCCGTCCCGCTCACGGGCCGCCGCGCCAAGATCGTCTACCGGTTGACGGCGGAAGGTAAGGAACACTTCGAGGAGCTGCTCTCGCAGACGGGTCCCGATGCCTACGAGGACGAGCACTTCGCTGCTCGTTTCGCGTTCTTCGGGCAGACCTCCCGTGATGTGCGTATGCGCGTCCTGGAGGGCCGTCGCAGCCGTTTGGAGGAACGGCTGGAGAAGATGCGGGCCTCACTGGCGCGCACCCGAGAGCGCCTCGACGACTACACACTCGAGCTCCAGCGCCACGGGATGGAGTCCGTGGAGCGCGAAGTGCGCTGGCTGAACGAGCTCATCGAGAGCGAGCGGGCGGGCCGGGACCTGAAGGGTCCCGGCCACGCAGAGCCCGTTCGCGACACCACAGAGGGAGCGCCGGGCGCCCTGCCCCGGCCCGGGGATCTCCCCGGGCCGGATGCGCCCGGCGACACCACCACGTGAGGTCCCTGCCAGGACCTCACTCGTACACACAGGGAGCAGCCGGAATGGGTTCGGTTCGCGTAGCCGTCGTCGGTGTGGGCAACTGCGCCGCGTCGCTGGTGCAGGGAGTCGAGTACTACAAGGACGCCGACCCGGCGTCCAGGGTCCCCGGACTGATGCACGTGCAGTTCGGCGAGTACCACGTCCGTGACGTCGAGTTCGTCGCCGCCTTCGATGTCGACGCGAAAAAGGTCGGCCTCGACCTCGCGGACGCCATCGGCGCCAGCGAGAACAACACCATCAAGATCTGCGACGTACCGAGCACCGGTGTGACCGTCCAGCGCGGCCACACCCTCGACGGCCTCGGCAAGTACTACCGCGAGACCATCGAGGAGTCCGCCGAGGCCCCGGTCGACGTGGTCCAGGTACTCAAGGACAAGCAGGTCGACGTTCTCGTCTGCTACCTGCCCGTCGGCTCCGAGGCCGCGGCGAAGTTCTACGCCCAGTGCGCCATCGACGCCAAGGTCGCCTTCGTCAACGCCCTTCCGGTCTTCATCGCCGGTACCAAGGAGTGGGCGGACAAGTTCGTCGAGGCGGGCGTCCCGATCGTCGGTGACGACATCAAGTCGCAGGTGGGTGCCACCATCACGCACCGCGTCATGGCGAAGCTGTTCGAGGACCGGGGTGTCGTCCTGGACCGCACGATGCAGCTGAACGTCGGCGGCAACATGGACTTCAAGAACATGCTCGAGCGCGAGCGTCTGGAGTCCAAGAAGATCTCCAAGACACAGGCCGTCACCTCGCAGATCCCTGACCGGGACCTCGGCGAGAACAACGTCCACATCGGCCCGTCCGACTACGTCGCCTGGCTCGACGACCGCAAGTGGGCGTACGTCCGCCTCGAGGGCCGCGCGTTCGGTGACGTCCCGCTGAACCTGGAATACAAGCTCGAGGTCTGGGACTCCCCGAACTCCGCCGGCGTCATCATCGACGCGGTGCGCGCCGCGAAGATCGCCAAGGACCGCGGCATCGGCGGCCCGATCCTGTCGGCGTCCTCGTACTTCATGAAGTCCCCGCCGGTGCAGTACTTCGACGACGAGGCCCGCGAGAACGTCGAGAAGTTCATCAAGGGTGAGGTCGAGCGCTGACCAGGCGTTCGTAGTGGGCTGTTGAGGGTCTCCGGGTCATGCGCCCGGGGGCCCTCCCCATATGTGAGGCTGGGCCCATGTCCGTCGTGCGCGACCTGCGCGTCCTGCTCCGCCTCCGGGACTTCCGGCGTCTGCTGGCTGTACGTCTGCTGTCCCAGGGTGCCGACGGTGTCTTCCAGGTCGCGCTCGCCACGTACGTCGTGTTCTCCCCCGAGAAGCAGACATCAGCGGCGGCCATCGCCTCCGCCATGGCGGTCCTGCTCCTTCCGTACTCCCTCGTCGGCCCCTTCGCAGGCGTCCTGCTGGATCGCTGGCGACGCCGTCAGGTGCTGCTGTACGGAAACCTGCTGCGCGCGCTGCTGGCGTCCGTGACAGCCGTCCTGATCCTGAGTCACGTACCCGACTGGCTCTTCTACGTCTCCGCTCTGTGCGTCACCGCGGTCAACCGTTTCGTGTTGGCGGGGCTGTCCGCCGCATTGCCCCGGGTGGTGGACGCCGACCGCCTGGTGGTCGCCAACTCTCTCTCCCCGACGGCCGGAACGCTGGCCGCGACCGTCGGCGGCGGACTCGCCTTCGTCGTTCGGCTGGTGGGCTTCGACTCGGACGCTGCAGTGGTGCTTCTCGGCTCGATCATGTACCTGTGCGCGGCTCTTGCTTCATTGAGGATCGCCCGCGACCTGCTCGGCCCGGATCCGGGGTTGGTGCCCCCTCGCCTGGGTGCGGCGCTCGTCGGGACGGCGCGGGGTCTGACAGCGGGCGTGCGACATCTTGCCGAGCCGGGGCGACGGCCTGCTGCCTGGGCGTTGGCGTCGATGACACTGATGCGGTTCTGCTACGGCGCCCTGACGGTCATGGTGCTCATGCTGTGCCGGTATGCCTGGTCGTCGAACAGTTCCGGGGCCTACGGCTCCGAGGAAGGCCTGGCCCTTCTGGGTCTCGCCGTAGGGATCTCGGGGGCAGGGTTCTTCACCGCAGCGGTGATCACTCCTTGGGCGGCCGGGCGGTTGGGTCCGGACCGCTGGATCGTCGCCTGCTCCGCTGCGGCCGCCCTGCTGGGTCCGCCCCTCGGTCTGCCCTTCACGGAAGCGCCCATGTTGGCCGCGGCGTTCGTCCTGGGTCTGGTCACCCAGGGGGCGAAGATCTCCACGGACACGATCATCCAGTCCGCCGTCGACGACGGCTACCGAGGCCGCATCTTCTCCGTCTACGACGTCCTGTTCAACGTTGCCTTTGTCGGCGCCGCCGCAGTGGCCGCCCTCATGCTTGCTCCGGACGGCCGCTCGGCCGCTCTGGTGATCACCGTGGCCGTGATCTACGGAGCGATCGCTGTAGCCATGGCCCGTTTCGGGATGGCAGGACAGCGTCGGGGCGGGAGCGTCGATGTTTCACGTGAAACATCGCCCCCGCAGTAACTGCAGCCCCTGTCGATGCAGACACAGCGACGCGGTGCGATGTTTCACGTGTCTTCCGCAAGCGCGGCATCAAGTTCAACCTG
>NZ_JBSFCF010000014.1:0-94749 GCF_053593335.1 Streptomyces sp. NPDC002324
CTCGTTTGTGACTCAACTCTTGACCTCCTGGGGACGGGGTCCGTACCGCCGTCTTGCGGGTGAACTGGGGGCGCCTGGTTGCCAGAGATCGGAAGCCCACCCGCACCCGACGAACAACCGTCCGCCCCCGATTCGGCGATGTCCGGAGGACAGTGGCACCATGCCGTCATGTCCTCCGCGCTGACCGATCTCGTCCCGCTGCCGATCGTGCAGGCCCCCATGGCGGGCGGCGTGTCCGTGCCGCGACTGGCCGCCGCCGTGTCCGAGGCGGGTGGGCTGGGGTTCCTCGCCGCCGGGTACAAGACGGCCGACGGGATGTACCAGGAGATCAAGGCGCTCCGGGCCCTCACCTCCCGCCCCTTCGGCGTGAACCTGTTCATGCCGCAGCCGGAGTATGCCGAGCCGGCCGCCGTCGACGTCTACGCGGAGCAGCTGGCCGGTGAGGCCACCTGGTACGACGCCGAGCTGGGCGACCCGGACAGCGGACGCGACGACGGCTACGAGGCCAAGCTGGCCGTACTGCTCGACAACCCCGTCCCGGTGGTGTCGTTCCACTTCGGCTGTCCGACCCCGGAGGTCGTCGAGTCCCTCGCCCGCAAGGGCACGCTCACCCTCGTCACCGCGACCTCGGCGGAGGAGGCCCAGGCCGTGGAGCGGTCCGGGGCCCACGCCGTGATCGTGCAGGGCGTCGAGGCCGGCGGCCATCAGGGCACGCACCGGGACGACCCCGAGCGGGACTGCGCCGGCATCGGTCTGCTTGCCCTGGTCGCGCAGGTCCGCGAGGCCGTGGCCCTGCCGATCGTCGCGGCCGGCGGCATCATGCGCGGCGGTCAGATCGCCGCCCTCCTCACGGCGGGCGTGAGCGCGGCCCAGCTCGGCACGGCCTTCCTCGCCACCCCCGAGTCCGGCGCGCACACCGTGCACAAGCTGGCCCTGACCGACCCCCTCTTCGTCCGCACCGAGCTGACCCGCGCCTTCTCCGGCCGCCCGGCCCGCGGCCTGCTCAACCGCTTCCTGCGCGAGCACGGCCCGTACGCGCCCGTCGCCTACCCGGAGGTCCACCACCTCACCTCGCCGCTGCGCAAGGCCGCCGCCAAGGCCGGCGACGCGCAGGGCATGGCGCTGTGGGCCGGGCAGGGGCACCGGATGGCCCGGAACCTGCCGGCCGGGGAACTGGTCGGGGTACTGGCCGCCGAGATCGCCGCCGCGCAGGCCGAGCAGGCCGCCGCGCGGGTCGGCGGGACGGGCGGGGCCCGCGGCGGGAGCGAGGGCCGATGACCGCGCCGGTGTTCGTGGTGGACGGGTTCGACGGCCTGGGACCGGAGATCGTGGTCGACGGACCCGAAGGGCGGCACGCCGTCTCGGTGAAGCGGCTGCAGCCCGGTGAGGACGTCGTCCTCACCGACGGGCGGGGCCGGTGGCTGAACGGCGTGGTGAAGGCCGCCGAGGGCAAGGACCGGCTGGTCGTCATGGACACGGGGGGCCTGGTCGAGGAGCTTCCGGCGCAGCCCCGTCTCACCGTCGTCCAGGCGCTGCCCAAGGGTGACCGGGGCGAGGTGGCCGTGGAGACCATGACCGAGGTCGGCATCGACGCGATCGTGCCCTGGGCCGCCTCCCGCTGCATCACCCAGTGGCGGGGCGAGCGGGGGCTGAAGGCGCTCGCCAAGTGGCGGGCCACCGCGCGGGAGGCGGGCAAGCAGTCCCGCCGGACGCGGTTCCCCGAGGTCGCGGACGCGGCCACGAGCAAGCAGGTCGCGGCACTGCTGGCGAACGCCGACTTCGCCGCCGTCCTGCACGAGAGCGGCGACGAGACACTGGCCACGGCCGAGCTGCCGACGGCCGGGGAGATCGTGCTCGTCGTGGGGCCCGAGGGGGGCGTGTCGCCGGAGGAGCTGGCGCTCTTCGGCGAGGCGGGCGCGGGGGCGTACCGACTCGGGCCCAGTGTGCTGCGCACGTCGACCGCCGGGACGGCGGCCGGGGCGCTGCTGCTGGGCAGAACCGGACGCTGGTCCTGACCGCCCCGGTCCGGGCCCCGTCCCCACAACCCCTGGGAGCATCGTGGAACTCGCCCAAGTAAGGCTGCTCGTCTCCGACTTCGCCGCGTGCTATCGCTTCTACGCCGATGTCCTCGGGCTGAAGCCGCAGTCCGGGGCAGCCGAGGGGCCGTACGAGAAGTTCAGTCCGGCGATCGGGTCCGCGGGTATCGCCCTGCAGGACCGGGCGATGATGGCGGAGGTCCTCGGGGAGCTGGCCGACGCGGCGAACGGGCACCGGTCGCTGGTCGTCCTGCGGGTCGACGACCTCGACGCGTACTGCGAGCAGATCACCGAACGCGGCGCACGCCTCCTGCACGGGCCCGCGCCCATGACCGACCGGATGCGCGTGGCCCATCTCAAGGACCCCGAGGGGAACTTGGTGGAGCTGCAGGAATGGCTGCTGATGCGCGGCTGAGGCGGCCGCGCGCCCGCGCAACCCCGGTTCACCCTTCCCGGCGGCATGGCCGCACGCGGTCTTCCGTGACGCGGCGGGCGGTGGCAGGCTGCCGTGCATGCGGGTATGGAGGCGTGTCAGGTCGCACCGGACCGGCGGGCGCCGGCTCCTGCTGGGAGCCGGGCTCGGACTCGGCGCTGTCATGAGCCTGGTGGCCTGCGAGGGCGGCGGGCTCAACACCGGCGCGGTCGCGTTCACGACGGACCAGCTGGCCACCGAGGAGCTGGAGCGGGAGGGCCTCGACGTCCGGTGGCTCACGTGCACGGCCTCGTACGACGGCGACGCGGGAAAGAAGTCCGGGTCGCCGTCCGCGTCCGTCGCCACCGTCGCGAACGTCGACTGCACGGGCGAGGACAAGGAAGGCCGGGACATCACTCTCACCGGGAAGGTGACGAAGGAGGTCAACGGCAGGTGCGTACGCGGCGACCTGACCGCGAAGGTCGGCGGCAAGGAGTGGTTCCACGTCGAGGGGCTCGGCAACTGCGACGCACCCGCCCCGAGCAACGGGCCGCGGGATCCCGACCGGCCGGGACCGACCGTGACGGTCACCGTCACCCAGACCATCTGGTGCCAGAAGGACCCGGCGTGCGTGCCCGAGGGCAAGTGAGGCCCCGCGCGAGGGACATGGTTCCGCGCGAGGGACATGATCCAAACCCCTCCCCATCAGACCGAACGCTGCATAAAGTACCTGGGTGACTCAGCTCGCGTATTTCCGGTATCCGCACCTGCACGGCGACCTGGTCGCCTTCACCGCCGAGGACGACGTGTGGGTCGCGCCTCTGGACGGCGGCCGTGCCTGGCGGGTCAGCGGGGACAACGTGCCCGTGAACCATCCCCGGATCTCCCCGGACGGCACCACCGTCGCGTGGACCTCCACGCGGGACGGCGCGCCCGAGGTGCATGTCGCGCCCGTCGACGGCGGTTCGGCCAAGCGCCTGACGTACTGGGGAAGTTGGCGCACCCAGGTGCGCGGCTGGACGCCCGACGGCCGGGTCCTCGCGCTCAGCACCCAGGGCCAGGCCAGCCTCCGGCGCAGCTGGGCACGCGCCGTCCCGCTCGACGGCGGCCCGGCCACCACCCTCCCGTACGGGCCGGTCGGTGATGTCGCCCACGGCCCCGCGACCGTGCTGCTGTCCGCGCCGATGGGCCGCGAGGCCGCCTGGTGGAAGCGGTACCGGGGCGGCACGGCGGGCAAGCTGTGGATCGACCGCGCGGGTGAGGACGGCGAGGGCGCCGGCGAATTCGCGCGGCTGCACGCCGACTTGGACGGGAACATCGAGTACCCGCTGTGGGTGGGTGACCGGATCGCGTTCCTCTCCGACCACGAGGGCGTCGGGGCGCTGTACTCCTCCCTCGCGGACGGCTCGGACCTGCGCCGCCACACCCCCCTCGACGATTTCTACGCCCGGCACGCGGCCACCGACGGCACCCGGGTCGTGTACGCGTCCGCCGGTGAACTGTGGCTCCTGGACGACCTGGACGGGGCCGAGCCGCGCAGGCTCGACATCCGGCTGGGCGGACAGCGCGTCGACCTCCAGCCGTTCCCGGTGAACGCCTCCCGCTGGTTCGGCTCCGCCTCGCCCGACCACACGGCCCGGGGCAGCGCCGTCTCCGTACGCGGTTCGATCCACTGGGTCACCCACCGCTCCGGCCCCGCCCGCGCGCTCGTCGCCGAGGACGGCGTACGGGCCCGGCTGCCGCGCACCTTCCGGGTGGAGGGCGAGGAGTGGGTGGTGTGGGTGACGGACGCGGAGGGCGACGACGGGCTGGAGTTCGCCCCGGCGACCGGTCTCGCCCCGGGCGCCACCCCGCGCCGGCTCGCCGCGGGGCAGCTGGGCCGGGTCCTCGGGCTCGCGGTCGCGCCCGACGGCAGCCGGGTCGCCGTCGCCGCGCACGACGGCCGGGTCCTGCTCGTCGAACGGGAGACCGGAGAGGTCCGCGAGGTCGACCGCAGCGAGGACGGCGAGGTGACCGGGCTCGTCTTCTCGCCCGACTCCGCCTGGCTCGCCTGGTCGCACCCCGGCCCGCGCCCGCTGCGTCAGCTCAAGCTCGCCAACACCGCCGACCTGTCCGTCACCGAGGCGACCCCGCTGCGCTTCCAGGACTTCTCACCGACGTTCACCCTCGACGGCAAGCACCTCGCCTTCCTCTCCGCCCGCGCCTTCGACCCCGTCTACGACGAACACGTCTTCGACCTCCACTTCGTCAGCGGGGCCCGGCCGCACCTCATCACGCTCGCCGCGACCACCCCGTCGCCCTTCGGGCCGCAGCGGCACGGCCGCCCCTTCGAGGCGCCCGACAAGGACGAGACCCCGGACAGCGAGGGCGCCCCGGCGACCCGGATCGACCTCGACGGGCTCGCCGACCGGATCGTCCCCTTCCCGGTCGAGGCCGGCCGCTACTCGACCCTCCGCGCCGCCAAGGACGGCGTCCTGTGGCTGCGCCACCCGGTCACCGGCGTCCTCGGCCACTCCCGGGCCACCCCCGACGACCCCGACCCGAAGACGTCCCTGGAGCGCTACGACCTCGCCCAGCGGCGCCTGGAGTACCTCGCCTCCGACGCCGACCACGTCGCCGTCAGCGGCGACGGCAAACGGGTCCTGCTGTGGACCGACGGCAAGCTCAAGGTCGTCCCCAGCGACCGGCGCGCCTCGAACGACGACGAGAGCGACACCAACATCACCGTCGACCTCTCGCGCGTACGGCGGACCGTCGACCCGGCCGCCGAATGGCGCCAGATGTTCGACGAGACCGGCCGCCTGATGCGGGACAACTTCTGGCGCCCGGACCTCGGCGGGGTGGACTGGGACGCCGTCCTGGACCGGTACCGCCCGGTCCTGGAGCGCGTGGCCACCCACGACGACCTCGTGGACCTGCTGTGGGAGGTGCACGGCGAGCTGGGCACCTCGCACGCCTACGTCACCCCGCGCGGCCGGGGCGCCTCCGGCGACCGGCGGCAGGGGCTGCTCGGGGCGGACGTCTCCCGGCACGAGGACGGCCCGCAGGGATCGGCCCTGTGGCGCATCGACCGGGTGCTGCCCTCCGAGACCTCCGACCCCGACGCGCACTCGCCGCTCGCCGCGCCGGGTGTGGCCGTGCGGGCCGGGGACGCGATCGTCGCCGTGGGCGGGCAGCCGGTCGACCCGGTGGCCGGGCCCGGACCGCTGCTCGTCGGCACGGCGGGCAAGGCGGTCGAGCTGACCGTCCTGCCGTCCGGCGGCGGGGATCTGCGGCATCCCGTGGTGGTGCCCATCTCCGACGAGGAGCCGCTCCGATACCACGCCTGGGTGGCGGACCGGCGGGCCTACGTCCACGAGAAATCCGGCGGCCGGCTCGGATATCTGCACGTACCCGACATGGTCGGCTCCGGCTGGGCGCAGCTCCACCGCGACCTGCGTGTGGAGGTCGCCCGGGAGGGACTCGTCGTGGACGTCCGGGAGAACCGGGGCGGGCACACCTCCCAGCTCGTGGTGGAGAAACTGGCCCGCCGGATCGTCGGCTGGGACCTGCCGCGCGGCATGCGCGCGACCAGCTACCCCGACGACGCGCCCCGGGGGCCCGTCGTCGCCGTCGCCAACGAGTTCTCCGGGTCCGACGGGGACATCGTCAACGCGGCGATCAAGGCGCTCGGGATCGGGCCGGTCGTGGGAACGCGGACGTGGGGTGGCGTCGTCGGGATCGACAGCCGCTACCGGCTGGTGGACGGGACGCTCGTGACCCAGCCGAAGTACGCCTTCTGGTTGGAGGGGTACGGGTGGGGGGTCGAGAACCACGGCGTCGACCCGGACGTGGAGGTCGTGCAGGCGCCCCAGGACCACGCGGCCGGACGCGACCCCCAGCTCGACGAGGCGATCCGGATCGCGCTGGAGGGGCTGGAGTCGACACCGGCGAAGGTGGCACCACCGCTGCCGTCGTAGGGGCCGGACCCGCACCCGACGACGCGCCCTGGAGATAGCATGCCCCGGTAGGGGATTCACCCGTGGCTGGGAGGCGACGCATGGCTGGGGAGCCGCAGGACGACTGTCTGTTCTGCAGGATCGTGGCGGGGAACGTACCGGCGACGATCGTGCGGGAGACCGACACGACGGTCGCGTTCAGGGACATCAACCCACAGGCACCGACCCACGTCCTGGTCATCCCGAAGGCGCACTACGCCGACGCCGCGACCCTCGCCACCGCCGCCCCGGACCTCGCCGCCGACGTCCTGCGCGAGACGAAGGCCGTCGCCGACGAGGACAAGCTGGAGAGCTACCGCATCGTCTTCAACACCGGCACCGGCGCCGGCCAGACCGTGTTCCACGCGCACGCCCACGTCGTCGGCGGCCGCGGCCTGCAGTGGCCCCCCGGGTAGCGCACCGTGTCCGTACGTGAACTGGTCGTCCTCGGCACGGCCAGCCAGGTCCCGACCCGGCACCGCAACCACAACGGCTATCTGCTGCGCTGGGACGCGGAGGGACTGCTGTTCGACCCCGGCGAGGGCACCCAGCGGCAGATGCTGCGCGCCGGGGTCGCCGCGCACGACCTGAACCGCATATGCGTCACCCACTTCCACGGCGACCACTCGCTGGGGCTGGCCGGTGTCGTCCAGCGGATCAACCTCGACCGGGTCCCGCACGACGTCACCGCGCACTACCCGCGCTCCGGGCAGCGGTTCTTCGACCGCCTGCGGTACGCCACCGCCTACCGGGAGACGGTCCGGCTGATCGAGGCGCCGGTCGACGGCGAGGGCGGGACACTGGCCGCCACACCGTCGTACACCCTCGACGCGCGCAGGCTCTCGCACCCCGTCGAGTCGTACGGTTACCGACTCGTGGAGCCGGACGGGCGCCGGATGCTGCCCGAGCGGCTCGCCGAGCGCGGCATCAAGGGGCCGGACATCGGACGGATCCAGCGGGAGGGCGCGGTCGGTGACATCACGCTGGACGACGTGAGCGAGCCGCGGCGCGGCCAGCGGTTCGCGTTCGTCATGGACACCCGGCTGTGCGACGGGGTCTACGCCCTCGCCGACGCGGCCGACATGCTCGTCATCGAGTCCACGTTCCTCGACGAGGACGTCCAACTCGCGGTCGACCACGGTCATCTGACGGCTGGTCAGGCAGCCTCGGTGGCCCGCGACTGCGGCGTACGGCATCTCGTGCTCACGCACTTCAGCCAGCGGTACTCCGAGCCCGCCGAGTTCGAACGGCAGGCGCGGGCCGCCGGGTTCGAGGGCGAGCTGACCGTGGCGCACGACCTGATGCGGGTGGCGCTTCCGAAACGGCGATAGAGCGGCCGTACGATGCTTTGATGTCCCTCCCCAAAGCTGAACTGCACCTGCACATCGAAGGCACCCTGGAGCCGGAGCTGGCGTTCGCGCTGGCCGCCCGGAACGGGGTGGCACTGCCGTACGCGGACACGGACGCGCTCCGCAAGGCGTACGAGTTCGAGGATCTGCAGTCCTTCCTGAACCTGTACTACGAGCTGATGGCCGTCCTGCGCACCGAGCGGGACTTCGCCGACCTCGCCGACGCCTATCTGGCCCGCGCCGCCGCCCAGGGCGTACGGCACGCGGAGATCTTCTTCGATCCGCAGGCCCACCTCGCGCGCGGTGTCGGGATGGGGACGGTCGTCGAGGGGCTGTGGCGGGCGCTGGGCAGAAGCGAGGAGACGCACGGTATCTCCACCCAGCTGATCATGTGCTTCCTGCGCGACGAGTCCGCCGAGTCGGCCCTGGACACCCTGGAGGCCGCCGAGCCGTACCTCGACCGGATCGTCGGGATCGGGCTGGACTCCGCCGAGGTCGGGCATCCGCCGGTCAAGTTCCGTGCGGTGTACGAGGCGGCCGCCGCGCTGGGGCTGCGGCGGGTCGCGCACGCGGGGGAGGAGGGGCCGCCGGAGTACATCACCGAGGCCCTGGACGTCCTCGGTGTCGAACGCGTCGACCACGGGCTGCGGTGCATGGAGGACCCGGCCCTCGTCGAGCGGCTGGTACGGGACCGGATCCCGCTGACGCTGTGCCCGTTGTCGAACGTCCGGCTGCGGACCGTCGACACGCTCGCCGACCACCCGCTGCCCGCCATGCTCGACGCGGGCCTGCTCTGCACGGTCAACTCCGACGACCCGGCCTACTTCGGCGGCTACGCCGGCGACAACTTCGACGCCGTGGGGCGCACGCTGGGCCTCGGCGAGGAGCGGCTGCGCGAACTGGCCCGCAACTCCTTCACCGCGTCCTTCCTGGAGCACGACGAGGAGCGGCGGGCCCGGTATCTCGCGGAGGTGGACGCCTACGAGTTCGGGTGAGGGGCGACGCCGTCAGGCCGAACGGCGGAAGCCGATCGTGGGGACGGCCCGGCGCAGCGGCCAGGGGCTGACGTGGTCCTTCGGCAGGAGGTCCGCCAGGAAGGCGTACCGGCGCAGTGCCTCGGGGTCCTGGTCCTCCAGTGACCGCACCCGGTGCCACCACGCGGCCAGCTCCGACCAGCCGGGGGCGGACAGCGACCCCCCGAACTCCTGGACCGACAGCGCGGCGGTCAGACCCGCGAAGGCCAGCCGGTCCGCGAGGGGCCAGTCGGCGAGGGTGCCGGTGACGAAGCCGGCGACGAACACGTCACCCGCGCCCGTGGGGTCCAGGGCCTCCACGGCGATGGCGGGCACCTCCGCCGTCTCGCCGGTCCGGCCGTCCACGGCGTACGCGCCCTCCGCGCCGAGGGTCACCACGGCCACCGGGACGTGGTCGGTGAGGGCGCGGGCGGCGGCCCGGGGGCAGTCGGCGCCGGTGTACCGCATCGCCTCCTGCGCGTTGGGCAGGAACGCCTCGCAGTGCGCGAGATCGGCGAGCCCCGCCAGGTCCCAGGCGCCGGTCTCGTCCCAGCCGACATCCGCGAAGATCAGGGTGCCCTCGCTCGCGGCGCGCCCGATCCAGGGGGCGCGTACGCCGGGCGTGAGGGAGGCGACGGCGGCGCGCGCGCGGGGCGGGCACTCCGGCTCGGACTGCTCCGGGGGCGCCGCGTGGCCGTGGGAGACCATCGTGCGTTCGCCCTCGTACGCCATGGAGACCGTGACCGGGGAGTGCCAGCCGAGGACCGTGCGGGAGGCGGAGAGGTCGATGCCCTCGCCCTGCTCCAGGGCGTCCCAGCAGTACTCGCCGTAGTGGTCGTCGCCGAAGGCCGCCGCGAGGGAGGTCTTCAGGCCCAGCCGGGCCAGGGCCGTGGCCATGTTCGCCACACCGCCGGGGCTCGACCCCATCCCGCGTGCCCAGGACTCGGTCCCGCGCACCGGGGCGGAGTCGAGGCCGGTGAAGATGATGTCGAGGAAGACGGTGCCGGTCAGATAGACGTCCCAGGGCGGGTCACCGGCCGTTCTCAGGTCCCTCAGCGGGTCGACCCGGGGTCGGTGCGGACGTTCTCCCTTGAACGCGGTCACGATGTGCTCCCTGGCGGTGGTGCGGTTCTGGCCAGTCTGCACCAAGCGCTCCGCTCGGGGGTGTGTGACGCGGGGAGTGTGCCTTGGCATGCGGTGCGGGTCGGGGGTCGCTGTGCAAGGGCCGCCGCCCCTGCGACCCCGCCGCCCGCCTTCCGGCTCGGTCCCTGCGGGGGCCCGGCGCTACCAGCGCGGCACGGTCGGGGTGACCCAGTTCGGCTCGGCCACCCGCATCGCCGCCGCGTCGTCCCGGTCCCGCAGCGCCCCGTCGTCGTCCAGCCACCGCCGATGCAGGAACTCCAGCTTGTCCCGGTCGAGTTCGACCCCGAGTCCCGGCGCAACCGACACCCGCACCGCCCCGTCCTCGAACGTGAGACGCGAGGTGAGGACGTCCTCCGACTGCCACGGATAGTGGGAGTCACAGGCATGGTGGAGGTCGGGAACCGTGGACGCCACGTGCGTCATCGCGGCCAGGCTGATGCCCAGATGGGTGTTGGAGTGCATGGACACGGCGACGCCGAACGTACGGCAGACGGCGGCCAGTTCGCGGGTGTTGCGCAGCCCGCCCCAGTAGTGGTGGTCGGACAGGACGACCTGCACGGCGCCCGTCGTGAACGCCTCCTCGATCTCCGCGAAGGTGGTCACGCACATGTTGGTCGCCAGGGGCACCTCCGTCCGCGCCGCGACCTCGGCCATCGCGGGCGTCCCGAGCGCCGGGTCCTCCAGGTACTCGAGTACGTCCGCCAGCTCGTCCGCGACCTTCAGCGACGTCCTGACGGACCAGGCCCCGTTCGGGTCCAGCCGCAGCGGATGCCCCGGGAACGCCTCGGCCAGCGCACGCACCGCGGCGACCTCCTCCTCCGGCGGGAACACACCCCCCTTCAGCTTGAACGACGTGAACCCGTACCGGTCCTTGAACCTCCGGGCCTGCTCCACGACCCCGGCCGGGTCCACGGCCGCTCCCCAGTCGTCCTTCTCGCAGGCGACCCCCTCGGGATGCTCCGCCCACTTGTAGAAGAGGTACGCGCTGTACTCCACGCGGTCGCGCACCTTCCCGCCGAGCAGCGCGTGCACGGGCAGCCCCAGTGCCTTGCCGAGCGCGTCGAGGCAGGCGACCTCGAACCCCGACACGACCGACAGCCGCAGCTTGTCGGCGGTCTGGACGCCGCGCAGCCCGCCCACGTCGACCTGCCCGCAGACCCGTGCCCCGTCGACCGCCACCTCGTCGGCGAGGGCGGACAGCCCGTTCAGATCGCCGACCGGGCGGCCCACCAGCTTCCTGGCGAACGGCCGGGCCAGCTCCAGGTACTTGGTGTCGCCGTACGTCTCACCGACGCCCGTGGTCCCGTCGGCGGTGACGACCTCCACGATGAGCCGGGGGGTGTACGGCTGGTGCACGCCCTGCGTGTTCAGCAGCGGCGGGTCGGCGACCAGGACCGGGGTCAGCCGGACCTCGGTGACGGTCAGGTCGCGGGACACGGTCACGGGGCGGCTCCTACGGTCGGGGCGGCGGGGACGGCGTCGGACTCCCTCGAATATCTACATACGAAGATGAAGATTAGGTAGGCGAACAATGGGCGTCAAGGACAGGCGTCAAGGACAGGCGTCGAAGAGGGCAGCCGCCGCCCCGCCTACGATCGCCGCATGTCGGAGACAGACGGCGCCGGAGGCGTCCGCGAGGTGAAGTCGGCGGCGCGTACGGTCGACCTGCTGGAACTGCTGGCAGCACGCGGCGACCGGCCCGCACGCCTCCAGGAGCTGGCGGACGAACTCCGCGTCCCGCGCAGCTCGATGTACGCCCTGCTGCAGACCCTCATCGGCCGGGGCTGGGTCCGCACCGACACCACCGGCTCCCTCTACGGCATCGGCATCCGCGCCCTGCTCACCGGCACCGGCTACCTGGACTCCGACCCGCGGGTACGCGCCGTGCGGCCCTTTCTCGACGAGGCCTCCGAGGCCCTCGGCGAGACCATCCACCTCGCCCGTCTCGACGGCACGGACGTCGCCTACCTGGCCACCCGCGAGTCCCACGAGTACCTGCGCACGATCAGCCGCGTCGGCCGCCGCCTCCCCGCCCACGCCGGCGCCCTCGGCAAGGCCCTCCTCGCCGAACGCCCCGACAGCGACCTCCCCGAGGGCCCCTACGAGGCGCTCACCCCGAACACCCGCACCACCCGCGAGGCCCTCGCCGCCGACCTCGCCGGTGTCCGCGCCCGCGGTTACGCCGTCGACCGTGAGGAGGGCGTCCTCGGCATCATCGGCTTCGGCTTCGCCCTGCGCACCGGCACCCCCGCCGAGGACGCCGTCAGCTGCTCGGTCCCGGTGGCCCGCCTGACTCCGGAACACGAGCGCCGGATCGTGGAGGTGATGAGAGAGATCCGTACGAAGATCGAGGCGGTCGGCCCGGGAGGGGCGGGGTCGCCGATCTGGCGCTGAAGGGCCGCAGGCCGGGCCGCCACCGGGCTCTCCCGCTAAAAGCCCTACGGCCCTGTCAGTCCCCCGGCGTACTCTTGAGCCACAGGCGCAGGCCACCACCTGCGAGTCGTCTCAAGGAGGACGTGCGGCCTACGAGCCGGCCCATGACTCAGACACCCACAGCCCACACCCCCGCGCAGGGCAAGGCGAAAGCACAGTTCACCGTCCCCGCGGCGCACCCCATGGTGACCGTGCTGGGCTCCGGCGACTCCCTCCTGCGCGTGGTCGAGAAGGCCTTCCCGGCGGTCGACATCC
This sequence comes from Streptomyces sp. NPDC002324, assembly GCF_053593335.1. NCBI lineage: Bacteria > Bacillati > Actinomycetota > Actinomycetes > Kitasatosporales > Streptomycetaceae > Streptomyces > Streptomyces sp. NPDC002324. The sequence continues at coordinate 12,619 of NZ_JBSFCF010000014.1, forward strand.
ATGTCCGGGGCAACGAGATCAGCGCACTGGGCGAGCCGTCGGAAGTGGCTCTCGTCCAGCGCCTGTTCGACCAGATGATGCTGGTGCTCCGCACCGGACAGCCGATGACGGAGGACGCAGTGGAACGCTCGATCGCCATGCTGAGGGCGAGCGAGAACGGGGAAGGTTCCGAAGAGACCCCGGCAGAGGTTCTCACCCAGAACATCCTGTCCTCGCGCGGCCGCACCATCCGCCCCAAGACGCTCAACCAGAAGCGGTACGTCGACGCCATCGACAAGCACACCATCGTCTTCGGCATCGGCCCGGCAGGCACCGGCAAGACCTATCTCGCCATGGCCAAGGCCGTCCAGGCCCTGCAGTCCAAGCAGGTCAACCGCATCATCCTGACCCGCCCCGCGGTCGAGGCCGGCGAGCGCCTGGGCTTCCTGCCCGGCACGCTCTACGAGAAGATCGACCCCTACCTCCGCCCGCTGTACGACGCGCTGCACGACATGCTCGACCCGGACTCGATTCCTCGGCTGATGGCGGCGGGGACGATCGAGGTGGCGCCGCTGGCGTATATGCGTGGCCGTGCGCAGCCGCGCTTCACGAACGTCTTGACGCCGGACGGTTGGCGCCCCATCGGCGACCTCCAGGTAGGTGATCTGGTCATTGGCTCGGACGGCGAGCCGACTCCGGTACTGGGTGTTTATCCGCAAGGTGAGCGGGAGATCTACCGCGTCACTGCCCAGGACGGCTCTTGGACCTTGTGCTGCGGTGAGCACCTGTGGACAGTCAGGACTCGTGACGACGCGCGTCGCAACAAGCCGTGGCGGGTTCTGGAGACCCAGGAAATGATCGGCAAGCTGCGCGCGGCGCACTACCGCCGGTACGAACTGCCGATGCTGACAGCGCCAGTCTGCTTGCCCGAGCGTGAGGTCCCCATGGATCCGTACGCGCTGGGGCTGCTGCTGGGTGACGGCTGTCTCACGGGTTCCACCACGCCGTCCTTCGCGACGGAGGACAGGGAGCTGGCCGAAGCGCTGGCGGCCGTGTTGCCCGGCGTCTCCGTTCGGCACAGGGGCGGACCGGACTACGTCCTCAACCGGGTCAAGTCGCCGGGCGACGTGGTCACCCTGGAGAACCCGGTTACGCGGGTTCTGCGCGACCTGGACCTGCTGCGCACCCGCTCGCACAGCAAGTTCGTCCCGGACGACTACCTGAACAACTCCGCCGAGGTACGACTGGCGGTTCTGCAGGGTCTGCTCGACTCCGATGGCGGCCCGGTCACGCAGAAGGACCGCACCTGTCGTATCCAGTACACGACGACGTCGATCCTGCTGCGCGACGACGTGATCTCGCTCGTGCAGTCGCTGGGCGGTGTGGCGTACACCCGTCGCCGGGCGGCCGAGGGCCGTAAGCCCGGCTTCGCGAACGGCCGGGAAGTCGGTTACCGGTACGACGCCCACATCGTCGACATCCGCCTCCCCGAAGGCATCGAACCCTTCCGCCTCGCCCGCAAGCGCGATAAGTACCACGAGGCCGGAGGCGGCGGACGGCCGATGCGCTTCATCGACAGCATCGAGCCCGCAGGCAGGGAGGAGACCGTATGCATCCAGGTGGCCGCAGAGGACTCCCTCTACGTCACCCAGGACTACCTGCTGACGCACAACACGCTCAACGACGCCTTCATCATTCTCGACGAGGCCCAGAACACCTCGGCCGAGCAGATGAAGATGTTCCTCACCCGCCTCGGCTTCGACTCGAAGATCGTGATCACGGGTGACGTGACGCAGGTCGACCTGCCGAGCGGCACGAAGTCCGGTCTGCGCCAGGTCCAGGACATCCTGGAGGGCCTCGACGACGTGCACTTCTCCCGGCTGTCCTCGCAGGATGTCGTACGGCACAAGCTGGTCGGCCGTATCGTCGACGCGTACGAGAAGTACGACAGCCAGAACGGTACGGAGAACGGCACCCACAAGGGTGTCCGTGACAAGCGGAAGTAGACCAGCGCGACCATGTCGATCGACGTCAACAACGAGTCCGGAACCGAGGTCGACGAGCAGGCGATCCTCGACATCGCCCGCTACGCGCTGACACGGATGCGCATCCACCCCCTCTCCGAGCTGTCGGTGATCGTGGTGGACGCGGACGCCATGGAGCAGCTGCACATCCAGTGGATGGACCTCCCCGGTCCGACCGATGTCATGTCCTTCCCGATGGACGAGCTGCGTCCGCCGTCGAAGGACGACGACGAGCCGCCGCAGGGCCTGCTCGGAGACATCGTGCTGTGCCCCGAGGTCGCCGAGAGACAGGGCAGGGAAGCGGACACGCAGCACTCCATGGACGAGGAGCTCCAGCTCCTCACCGTCCACGGGGTGCTGCACCTGCTGGGCTACGACCACGAGGAGCCCGACGAGAAGGCCGAGATGTTCGGCCTGCAAGCCGCCATCGTGGACGGCTGGCGCGCGGAGAAGGGCTTCACCGGCCCCTCCCCGGCGCCGACCGTGTCATGAGCGCGACTCTCATCGCGGGTGCCGTCGCCCTGGTGGTCGTCGCCTGGCTCGCCGCCTGTGCGGAGGCGGGCCTCGCGCGCGTCTCCAGCTTCCGTGCCGAGGAGGCCGTACGGTCCGGGCGGCGCGGCAGCGCGAAGCTCGCCCAGATCTCGGCCGACCCGACCCGCTATCTGAACCTCGCGCTGCTGGTGCGGGTGGCCTGTGAGATGGCCGCCGCCGCGCTGGTCACGTACGCCTGTCTGCAGGCGTTCGACAAGACCTGGCAGTCCCTGGCCGTCGCCATCGGGGTGATGGTCCTCGTCAGCTATGTGGCCGTCGGGGTCTCGCCCCGCACCATCGGCCGCCAGCACCCCATGAACACGGCCACCGCGGCGGCGTACGTGCTGCTGCCGCTGGCCCGGGTCCTGGGTCCCATCCCCTCGCTCCTCATCCTCATCGGCAACGCGCTGACGCCCGGCAAGGGCTTCCGGCGCGGCCCGTTCGCCTCCGAGGCCGAACTGCGCGCGCTGGTCGACCTGGCCGAGAAGGAGTCACTGATCGAGGCGGAGGAGCGCCGCATGGTGCACTCGGTCTTCGAGCTGGGCGACACCCTCGTCCGCGAGGTGATGGTCCCGCGCACCGACCTGGTCGCCATCGAGCGCTACAAGACCATCCGTCAGGCCCTCACCCTCGCCCTGCGCTCGGGCTTCTCACGCATACCGGTCACCGGTGAGAACGAGGACGACATCGTCGGGATCGTGTACCTGAAGGACCTGGCCCGCAAGACGCACATCAGCCGGGACGCCGAGAGCGAACTGGTGTCCACGGCCATGCGCCCCGCCGTCTTCGTCCCCGACACGAAGAACGCCGGCGACCTGCTCCGCGAGATGCAGCAGGAGCGCAACCACGTCGCCGTCGTCATCGACGAGTACGGCGGCACCGCCGGGATCGTCACCATCGAGGACATCCTGGAGGAGATCGTCGGCGAGATCACCGACGAGTACGACCGCGAACTCCCGCCCGTCGAGGACCTCGGCGAGGACCGCTACCGCGTCACCGCCCGCCTGGACATCACCGACCTCGGGGAGCTGTACGGCCTGGAGGCCTACGACGACGAGGACGTGGAGACCGTGGGCGGCCTCCTCGCCAAGGCCCTGGGCCGTGTCCCCATCGCCGGTGCCTCCTCGGTCGTCGCCCTGCCGGACGAGCGCGAACTGCGCCTCACGGCGGAGGCCGCGGCCGGCCGCCGGAACAAGATCGTCACGGTGCTGGTGGAGCCGATCGGTCCCGCCGAGGTGCCGGAGGGGGAGAAGAAGTCCGAGTGACCCCACAGGAGTTGCGTACGTTCTGCCTCTCCTTCGGCGAGGCCGTCGAGGACTTCCCCTTCCGTCCGGAGATCTCCGTCTTCAAGGTGCTCGGCAAGATGTTCGCCCTCAGCTGGACGGACCAGCGTCCCCTCAAGGTCAACCTCAAGTGCGACCCCGAGGACGCGGTCCGGCTCCGCACCGAACACCCCGGCCTCATCGCCCCCGGCTATCACATGAACAAACGCCACTGGAACACCGTGACCCTCGACGGCGACCTGCCCGACCACCTCGCCAGGGAACTGATCGAGGACTCGTACGACCTGGTGGTGGCGGGCCTGCCCCGGGCGCAGCGGCTCCGTCTCGACCGGCCCTGAACGCACCCCGTGGCGTGGTGGGCGGCCCCGGTCTCCGTATGCTCGGCTCATGACCGACAGCAGCGCGCTCGACCCCGAGGACCGCAAGATCGTGACCCTGGCCCGTTCCGCGCGGGCCCGCAACGCCGTGCCCGAGGGGGCGGCCGTCCGCGACGAGACGGGCCGTACCTATGTCGCCGGGACCGTGGCCCTCGACTCCCTGCGGCTGAGCGCGCTGCGCACGGCCGTCGCCATGGCGGTGGCCTCCGGCGCCACGTCCCTGGAGGCGGCGGCCGTGGTGACCGCCGCCGACACCGTCTCCGACGAGGACCGGGCCGCCGTACGGGACCTCGGCGGCCCGAAGACGCCGGTGCTCCTGGCGGGGCCGGACGGGTCGGTGCGCACGACGCTGACGGCGGGCTGAGCACGGGCCCGGGGCCGCCCGCCCTAGCGTGTTACGGCCGGTAACAGCCCGCCGAGCTGCGGGAAAACTCATGCGCGGGCGAGTGGACACCGGGCCCGGCCATCGGCGAAACCGCGCGGGGCGGGACAGAACGGCCCACTCTCGCGGCCCGACGGGCCGGTCGGCCGTTGCCGTCGGCGAACGGGTTCGGCCACTTTCGCCGGCCCCGGCACAACCGGCGGACCGTCTCTTGCAATCTTGGGCCGCTCGCGTCTCAATGGAGCCGTTCTCCTGGCGGACCGTCATATTCCGCCGCGCGGCCGCGCATTGCACCTCCCCCACATGGCAACGCCCGTACCGGGATGTACGGGGCTCCCCCATGCCCCCGTGCGCCATCCCGTACCAGGGAAGGGAATTCGCTCGATGAGACGCATACGACTCGGAGCCGCCTCGGCGCTCGTGGCGGGGACGCTGGCCGTCACCGGCCTCGCGCTCGCCCCCACCGCCGTGGCCGTCACCCCTGACGTCGCGACGATCAACGCCAGCTGCACGATCGGCGGTTCCGGGGTGGCCACGCTCACGGCCACGCAGGACGGCACCTCCGCGACCGTCACCGTCACCTCCGAGGAGATCACCGCTCCGATCGCCCTCGCAGAGGACTCCATCCAGTCCACGCTCACCCTGGTGAACGCGAGCGGCGGCACCGTCGCCTTCACCGGCACCGAGAACCCGGCGCTGGCCGCCGGGGACGGCGTGGAGGTCGGGCCTCTGACCGGCACCGTCGCTCCCGGAGACTCGCTGGAGGCCTTCGGCGGCTCGCTGCAGATGGTGATCTTCGGATTCCCGGTGACGTGCACCGCCGGCGCGGCACAGTCGCCGGGGCCGTTCGTTTTCGACTGAACCGCCGCACGCACCTGAATCACGGGTGAGGGGTGGTGCCGCCCGCCGGCGGCACCACCCCTTCACCCGCTGTTCCGCCCGCTCAGAGCGCGTCGGGACCCCGCTCGCCCGTCCGCACGCGTACGACCGTCTCCACCGGCAGCGCCCACACCTTGCCGTCGCCGATCTTCCCGGTGTGGGCGGCCTTCACGATCGCGTCGATCACGGCGTCCGAGTCGGCGTCCTCGACGACGATCTCGATCCGGACCTTGGGGACGAGGTCCACCTGGTACTCGGCACCCCGGTACACCTCGGTGTGACCGCGCTGCCGGCCGTAGCCGCTGGCCTCACTGACGGTCAGACCGTGTACGCCCATCTCCTGCAGGGCGGTCTTGACCGCGTCGAGGCGGTACGGCTTGACGATCGCGGTGATGAGCTTCATGCCTTGGCCTTCTGGGTGGAGGACGGGGAGGACGTCGAGGACGATGACGAGACGGACGCGCCGACCGGGGCGCCGTGCCCCAGGACGCCGTGATCGTATGCCGTCTCGGCGTGCACCGTAAGGTCGAGGCCGGTGTGCTCGTGCTCCTCCTCCGCGCGGAATCCCAGCACCTTGTCGATCAGCTTCCCGATGCCGTACGTGACGAGGAAGGCGTACGCCCCGACGGCGGCCACGGCCGCCAACTGCCTGCCGAGCTGGGCGAGTCCGCCGCCGTGGAGCAGGCCCTCGGGTCCGCCGGTCATCGACTCCACGGCGAAGACGCCGATCAGGACCGTGCCGACGACCCCGCCGACCAGGTGGACGCCGACGACGTCGAGGGAGTCGTCGTAGTTCAGCCGGAACTTCCAGCCCACCGCGTAGGAACAGACGACGCCCGCGGCCAGGCCGATGACGAGTGCGCCGAGCAGGGAGACCGAGCCGCAGGACGGGGTGATGGCGACGAGACCGGCGACCGCGCCGGAGGCCGCGCCCAGCGTCGTCGGGTGGCCGTCGCGCTTCTGCTCCACGAAGAGCCAGCCGAGCAGGCCGGTGCAGCCGGCGGCCAGGGTGTTGAGGAACGCGGCGGCGGCCAGACCGTTGGCGCCGAGCGCGGAGCCGGCGTTGAAGCCGAACCAGCCGAACCAGAGCAGGCCCGCGCCCAGCATGACCATCGGCAGGTTGTGCGGTCGCATCGCGTCCTTCCTGAACCCGAGCCGCGGTCCGAGGACCAGGCACAGCGCCAGGCCGGAGGCGCCGGAGGTGACCTCGACCGGCAGGCCGCCCGCGAAGTCGAGGGCGCCGAGGCCGTCGAGGATCCAGCCGCCAGGCCCCCACACCCAGTGGGCGACCGGAACGTATACGAGCAGCGTCCACACCGGCACGAAGACCAGCCAGGCCCCGAACTTCGCCCGGTCCGCGATCGCGCCGCTGATCAGCGCGGCCGTGATGACCGCGAAGGTGAGCTGGAAGGTGGCGAAGAGGAGGGTCGGGACGGTGCCGTGGACGTCGGTGGGGCCGAGGTCGGCCATGCCGAGGTGGTCGAGACCGCCGATGAGACCGCCGAAGGCGTCGTCCCCGAAGGCGAGCGAATACCCGGCGGCCAGCCACACGACGGTGACCAGGGCGATCGACACGAAGCTCATCATCAGCATGTTGAGGACGCTCTTCGTCCTGACCATGCCGCCGTAGAAGAGGGCCAGGCCGGGGGTCATCAGCAGGACGAGGGCCGTGGCGGCGAGCAGCCAGGCGGTGTCGCCGGTGTCGATGGCTGGCGCGGCGATCGGCGCGGCGAGTGGCGCGGCGAGGGTCACGGTCGGCACGGCCTTTCTCTGGCGGGGCGGGGGCTCGTCAGAGGGTGATCGGCGTGCGTTTCCGGACGCGTACAGGTGTGTTTCGGTGACGTTTCGTTGCGTGGGGGTTTCGGAAAGCTCACCATCGGTGCCGGGTACGGCGGGGCTCCGTGGATCAGGGAGAATGGGCGCCATGAGCGTCCGTACCCAGTCATCCGAGCAGCCGGCCGAGGCCGCCCACCGCGCCGGCTTCGCCTGCTTCGTGGGCCGCCCCAACGCGGGCAAGTCCACCCTCACGAACGCTCTGGTCGGCCAGAAGGTGGCGATCACGGCGGACCAGCCGCAGACCACGCGGCACACCGTACGGGGCATCGTGCACCGGCCGGACGCCCAGCTGATCCTGGTCGACACCCCCGGTCTCCACAAGCCGCGCACGCTGCTGGGCGAGCGCCTCAACGACGTGGTCCGCGCGACGTGGGCCGAGGTCGACGTGATCGGCTTCTGTCTGCCCGCGAACGAGAAGCTCGGCCCGGGTGACCGCTTCATCGCGAAGGAGCTGGCGTCCATCAAGAAGACGCCGAAGATCGCGATCGTCACCAAGACCGACCTCGTCGAGAGCAAGCAGCTCGCCGAGCAGCTGATCGCCATCGACCAGCTCGGCAAGGAGCTGGGCTTCGAGTGGGCCGAGATCGTGCCCGTCTCGGCGGTCGCCGACAAGCAGGTGGACCTGCTGGCCGACCTGCTCGTCCCCCTCCTCCCGGAGGGGCCCGCGCTCTACCCCGAGGGCGACCTCACCGACGAGCCCGAGCAGGTCATGATCGCCGAGCTGATCCGCGAGGCGGCCCTGGAGGGCGTCCGCGACGAGCTGCCGCACTCCATCGCCGTCGTCGTCGAGGAGATGCTGCCCCGCGAGGACCGTCCCGCCGACCGCCCCCTCCTGGACATCCACGCCTTCGTCTACATCGAGCGCCCCAGCCAGAAGGGCATCGTCATCGGCCCCAAGGGCAAGCGCCTGAAGGAGGTCGGCATCAAGTCCCGCAAGCAGATCGAGGCGCTGCTCGGCACTCCGGTCTTCCTGGACCTTCATGTGAAGGTGGCCAAGGACTGGCAGCGGGACCCTCGTCAGCTGCGCAAGCTGGGGTTCTGACGAGGAGCGGGTCCGGGGGCGCCGTGTTCGCATCGGCGCCCTCTCGTTTACAGCACTGGTCAAGTTTGACTAGAGTGGAGTGATGGGCGAGAAGACGATCCCGATCCTTCCCTGCCGGACACTCCAGCCCGTGCTGGACTTCTACGAGGCCCTCGGCTTCGAGGTGACCTTTCGACAGCGCAGCCCCAACCCGTACGCGGCGGTCGAGCGGGGTGACATCGAACTCCAGTTCTTCGGGCTGAAGGCGTTCGAGCCCACCCGGTCCTTCAGCACGTGCTACGTGATCACGGACGACGTCGACGGCCTCTACACGGCCTTCAGATCCGGGCTCAAGGAGACCTACGGACGGATACCGACACGAGGACTGCCGCGGCTCGGACCGCTGAAGGACATGTCGTACGGCATGCGGCAGTTCCTGCTGACCGACCCGGGCGGCAACTGCGTACGCGTCGGACAGCCCACGAGCGCGGACCAGAGCCACCGGCCCGCCCCGAAGGAGACCTTCGCGCGGGCCCTGCATCACGCGTCCCTGCTGGCCGACTCGAAGGACGATCCGGCGGGCGCGGCGAAGGTGGTCGACCGGGTGCTGGCGACGGCTCAGAAGCCCGCGGAGCCCCTGCTGCTGCGGCTGCTCGTGCTGCGGGCCGACATCGCCGTCCGGCTCGGCGACGAGGAGACGGCGACCGCCGCGCTCACCCGGGCCGAGGCGGTGCCCCTCACCGCCGCGCAGCGGGAGACGGCCCACGACGCCCTGCTGCGGCTGGCGGACCTGCGGGGCCGGGAGCCGGTGTGAAAGGAGCCGCCGCCCCGGTTCTCCGGGGCGGCGGCGTTCCTCTTGTGCGCGGTCAGGCGGCGGTGTGCGTCAGCGCGTCCACCAGGCCGCCGAGGTGTTCCGCAGGGTGTTCGTACCGCAGTGGATCTCACCCATGCCGAGGTGGTACGTCTCCCAGTCGTCGAGGTACGACACCTTCATGCCGGCGCTCGCGTACGCGGCGGTCACCGCCTCGGTGAAGATGTCCTTGCCGCCGATGACGGGACCCCACTGGCGCGGCGCCAGGTAGTGGGTGCGGCTGAGGACGATGCCGTTGACGGCGCCCGGGACGTAGGCGCTGGTCATGACGGAGGGCGCCGGGGCCGCCGGGGAGGCCGCCGCCGAGCTGTCGGGCGTCAGGCCGCCCTGGTCGGCCCGCGGGTCGTCGAGCCGGCGCTGCTGGCCGTACTCCCGCGCCGCGTCCGGGAGTTCGGTGCCGGCGCCGAGGCGGGTCAGCCGGGGGAGACGGATCTTCTCGTCGCCGCCCGACTGCGACTCGCCGACCATCTCCCGGCCCCGGGTGTAGAGGGCGGGGACGCGGACGATCTCGGCGTCCGTGACGCCCGTCTCGCGCTTGAGCACCGCGAGGTTGGCCTCGATGCGGCGCGTGGCGAGGTTGTTGTCGGAGACCAGGTGCTTGGAGCCGAGGGCCTCCGAGATGCTTTCCCAGGGGACGCCCGGGAGGGAGAACATCGACGTCGAGCCGTGGCCCGCGGCCTTCGCGTCGCGCAGCAGCTTGAGCCCGGCCTCGGGGTCGGCGATCGCGAGCTTCCAGCCGCGCGGGGTGTCGGCGGGCAGGAACTGCACGAACTCGTCGACGTGGCCCACGTGCAGCCAGGACGTGTCGAGGAACAGCGGGTCCTGCAGCCCCTGCGACTTCAGGAACGTCCGCATCACCTTCGCCGGCTTGGAGCCGGTGTCCGGGCGCTGACCCATGATGATGCGGCCCGCCGGGAACGAGCGGTCGCCCTGCGCGTACGGCGGAATGGTCTCCAGGTTGCCCATGGAGTTGAGCGTCCACTCCTCCGACTCCTTGGCGCCCGTCACCTGCACGGCGCCGATGTTCGGGCCGCGCATCTTCTCGAACAGCTCCCGGCCCGACTCCCGGTCCAGCTGGGCGGAGCGCAGCATCACGCGCATGGCCTGCCGCTTGCCGTTCGTGCCGGTCATGCTGACGTAGGCGGGCTCGACGAAGTCCTGCGCCCAGATGTCGCCGTACTTGGTGAAGTTCACCGTCGGCTGGGTGATGCCGGCGCTCTTGGCCGCCTTGTCCAGGCCCTCGCGGAAGGCGCGGTTGAGCTTTCCGTAGTTGCCACCGGAGATCTTGGTGACCAGCAGCTGCTGGGCGTTCTGCAGGTGGTGGTGGGTCAGGAGCGGGGCGACGCGCAGGGTGACGGAGTCGGCGGTGGTGCCCTTGGAGGACTTCACGGTCAGCCGGACCCGGGCCGTCCCGTCCCACTTCGCGGTGTCCCGGATGACGTCACGGGCCTCGACGCCGAACTCGACGCCCGCCTTCAGCTCGGCCCGCGAGAGCCGAGTCCTGTCCGTGACGAGCTCCCACTTCGTGCCCCGCTTGACGAACACCCGGGCCTGCTTGGCGCCCGCCGTGACCTTCACACTGCCCTGCGCCCCGGCGGGGAGGCTCGCCATCGGTACGGACCGCACGCGGGCCAGGTCGGCGGCGTCGGCCGTGCCGTTCACCTTCGTGTCGGAGGCGTCGTTGCAGGCGGCCAGCTTGGCGTCCGAGAGGGGCTTGCCCTTCGGGCCGGTCACCGGGCAGCGCTTGGTGTCGTCGTCGATGTTGGGCAGCATCAGCGCGCCCCGGGCGACGGTCCAGCCGTTCTCGCCGGCGGTGTCGGTGGTGCCGGTGACGTCGACCGTCCCGTCCCGGTTCGTGTCCACGCGCAGATCGGTCGGGGGCGCCCCGGCCGCGAACGCCGAGGGCGCCGCCAGCGAGGGCGTCGCGAGCAGTGTGCCGGACACCGCCAGCACGGCTATCGCCTGCCGTGCGGGGCGGGTTCGGAATGGTCTGGTTGAACGCGTAGGCACAGTGCGTCCCTTCGGCGGCGAGCGTGGTCAGCACTGAAGACGGGGGAAAGGGCGGATCCGTTGTCTGTGCACCGGCTGTGAAACGCGTGATCTTGCGCACTCCGCCGGAGTGAGCGGCCGCACTCCGCCGAAGCGAGCGGCCGCACTCCGCCGGCCCGGTCTGCCGTACCCCACCCGCGAGCCCTACTCCACCGCGCGGATCCGGCCCACGAACACCGCCCCCGCCAGCCCGATCACCGCCGCCACCAGATACAGCGCCCGGTAGCCGCCGAGATGGGTCACGATCGGCGCGGCCAGGACCGGGGCGGCCACCTGGGGCAGGGAGTTGGCCACGTTGATGACGCCCAGGTCCTTGCCCCGGTCGAGGGCCTTCGGCAGGACGTCGGTCATGAGGGCGAAGTCGACCGAGGTGAACACCCCGAAGCCCAGGCCGAGGAGGGCCGCGGCGACGATCGTGCCGGGCCAGGTCGGCCACAGGGCGATGATGCCGGTCGCGGCCGCCATCACCAACCCCGACCAGTACACGAACGGCTTGCGCCGCCCGACCCGGTCCGACCACACCCCGGAGACCACCACCGTCGCCAGCAGCGTCGAGGCGTTCACCACCGTGAGGATCAGCACGCCCTCCTCCGGGTCGGGATACCCGACGCGGTCCCGCAGATAGAACAGCAGGTAGAGCAGGCCGATGCTGTTGCTCAGATTGATCAGGAAGCGCGTCAGCCACGCCCACGCGAAGTCCGGGTGGCGCCGCGGGCTCAGCCAGAAGCCGCCAAGGAACCCCCGCCACGACCACGGCGGGCGGACCGTCGCCGGCAACCGCGCATCCCGGTGCCCCAGCACGTACGGCAACACGCCCACCAGGGTGAACACCGCGCACGCCGCGTACCCGGCGCCGACACCCCCGCCCAGCGTCGCCAGCCCGGTGCCGCCGACCACGCCGAGGATCTGCGCCGCCCCCAACCAGCCGCCCACCGCGCCTCGTTGAAGCCGGGGCACCCGGTCCGGGACCGCCGCCGTGACCGCCGCCCAGGACGCGTTCAGGGTCAGCTGCACCAGACACCAGCCGGCCGCCACGGTCCACAGCCCGCCCGCGCCCGCGAGCAGCAGCAGCGACACCGCCCCTCCCGCCGACCCCACGACGATCCAGGGCGTACGGCGGCCCCAGCGGGACGTCGTCCGGTCCGACAGCGCCCCGAACAGCGGGGTGGCCAGCAGCGAGACGACCGCCCCGGCGCCGGTCACCCACGCCAGCATGGACTCCTTCGACATGCCCGCGCCGGGCGCGAACTCCTCCGCCTGGGAGGCCAGCAGGATCTGCAGCGGGCCGTACCAGCCCACCCAGATCGCCCCGTTGGCCAGCGCCAGGGCGGAGGTCCAGCCCCCGCCGACCCTCTCGACGGGCTCGGCGAGGGCCTCCGTCGGCCGTGTCGTGGTCATCTTCCGCCCTGGGCCCGCAGCAGGTCCCGGTACCAGGCGTACGAGGCCTTCGGGGTCCGCTCCAGCGTCTCGAAGTCCACGTGGACCAGGCCGAACCGGCGTGCGTATCCCTCGGCCCACTCGAAGTTGTCGAGCAGGGACCACACGAAGTAGCCGCGGACGTCGACGCCCGCCTCGGCCGCCTCGTGCAGCGCGCGCACATGCCCGTCGAGGTAGGCGATGCGCTCCTGGTCGTCGAGGCCCTCGTAGGAGCAGCCGTTCTCGGTGATGACGATCGGGGGCAGCCGGTCGCCGTAGCGGTCGTGGAAGGTGGTGAGGAGTTCGGTGAGGCCCCCGGGGACGACCGGCCAGCCGAAGTCGGTCGTCGGGGCGCCCTCGATCTCCTTGACCGTGAACGGGAGTTCGGCCGGGATCGTGATGCCGCCGAACTCGATGTCCGCGCCCTCGGGCGCCCCGACCCGGGTCGGGGCGTAGTAGTTGACGCCGTACCAGTCCAGGGGCTCGGAGATGACCTTCAGGTCGGCCGAGATGTCCGTGCCCGGCATCAACTCCCCGATCCCCTCCGGGTATTCACCGAGGATGATCGGCTCGGCGAAGAGGCGGTTGAGGAGCAGGTCGTAGAAGCCCGCCGCCTCGACGTCCGCCTGCTCCTGCGAGGCCGCCCAGGTCGGCCCGTGCGAGTTGGCGATGCCGATGTCCGTGACACCGGCCGCGCGCAGGGCCCGTACGGCCAGGCCGTGGCCCAGCAGCTGGTGGTGGGCGGCCGGGAGCGCGTCGAACATCAGCTGCTTGCCCGGCGCGTGGGTGCCGAGGGCGTGGCCCAGCAGGGTGTGCTCGGCGGGCTCGTTGATGGTGATCCACTTGGTGACGCGGTCGCCGAGCCGGGCGGCCACGACGGAGGCGTACTCGGCGAACCGCTCGGCGGTGTCCCGGTTCAGCCAGCCGCCCGCCTCCTCCAGCGACGAGGGCAGGTCCCAGTGGAAGAGGGTGGGCACCGGCCGCACGCCCGCGCCGGCCAGCTCGTCCACCAGGCGGTCGTAGAAGTCCAGGCCGCCCGGGGAGTTCACCCGGGTCCAGGAGACCGAGAAGCGGTACGCGCCCACGCCCAGGTCGCGCAGGAGGGCCACGTCCTGCGGGTACCGGTGGAAGTGGTCGCAGGCCACCTCCGCCGTCGAGCCGTCCTTGACGTGCCCGGCCTCGGCCGTGAAGGCGTCCCACACGGACGGCTCGCGCTCGGCCGCGGCCCCCTCGATCTGGTGCGCGGAGGTCGAGACGCCCCACAGGAAGTCCGCGGGGAACTGGGGTATCGGGTTCGTCGGGTTCGTCGCCATGGGCGGATCATCCGTACCACTGGTAACGGAAGTCAACGCCCGAGGGTGAAGTGCCCGTTACGCGCCCCCGGCGCCCCTCCTGGGCTGCTCACGCACCCTCTTTGAGCACCCTCCTGATCAGCTCCCGCTGCTCCTGTGTCAGCCCGGGGTCCGCGCAGTACGCCGTCCTGGCGTCCACCGTGATCTCGTAGCGGAAGCCGTCCGGCACCCCGAGCGGCGGCGAGCCCCGGTCGGCCGCGAGCGCGCACTCGGCCAGGGCCCGCCACTCCTCCGCGTCGGGCCGTCCGGCGGTGTCCACCACCGCGTGCCGCTCGATGCCCGCGAAACCGCCCGTGCGCCGCACTTCGATACGCATGGGTCATGTCTAGTACGGATCGGGGCCGGACCGCAGCACCGCGTCCTCCGGCGCACCGGGTCCCCCGATGCGCCGAGTCCTCCGATCCCCGTCCTCACAGCGTCCGCACGCCCACCTGCTCCCAGGCCTTCAGCACCGCCGTCAGCTCGTCGCCCTGCCCGTAGCGGTCCTTCGCGGCCTTCACCGTGAGCGTGGCGAAGTCGACGAAGAGGGCCTGCTTGCTCAGCTCGCCGCCGGTGAGGACGTCGTACCAGATCTGTCCGGCGCGCTCCCAGGCGTGGCCGCCCAGCGCGGTGGCCACGAGGTAGAACGCGTGGTTGGGGATGCCGGAGTTGATGTGGACACCGCCGTTGTCGCGGCCCGTGCGGACGTAGTCGTCCATGGTCGCCGGCTGCGGGTCCTTGCCGAGGACGTCGTCGTCGTACGCCGTGCCCGGGGCCTTCATCGAGCGCAGGGCGGTGCCCGTGACGCGCGGGGCGAGCAGGCCCGCGCCGATCAGCCAGTCCGCCTCGGCGGCGGTCTGGCCGAGCGTGCACTGCTTGATGAGGGCGCCGAAGACGTCCGACATGGACTCGTTGAGCGCGCCCGGCTGCCCGAAGTAGGTCAGGTTCGCCGTGTACTGCGTGACGCCGTGGCTCAGTTCGTGGCCGATGACGTCGATCGGGATGGTGAAGTCGAGGAAGATCTCGCCGTCGCCGTCGCCGAACACCATCTGCTCGCCGTTCCAGAAGGCGTTGTTGTAGTCGCGGTCGTAGTGCACGGTCGCGTCCAGCGGCAGCCCGCCGCCGTCGATCGAGTCGCGCGCGAAGGACTGCCAGAACAGCTCGTACGTGGCACCGAGGCCGGCGTACGCCCGGTTGACCGTGGCGTCCCTGCCGGGCTCGTCGCCCTCGCCGCGCACCTTCCTGCCGGGCAGGTCCGTGCCGTGGCGGGCGTCGTGGATCGTGCGGTGCGGCCGGCCCGTCTCGGCCCCGGCGGGCGCGGCGATGCTCGGGGCGCCGATGACCGTGGTCAGGCGGCGGTGGGTGCGCTCGAAGGCGTCGCGCTCCAGGGTCCTGCGCGCGGCGTCGGCGAGTGCGGGGTCCTCGGCGCGGGAGAGCTTGTCGAGGACGTGGGGCGGTACGACGGTGCAGAAGACGGGCTCGTGGCCCCCGTTGGTCGTCATGTTCCGCACGATTGCACTCCGTTAGGTGTGTGTCACTAGGGGCCACCATGATTGGTGAAATGTCGCCGTATGGGTTGTGAATCGTCATCGCCGTGTTACGGAGGGTGGGACCGGGCTGTCCGTGGAGGGGGCTTCGCGTGCAGTTCCCCGCGCCCCTGGTGGGCGCGCTGTCGTGCCCCATGTGTGCTTGCGCACCTTTTGCCCCTTATCCGGTCCCGGTCCCGCATACTGATACGACCCCGCGCGGCAGGGACGGCTCGGTTAAGCTGCTCCGCATCATGCGTTTCGGGCTGCTTCTCCTTAGCTGCCGCGGCGAGGGCCTGTAGTCGAGGCCGACCCCCTCCCCGCGGTGCTCTGGCGTTGCGTCGGCCGTCCTTTCCGGACCATCGAGGAGCCCACGCATCATGGCGAACCGCCAGCAGCCCACGTCCATGCCGATCCACAAGTACGGGCAGTACGAGCAGGTCGACATCCCCGACCGCACGTGGCCGAACAACCGGATCACCGTCGCCCCCCGCTGGCTCTCCACCGATCTGCGCGACGGCAACCAGTCCCTGATCGACCCGATGTCGCCCGAGCGCAAGCGCCGGATGTTCGACCAGCTGGTCAAGATGGGCTACAAGGAGATCGAGGTCGGCTTC
The DNA here is from genome assembly GCF_053593335.1 of Streptomyces sp. NPDC002324. Classification (NCBI taxonomy): domain Bacteria; kingdom Bacillati; phylum Actinomycetota; class Actinomycetes; order Kitasatosporales; family Streptomycetaceae; genus Streptomyces; species Streptomyces sp. NPDC002324. The sequence goes on from NZ_JBSFCF010000014.1 coordinate 28,741, forward strand.
CCCGCCTCCGGCCAGACGGACTTCGACTTCGTACGGTCGATCATCGAGGAGCCTGGGGCCGTCCCGGACGACGTCACCATCTCCGTACTGACCCAGGCCCGTGAGGACCTCATCGAGCGGACCGTGGAGTCGCTGAAGGGCGCCAAGCGGGCGACCGTCCACCTGTACAACGCCACCGCGCCGGTCTTCCGGCGGGTCGTGTTCCGCGGCTCCAAGGACGAGATCAAGCAGATCGCCGTCGACGGTACGCGCCTGGTGATGGAGTACGCGGAGAAACTGCTGGGCCCCGAGACCGAGTTCGGCTACCAGTACAGCCCGGAGATCTTCACCGACACCGAGCTGGACTTCGCCCTGGAGGTCTGCGAGGCGGTGATGGACGTCTACCAGCCCGGTCCGGGCCGCGAGATCATCCTCAACCTGCCCGCCACGGTGGAGCGTTCGACCCCCTCGACGCACGCGGACCGCTTCGAGTGGATGAGCCGCAACATCTCCCGCCGCGAGCACGTCGTCATCTCCGTCCACCCGCACAACGACCGCGGTACGGCCGTCGCCGCCGCCGAACTGGCCCTGATGGCCGGCGCCGACCGCGTCGAGGGCTGTCTGTTCGGCCAGGGCGAGCGCACCGGCAACGTCGACCTGGTCACCCTGGGCATGAACCTGTTCTCGCAGGGCGTCGACCCGCAGATCGACTTCTCCGACATCGACGAGATCCGTCGCACGTGGGAGTACTGCAACCAGATGGAGGTCCACCCGCGCCACCCGTACGTGGGCGACCTGGTCTACACGTCCTTCTCCGGCTCCCACCAGGACGCCATCAAGAAGGGCTTCGACGCCATGGAGGCCGACGCCAAGGCCAAGGGCGTCACCGTCGACGACATCGAGTGGGCGGTCCCGTACCTGCCGATCGACCCCAAGGACGTCGGCCGTTCCTACGAGGCCGTCATCCGGGTCAACTCGCAGTCCGGCAAGGGCGGTATCGCCTACGTCCTGAAGAACGACCACAAGCTGGACCTGCCGCGCCGGATGCAGATCGAGTTCTCGAAGCTCATCCAGGCCAAGACCGACGCCGAGGGCGGCGAGGTCACCGGCTCCGACATCTGGGCGGTCTTCCAGGACGAGTACCTGCCGAACCCCTTGAACCCCTGGGGCCGGGTCCAGGTCCGCAACAACCAGTCGACCACCGACAAGGACGGCGTGGACACGCTGACCGTGGAGGCCGTGGTGGACGGCGCGGAGACCACCCTGGTGGGCACCGGCAACGGCCCGATCTCGGCGTTCTTCCACGCGCTGCAGGGCATCGGCATCGACGCGCGGCTGCTGGACTACCAGGAGCACACGATGAGCGAGGGCGCCTCCGCGCAGGCCGCCTCGTACATCGAGGTCGCCATCGAGGACAAGGTCCTGTGGGGCATCGGTATCGACGCGAACACGACGCGTGCGTCGCTGAAGGCGGTCGTCTCCGCCGTCAACCGCGCGGCCCGCTGACCAGCCCGACCGGCGGTTTGAAGGCCCCGTTCGCCGGATTCCGGCGGGCGGGGCCCCGTCGTTTACCGGCCAAACCCTGTGCGGGTCGCGGGTAGGCCTCGTCCGGAGTACTGACTGCGCCTCACGGATGTGGCTAACATCACCAAGCGCGGCAATGTTGCCGAGGGGGCACTTCCCGCGCCCAAGGGGCCGTGTGTGGGGGAGTTACGGAGGTGCCACGTGCTGCCAGGACGGGACCCGATCGGCGATGTCGCCGCACTCGGCGGCGTGGGGTGCACCAGCCGTGCCACCGGCCTGTCGCGGGTGATGGGGACGCGGATCGCGTGGACGGGCGTCGGTGACGGCGAGTTCTTCTGTCCGGGCTGCGGGGGCGACCGCAACTACCAGCGCCTCACCGGCCGCCGCCGCTTCACATTCCTCGGCGTCCCGGTCCTGCCGCGCGGCGAGACGGGCCCCGTGGTGGAGTGCGCGGCCTGCCGCCACCACTACGCCACCGACGTCCTCGACCACCCGACCACCACCCGCTTCTCCGCGATGCTCCGCGACGCCGTCCACACCGTCGCCCTGGCGGTCCTCGCGGCCGACGGCAGCCGCTCCCGCGCCTCCCTGTCGGTGGCCGCCTCCGCCGTCCGCTCCGCCGGCTTCGACGACTGCACCGAGGACCAGCTCGCCGCCCTGGTCCAGGCACTGGCCGCCGACACGGGCCGCGTCCACGGTGAACCCTGCGGCCCCGGTCTCGCCATAGAGCTCCACGAGGCCCTCGACCCGCTCGCCCCCCACCTCGCCGCCACCGGCCGTGAGGCGATCCTCCTCCAGGGCGCCCGGATCGCCCTGGCGGACGGCCCCTACACCCCGGCCGAGCGGGACGCGCTCGCCACGGTCGGGGCGGCCCTGACGATCTGCTCGGACGACGTGACCCGCCTGCTGGCGGCGGCCCGCACGCCGTCGTAGCCGTCCGCGGCCCGCGCGGGCCTACAACAGCCCCGCGGCCGCCAGATACTTGCCGATCCGCTCGACCTCCGCCTCCGACAGCGGGATCTGCGGTTCCGCCGTGGCCGGGCAGGCGATGACGCCGCGCAGGTGGAGGGCCGCCTTGAAGGCGCCGAGGGCGGAGGAGCCGGCGCCCATGCGGGACGGGGCGCCGACGCCGGTCAGGCCGAAGAGGGCGCACAGGCGTTCCTGTTCGGCGCGGGCCCGGTCCCCGTCGCCGGCGCGGCAGAGGCGGTCGAGGCGGACGTACCCGGCGGGGTCGACGTTCGCCAGCCCCGGCACCGCGCCGTGCGCGCCGAGGGCGAGGGCGGAGTCGACGAGGAGTTCGGAGCCGGTGAGGACGCTGAAGCCGCTCAGGGCCGGATTCGTACGGGCGCCCGTGACGACCGCGCGGAAGGCGGCCAGGTCGCCGCTGGAGTCCTTGAGGCCGGCGATGGCACCCTCCGCCGCCAGTTCCAGGACCACGTCGGCGGGCAGCTTGGTGTGCACGGCGGCCGGGATGTCGTAGGCGAGGACGGGGACGGGGGAGCCGGCGGCGAGCAGCCGGAAGTGGCGGGCGATCTCCGCCGGGTGGGTGCGGGCGTAGAAGGGGGCCGTGGCCACGACGGCCTCGGCCCCGGCGGCGGTCACGGCGCGGACGTGGTCCAGTACGCGGGGCGTGGTCATGTCGATCGCCCCGGCGAGCACGGGCAGTTGACCGCCGACGTGCCCGACGACCGACTCCACGACCCGCCGCCGCTGCGCGTCCGTCAGATACGCCGCCTCCGACGACGAGCCGAGCACGAACAGCGCGTCCACACCGCCCGCCACCAGGTGGTCCACGAGCCGCACGAGCGAGGGGACGTCCACCTCGCGGTCCGGTGTCAGGGGGGTGCAGACGGGCGGTACGACACCGGTCAGCGGGGCGGGGACGGTCATGGCGGCTCCCTCGGTCCTATACAGCGCGTGTGGAGTCCGGCGCGGGCGCGGCCTCCGCCTGGGCGACCAGGTCACGCGTCGACTCCTGCTCCTGCACAGGATGGTGGCAGCGGAAACGGTGCCCGGGGGCCGACGCGGCCGAGAAGTCCGGCACGATCCGTGCGCACACCTCGTCCGCCTTCCAGCAGCGCGTACGGAACGGGCAGCCGCTCGGCGGCCGGGTGGCCGAGGGGACGGGGCCCGCCAGCGGGATAGGGTCGATCGGGGCGAGCAGCCCGGGGGTGGCCGAGAACAGCGCGCGGGTGTACGGGTGCCGGGCGCGCTCGGTGACCAGGGCCGCCGGGGTCTCCTCCACGATCCGGCCCAGATACATGGTGATCACACGGTCGCTCATCCGCCGTACCGTCTGGATGTCGTGCGAGACGAACACCAGCGCCAGGCCGAGGCGTTCTCTCAGGTCGAGCAGGAGGTTGAGGATCTGGGCGCGCACCGAGACGTCCAGCGCGCTCGTCGGCTCGTCCGCCACCACCAGCTCGGGGTCGAGCGCCAACGCCCGTGCGATCGCCACGCGTTGTCGCTGACCCCCGGAGAGCCGGCCGGGCAGCGCGTCCGCGAGCGCCGGGGGCAGGCCGACCAGGGACATCAACTCCCGCACCCGGTCCTCCCGTTCGGCCGGGGTGCCGTGCCGGTGGACGTCGAGCGGGTCGCGCAGGATCCGGCGGATCGTCAGTCGGCGGTTCAGGGCCGTCGAGGGATCCTGGAAGATCATGCCCGTGCCCCGGCCGACGGCCGTACGGCGCTCGGCCGGGGACATGGACCACAGGTCCCGGCCCCGGAAGGAGACCGTGCCCGCCGTCGGCCGGTCCACGCCCACCAGCACCTTCGCCAGCGTCGACTTGCCGCACCCCGACTCGCCCACGACGCCCACCGTCTCACCGGGGGCGATCACCAGGTCGGCGCCGGTCAGCGCGTACACCCGGTCCCGGCCGAACACCCCGCCGCCGCGCGCACGATGGACGACATGGGCGCCGGAGACCTCCACGAGCGCGTTCACCGGGCCACCTCCGCGTCGTCCGGGAGATCCACCGCGGGGTGGTGGCAGGCCGCTGTGTGCGTACGGGGGCCCCGCGGGGCCGGGGCCGTCGTCCGGCAGACCTCGCTCGCGCGGGTGCAGCGGTCGGCGAAGCGGCAGCCCGCCGGGAAGCCGGCGGGGGAGGGGACGACCCCCCTGATCTGGGTCATCCGCTCGGCCGCCGACTCCAGGGACAGCACACTGCCCAGCAGACCGCGCGTGTAGGGGTGGGCGGGCCGCTCCACCAGGTCCGCCGTCACGCCCGTCTCGACGATCTGGCCGCCGTACATCACCACCACCCGGTCGGTGACGTCCGCGACCAGGGCGAGGTCGTGGGAGACGAGGACCAGGGCGAAGCCCAGCTCCTCGCGCAGCCGCAGCAGCAGCGCCATGATCTGGGCCTGGACCGTCACGTCGAGGGCGGTCGTCGGCTCGTCGGCCACGATCAGGCGGGGGTCGCGGGACAGGGCCATCGCGATGAGGACGCGCTGGCGCTGGCCGCCGGAGAGTTCGTGCGGGTAGCTGGTGAGGGTGCGGTCGGGGTCGAGGCCCACCATGCGCAGCAGCTCGGGCGCGGGACGCCGGCCGCCCCGGCGCACGACCTGACCCAGCTGGGCGCGGATCGTCATCGCCGGGTTCAGGGAGGACAGGGCGTCCTGGTAGATCATCGCCATCTCGTGGCCGAGCAGCCGGCGCCGCACACGCATCGGCTCGCCCACCAGCTGCCGCCGGCCGAACCGGACCCGGCCGCGCACCCGGGCATCCTTCGGTTCCAGGCCCATCACCGTCAGCGCGGTCAGCGACTTGCCGCAGCCCGACTCGCCGACCAGGCCCAGGACCTCACCGGGACGGACCTCGAAGCTGATGCCGTCGACGATGTCCACGCCCCGGTGACGGCCGTGGAAGCCGATCGCCAGGTCCTCCACGGACAGCACCGGCGGCCCCTCGGGCAGCGGGCGGGCCCGGGCGCGCAGCCGCAGGGCCGCCTCGGCCAGCCCGGGCAACTCGTCGGCCGCACCACCGCCGCCCGGCACGGAGGACTCCCGCGGAGCCTTGGCCTCGCGCCGGGCCTCGGCCCCCGACCGGTCCTCGGCCCCCCACCGGCCCTCCCCCTCCCGCGGCTCCCCCGGGTCCTCCTCCCGCGCGACCGGCGCCGCCCACGCGTCGGAGACGCCCTCGGAGAGGATGTTGAGGGAGAGGACCGTGAGCAGCATCAGCAGGCCGGGGAACACGGTCGCCCACCAGCCGCCGGTCAGCACCATGTTCTTGCCGTCGGCGATGACGCTGCCCCAGGACGGGTCCGGCGGCCGTACGCCCGCGCCGATGAAGGACAGCGACGCCTCGAAGACGACGGCCTCGGCGACCTGGACCGTGCAGAACACGAGCACCGGGGCGGCGCAGTTGACCGCCACGTGGCGGAGCACGATGTGGGGGGTGCGGGCCCCTATCACCCGCTCGGCGGTCACGTAGTCCTCGCCGTACTGGTCCAGGACGTTGGCCCGGACCACTCTGGCGACCGGCGGGGTGAACAGGAAGGCGATCGCGCAGATCAGGACGGTGATCCCACCGCCGAAGACGGCCACGAGCACGGCGGCGAGCGCGATGCCGGGGAACGCCATGACGACGTCCAGGCACCGCATCAGCGCCTCGTCGACCGCCTTGCGCGAGGTCGCGGCGACGGCGCCGACGACCGCGCCCACGACCAGGGCCAGCGCGGTGGCGCCGAGCCCGATCGCCAGCGACCAGCGCGCCCCGTACATCAGCCGGCTCAGGATGTCCCGGCCTAGGCTGTCCTGCCCCATCCAGTGGTCGGCGGAGGGCGCTCCGGTGCCGCCCGTCAGAGCCCGTTGGTCCAGCGGGTCGTGCGGGGCGAGGAGGGGGGCGAGGAGTGCTGTGAGGACCACGACCGCCAGGAAGCAGACCGCGATCCGGGAGAGCGGCGGCAGCCGCCGCCAGGAGCGCGTCCGCACGCCGGGCCGGGACAGGGCGTCCGTCAGGCGTTTGCGCGTGGTCACGATCAGGCCGAACATCGGCATCCCTCTGTCGTCGTCACGTTGCGTCCCTGAGCCGCGGGTTCACCAGCAGATGGAGGACGTCGATGACGAGGTTCACGACCACGAAACCCGCGGCCGTGGTCAGCACGACACCCTGGACGACCGCCGGATCGCCGTTCTTCACGGCGTCGATCATCAGCTTGCCCATCCCGGGGAGGGAGAAGATCGTCTCGATGACGACCGCGCCGCCGAGCAGATAGCCGACACGCAGCCCGAGCACGGTCAGCGGGTTGATCAGCGCGTTCCGGAGCACGTTCCGGCCCACCACGACCCGGGGCGGCAGCCCGCTCCCGATCGCCGTCCGTACGTAGTCCCTGTCCAGCTCCTCCACCATCGCCGTCCGCACGATCCGGGTGAGCTGCGCCGCCACCGGCAGCGACAGCGCGAACGCCGGCAGTGTCATCGTCCGCAGCCAGCCGGTGAAGGAGTCCGCCGGATTGACGTACCCGCCGGTCGGGAACCAGCCGAGGTCCACCGCCAGGTACTGGATCATCAGCAGCGCCAGCCAGAATCCCGGCGCCGCGACCCCGGTCAGCGACACCACCCGGATGATCTGGTCCGGCAGCCGGTCCCGGTGGATCGCCGCGGTGACCCCGCCGAGCAGGGCCAGTACGACCGCGATGCCGAGCCCCAGGAAGGTCAGCTGGAGGGTGAGCGGCAGCGCGGTCATGACCTGGTCGACGACGGGCGCCCGGGTGAGCGCGCTGATCCCCATGTCCCCGTGCAGCAGATCGCCGACGAAGCCGACGTAGCGCACGGGCAGGGGGTCCAGCAGACCGTTGTCCTCCCGGAACTCGCGCAGCTGCTCCGGTGTCGGGTTCGCCCCCTGGAAGAACGCGGACGCCGGATCGACGTCCGAGAACCTCATGACGACGAACACGAACAGCACGATTCCGAGCAGCAGCGGAACGAGCAGAGCGATCCGCCGCAGCAGAACGCGCAGGACGGCGACCACGCTAGACCCACTTGGCCTGGAGCAGGTTGATCCCCGGATAGGGCTGCGCCCTTATCCCCGACAGCCGCTTCGGATTCCACGCCGTCATCAGCTCGTTGTGCACCACCGGATAGAGCACGGCCTGCTCGGCGACGATGTCGATGTAGTCCTGGATCATCGTCTTCTTCTTCTCGGCGTCCGGTTCCCGGGTCGCCCGGTCCATGTCCCGGAACAGCTTCCTGGCCACGGAGTGGTCGGCCCACCGCGCGTACCGCATCCACAGGTTCTGCGGCCCGTAGTTGTAGTGCATGATCAGATCCGCGTCGAGCCCGAACTGGTTGGGATTGGAGGCGGCGGCGACCACCTGGTAGTCCCGCCCCTGGTCCAGCTTCGTGAAGACGGCGGTGGTCTCCTGCGGCGACAGCGTCGTCTCGACCCCGATCGCGTCCCAGGAGGCCTTGATCGTCGGCAGACAGTCGACGATCCAGCTGACGTTCACCGCGAGGATCTCGATCCGCAGGTTCTTCACCCCGGCCTCCGCCAGCAGCGCCTTCGCCCGGTCGGGGTCGTGCGCGTACACGTTCTTCGCCGGCCGGTAACTCGGGTTCTGTTCGTTCAGAAAGGAACTCGCCGCTTTTCCGTGGCCCTTCAGCGCGACCTCGATCATCTTGTCGCGGTCGATCGCGTGGTGCAGCGCCTGCCGCACCCGCACGTCGTCGAAGGGCTTGCGCCGGGTGTCGAACAGGAGGAAGAGGTTGTTCATCCCGGAGCCGCCCTGGACGGACATGCCGCCCTTCTCCAGCTGCCCGATGTTGGCGTACGGGATGTTGTCGGCGATCTGCGCGCCCGCGCTCGCGCCGGAGATCTTCGCGACGCGCGGGGCCGCGTCCACGATGGTCAGCCAGTTCATCTTCCTGAAGGCCGCCGGGCGCGGCCCGTTGTAGTCGGCGTAGGCCTCGAAGGTGGTGTTGGACTTCGGGTGGTGCGCGGTCTGCCGGTACGGCCCCGAACCGATCGCCTTGCCCCTGATGGCGTCCTCCCAGGCACCCGGCCGGGAGTAGACGTGCTTCGGCATGATCTTCGCCAGCGTCAGCCGGGAGACGCCGTCGGGGAAGGGGAACCTGAGCACCAGCTCGACGGTCCGCGCGTCGACCTTCCGGACCTCCTTCAGCCAGCTCGCGAAGAAGCCCTTGGCGAGGGTCTGGGTGCCGGGGTCGAGGATGCGCTCGTACACGAAGACGACGTCGTCGGCGGTGACCGGCCGGCCGTCGTGGAACGTGGCGCCGGGCCGCAGCTCGAACGTCCAGGACGTGGCGCCGGTGTCGGTCGGCACCGCCGTGGCGAGCGCCGGGTACGGCTCGCGCGAGAGGGGGTCCGTGTCGAGGAGCCCCTCGTAGATGTGGTTGTTCGCGGCCATGCAGAAGGCCGACGCGGTCTGGGTCGGGTCCCAGCTGCCGTCGTTGCCGTAGCCGATGACGGCGGTCAGGGTGCCGTTCCCGCCGCTCCCACCGTCGCCGGTGTCGTTGGTGGACTCCGGCCCGGCCGAACAGGAGGCCAGCGACGAGGAGACGGCGGCCGCCGCGCCCAGCGCGCCGGAGTACTTCAGGAGCGACCGGCGGGTCGGCGCCGGGGCGTCACGGATCACGTCGCGCACGGGTCCTCCAGGGCGGGAGATACGACGTCCTACGTCCTACAGGGGGCAGCGTGACCTTAGGAGCACCCGCAGGGGCGGTCAAGCGATCGCACACGAATGGCGTACGTGCCAGAGGTGCGACCATTGGCGGATCAACACCGGTATGAAATAAGGACGGTTGAGGGGCCGTCAGAGGGAGGTTTCCCACGGTCGCCGCTGGGCGTTAACCTGGCGTTCCCCTGGCCGGTCCACGTGGTTTCCGTCCGGACGTGGGACGTCGGATGTCCGGCGAGCGTACGATGCGGCGCATGTCTCAGGAGAGCGGGGGCCGGCGCCGGCCCGAGCGGCGGGTGAGCAGCCAGATCCAGCACGAGGTCATGCAGCTCATCCTCGACCAGGGGCTCCGGGCGGGTGCGCCGCTGCCCACCGAGACCGAGCTGATGGAGGACCTCGGCGTCAGCCGCAACTCCGTCCGGGAGGCCCTGAAGGCCCTGCAGGCCCTCGACATCGTCGACATCCGGCACGGCTACGGCACCTATGTCGGCGAGGCCTCCCTCACCCCTCTGATCGACGGCCTCACCTTCCGCACCCTCGCCCGGCCCGACGGCGACACCGCCGCGCTCGCCGAGATCCTCCAGATCCGCGAGATCCTGGAGGACGGCCTCGTACGCCGGGTGGCGGGCACCCTCACGCGGGACGAACTGGACGCCCTCGCGGCCGTGGTGGACCGGATGGAGGAGGCCGGGAAGGCGGGCGGGTCCGTGGCCGAACTCGACCGCGACTTCCACGAACTCCTCTACGCCTCCCTCGGCAACACGCTCGTCCCCCAGCTCCTCGGCGCCTTCTGGACCGTCTTCCTGCGCGTCGCCGGTGCCCGCGGCTGGACCGACGACCCCACCCCCGAGCTGACCATCCGCCGGCACCGCGACATCGTGGCCGCCCTGCGCGCCCACGACGTCGAGGGCGCGCGCCGGGCGATGGCCGACCACTTCAGGGGCATCGAGACCAGGGCCGCGCAGGCGTCGCGGGGGGTGGGCTAGGGCCATGGCGGAGCCGATCGAGCCCTGGGACCCGGCCGGCCCCGGTGTGCTGCGGCTGCCTTCGGGGCGGCTGGTGCGCGGCCGGGGGCTGCGCCACCCGCTCCCGGACGGCAGCGTGCCCACCTACGCCGTGTACTGCCTCGGCAAGGAGCCGCCCGCGGTCCCCTGGGCGGCCCGCTGGCTGCGCTGGCCCGACTTCCGGCTGCCCGCCGACCGGGCGGAGGCGGCACGGGTGCTGCGCGAGGTCTGGGACCGGGCGGCCACCGAGCGGGTCGAGGTGGCGTGCGGCGGCGGCAGGGGCCGCACCGGCACGGCGCTGGCCGCGCTCGCGGTGCTGGACGGTGTACCGCCGGGCGAGGCCGTGGCGTACGTGCGCCGGCACTACGACCGGCACGCGGTGGAGACGCCCTGGCAGCGGCGGTACGTACGGCGGTTCGGGGCCTGACCGGCCGCGGCGGGCATCACCACCGCGCCCCGCCGCCTCTGCCCGTCCCATCCGCGCGGTGCTGCCCCCGACCCCCGCTACGGGGTTCGCCGCCGGGGCGGCGACGGAGGACGGGGTGCGGCCCTCGGGGATGGGACGGGTAGGGACGGCGGGGACGGCGGAGCCCGGCGCGGGCCACCGGGCTAGACGCCGGTCCTCGCGGGTCCGTACAGCGCGTTCGGGGCGCCCGTCATCAGCGCCCAGTACCGGTCCCCGTACGACCAGTGCCACCACTCGGTGGGGTAGTTCACCAGCCCCGCCGTGGTGAGGGCGGCGCTCAGGGTGCGGCGGTTGGCGCGGGCGGTGTCGGAGATGTTCGGCGCGTCCGTGTAGCAGGCGTCGTCGCTCTCCTCGGGGCTCGCGTCGAGACGGGTGCCCATGTCGAGTTCCTCCCCGGCGGCGGTGCACAGGGTGAGGTCGACCGCGGCGCCCGCGACATGCGGCCCGATCTCCGGAGGCGAGAGGGAACGGCTGGTCTGGACGTGGAGGTGCTCCTCGGTCCAGTCCGGGTGGGCGAGCCGCAGTTCGGCGGCGTACGCCTCGAAGTACTCGATCTGCAGGGCGAGCGGCCGGTACCCCTCGGTGACCAGCAGCCGCAGCCCGTCGGGGAGCAGCCGGGCGGCGCGGGCGAGACGCCAGGCGACGCCCTCGCGCAGGTGCGCGTACGACCCCTCGGGGTCGGCCTGGCGGGAGTCGACCACCACGAAGGGCAGCTCCCTCAGGTCGACGAGGGGCTCACCGCACTCCTGGACCGGGACACCGGCGACCTCGGGGTCGCTCATGAGGATGATCGAAGCCATGGGTCGTCTTCCACCGGGCGGGAGGGGTGCGGCGGCGGGGTGCGTGGCAGCACCCCGGGGAGGGACCTGATCCCCTGATGTCCCTCCCCGGGGGCTTCCCCCCTTGAGTGGTGGTCTGCGGTCTGGAGCCGGGTGTTCCCCCAGTCCGTCCTGCTGTTCCGAACCCACTGTCGTCACGTTCCCACCGGTCCGTCCCCTGTGCGCTCCGGTGGGCCGACCGGCCGGGCGGTGGTCGCCCGGCCGATCCGTTGTTCCCCCGAGGACACCGAGAATGGCGCACTCCGCTGGAAGTTCTCTGCAAGTCGGCCGCAAGCGGGTTTCGGCCTGGCCGAGGGGCGTGAACGCGCCCCGTCACCCGGCCGGACACGCGCGAAGCACCCGGAGCGCCCCGAGGACCCGGAACGGGCGGATCACACCCACGGCCACGGCTCGTGGCGTTCGCGGGCCTCGCAGGCCTCGAACACCGTCATCGCCTCGGCCCGCAGCGCCTCGGCGCCCTCCTTGTCGCCGAGCGCGGCCCGTACGACGGACAGGTTGCGCAGGGCGCGGGCCCGGGGGAGGGGCAGCGCGAGCACGCCCCAGAGGGCGGCGGACGCGGTCAGCAGCCCCTCCGCGTCCGTCAGCCGCCCGTCGGCCAGCGCGCACTCGCCGAGCGTGCGCAGCGTCAGGGCCTCCCCGAAACGGTCCTCGTGGACCCGGCAGACCTCCACGATCTGGCGCAGCTCCGCCTCCGCCTCCCGCACGTGTCCCAGCCGCAGCCGCGCCTTGGCCCGGGCCCGCAGGGCGTACGCCGCCATGTGCGGGTCGCCGATCTCGCGCAGGATCTCCAGCGCCCGCTCGGCCACGCGCGCGGCCTCCTCGTACGCGCCGAGCGAGCGGTGCACCAGGCTGAGCGTGCGCAGCGCCAGTGCCTCGCCGCGCCGGCTGCCGAGCCGCCGGTACGCCCGCAGCGACTCGTCGAGCAGCGGGAACGCGCCCTCCTGGTCGCCGAGTTCGAGGCGTACGGAACCGCCGTACCGGCAGGCGACCCCGACCCCGGTGTCGTCGCCGACCCGCCGGAAGCCTTCGGCGGCGTCGGTCAACGCCCGTTCCGCCTCCCGCAGTTCGCCGACCTCGCGGCAGGCGCTGCCGAGGCCGGCGAGAGCGGCGGACCGGCCGCGCACGTCGCCCAGTTCGGTGCAGACGCGCTCCGCGGTGCGGAAGTACTCCTGGGACTCGGCGATGCGGTCCTGTTCGTAGCGGAGCTGCCCCAGGCCGATGATCAGCAGGGCCTCGCCCGAGCGGTCCTCGGCGCGGCGGGCCGCGGCGAGGGCGGCGTCGTGGCTGCGCCACCAGGCGTCGAAGCGGTTCTTGATGGCGAACGAGGAGGAGCACAGGGCCGCCGCCGCCTCACAGGCGAGGGTGTGCAGGCCCATCGCCGCCGCGCGCTCGACGGCGGTGGTGAGGGCGTCGGCTTCCGCGTCGAACCAGGCGAAGGGGTCCTCCAGGGCTCGGCGGGTGGTGCGTGCGCCTACCGGGGTGGGGGCGTCTGCCGGTTCGCGGCTTCCGGTCCGTCCTGGTTGCTCGCGCCCGCGCGGCGGAGCCGCAGGTGTCACGGCCCCGCGCCCCTTCAGGGGCGCTCCTCGGAAGCCCTGCCTCAAGGTCACCGCACCCGAGGGTGCCGCCTCCGTCACCCGGTCCATCAGCCACAGGCCCGCGCTCAGGGCCCTGCCCACCGCCGCCGTGCGGTCCTCCACCGGGTCCTCGGTCTCCGCGCGTTCGGCCGCGTAGACGCGGACCAGGTCGTGCAGGCGGTAGCGGGGCTGGCCGACCTGGTCGGTGCCGGGGCAGTTGATCAGCTGGGCGTCCAGGAGGCGTTCGAGGACCTCCTCCGCCCCGTCCTCGGGCATGCCGGAGAGCGCGGCCACCGTCCACACGGCGACGTCCGCCGAACCGAGGGTGGCGATGCGGCGCAGGACCCGGCGGGCGCACTCGTCGAGCGCCCGGTAGCTGAGGCCGAGACCGGCCCGTACCTCCAGGTCGCCCACGGACAGCTCGTCCAGGCGGCGGTGTTCGTCGGCGAGACGCTCGGCGAGCACGCTGGGCGTCCAGTGGCGCCGGGTCGCCAGGCGGGCCCCCGCGATCCGCAGGGCCAGCGGCAGCCCGCCGCACAGCTCGACGATGCGCCGCGCCGCGGCCTGTTCACGCGGGTCGTCCGGGGTGCGTTCCGGGCCGGTGACCCGGGTGAGCAGTTCCAGGCCGCGCGCGTCGTCCAGGACGTCCAGGTCGGTGCGCCGGGCCCCGACGAGCCCCCCGAGCCGGGCCCGTGAGGTCACCAGGACCCCGCAGGTGGCGCTGCCCGGCAGCAGCGGCCGTACCTGGGCCTCGCCGTTCGCGTCGTCCAGGACCAGCAGGATCCGCCGCCCGGCGACGAGGCTGCGGAACAGGTCGCCGCGCTCGGCGGTGTCCTCGGGCGGGTCCGCGCCGAGCGCCCGCAGCAGCCGGCCCAGCACCTCGGCGGGCGGTACGGGCTCGCTGAAGCCGTGCAGTTCGGCGTAGAGCTGCCCGTCGGGGTAGGCGTCCGCCACGCGGTGCGCGGCCTGCACGGCGAGGGCCGACTTGCCGACCCCGGCGGCCCCCGACACCACGACGACCGGCATCGCCTCCCGCGCGCCCCGCAACGCCCCGACGACCCCCGCCAGTTCCTCCTCCCGGCCGGTGAAGTCCCCGATGGCGGGCGGCAGGAGCGACACCGGCCGGGGGGCGGCGGCGGGCCGGGGGGCGACGGGGGCCGTCGTGGCGGTGAGCAGGGCCGGGTCGGCCCGCAGGATGGCCTCGTACAGCCTGGTCAGCTCCGGGCCCGGGTCGAGCCCCAGTTCCTCGGCGAGCGCGGCCCGGCCCTCCGCGTGGACGGCCAGCGCGTCCGCCTGCCGGCCCAGCCGGTACAGCCCCAGCATGAGCTGGCCGCGCGGCCGCTCCCGGGTCGGGCGGGCCTCGACCAGCGAGGTCAGCTCCGTGACCAGCTCCGCCTCGTGCCCGCCGGTCTCCAGCTCGGCGGCGATCCGTTCCTCCAGGGCCGCCTGCCGGGCCTCCTCCAGCCGTCCGGCCTCGCCGCGCAGCGCGTCCCCGACGCCGCCGAGCGCGGGGCCGTGCCACAGCTCCAGTGCCTCTCGTAGCAGCCGGGCCGCCTGCGCGTGGTCCCCGTCGGCGGCGGCCCGCCGCGCGTCCGCCGTGTATGCCTCGAACTCCGCCAGATCGACCCGCCCGACCCCGGGCCGCATCACGTATCCCGGGGGCCGGGTCTCGATCGCCTCCGCCGCCTCGGGCGGCAGGGCCCGCCGCAGCGCCGACACGTACGTCTGCACCAGCGCCCGCGCGGTGTCCGGGGGCTCGTCCCCCCAGATCACGTCCACCAACGCGTCCGCGGGCACCACCTGCCCGGCCCTCAGCAGCAGCACGGCCAGCAGCGCGCGCGGCTTCGGCCCGCCCAGCCGCAGGGGTCTGTCACCGTGCCATGCCTCGACCGGGCCGAGCAGTCGGAATTCCAGCTCCACGGGTCCCCATCTTCCGTGCTTTCGGACCGCCGGGACAGCGGTTGCTCACGCAGTGTTCGACGCTCATGTACGCCGGGTGGTTTCCCATGACACGTGATGCGTCGGCGAGTTGTCGGAAAACGGGGGAACCAAAGGGAATCTTAGGTGGACAACGCGGAGATTCCCCTCGTATGTGAGGACCACCTGTGACGATGCTGTGAGGACCGCGCCCGGTCTCGTTCCCGGCCGTCCAGGTCCGTCGGCCTCGACCCAACGCTTTCGCGCCGCCTCGTAGTTGTACGGGACAGACTCCCGCCGAGTTTAGGCACCAGGGGTCACCGGAGGGATGCGAAGAGTGAAATTCGACGGTGTGGGGGAGCACCGTGAAGGCGGCGGGAGAAGGCCCGGCGGGCGGAACTCGGCGGGCGCGTCGAAGAGGCGGAGGATGCGGTGGAGGAATTGCGGCGGACGGCCGGAAAGGCAGGAATTGTTCTGTCGGTACCGGGTATTTCGGCGGCGGCCCTGCGGTGAGCGGACACGGGAAGAAGCCGGCGGTCGGCACCTACGCGGTCGACACCCGCACGGGCAGGGTCGGCCGGGTCATGGGCCACGAGGGCCCCTACGTCCAGCTGCGGCCGGTCGGCGGCGGAAGGGAGTGGGACTGCGCCCCCGACGCCGTCCGGGCCGCCACGACCATAGAACGGCTGCGCGCGGCGACCGCGTACGAGAACGCCCGCAGTCGGGGCGAGGTCCCTTGAAGGGGTGACCGTAGGCGAGAATGGGCGGCATGAGTCCGTTCCGCGACGACACCGTCGTCCCGCGCACCCGGAAGCCGGGTGCGGCGGAGCGGATCATGCTGTTGTCTTCCGGGGGGCGGCCCCGGTGCCCCCGGCGGGGGACCTGCGGGGGTGGGCGATGAGTCTGTTCCGTGACGACGGTGTCGTGCTGCGCACCCAGAAGCTCGGCGAGGCCGACCGGATCATCACGTTGCTCACCCGGGGGCACGGGCGGGTGCGGGCGGTGGCCCGGGGGGTGCGGCGGACCAAGTCGAAGTTCGGGGCGCGGCTCGAACCCTTCTCGCACGTGGACGTGCAGTTCTTCGCGCGGGGCAGCGAGCTGATCGGACGCGGGCTGCCCCTGTGCACCCAGAGCGAGACCATCGCCCCCTACGGCGGCGGCATCGTCAGCGACTACGCCCGCTACACCGCCGGGACGGCCATGCTGGAGACGGCCGAACGGTTCACGGACCACGAGGGCGAGCCCGCCGTGCAGCAGTACCTGCTGCTCGTCGGCGGGCTGCGCACCCTCGCCCGCGGCGAGCACGCGCCGCACCTCGTCCTCGACGCCTTCCTCCTGCGCTCACTCGCCGTCAACGGCTACGCCCCCAGCTTCGGCGACTGCGCCAAGTGCGGCATGCCCGGCCCGAACCGCTTCTTCTCCGTCGCCGCCGGGGGGTCGGTCTGCGTGGACTGCCGGATGCCCGGCAGCGTCGTACCCTCACCGCAGACACTGCGGCTGCTCGCCGCGCTGCTCACGGGAGACTGGGAGACCGCGGACGCGAGCGAGCCGCGGCACGTGCGGGAGGGCAGCGGGCTGGTGTCCGCCTATCTGCACTGGCATCTGGAGCGCGGCCTGCGCTCCCTCCGGTACGTGGAGAAGTCGTAGGCGGCTCGCGGCCGTCCGGCAGGCACAGCCGTCGAGCAGCACACAGTCGAGCACCACAGAGTCGAGCATCACAGAGGAGACGAGAAGCACATGGTGGTACGCGGGTTCCTGGGGCGTCAGCGCCGCGAGTACGAGGCACCGACGCCGCACCCGTCCGGCGCCCGCCCGCCCAAACTCCCCGGCGAGCTGATCCCCAAGCACGTGGCGATCGTCATGGACGGCAACGGCCGCTGGGCCAAGGAGCGCGGGCTGCCGCGCACCGAGGGCCACAAGGTCGGCGCCGAGCGCGTCCTGGACGTCCTCCAGGGCTCGGTCGAGATCGGCGTGCGCAACATCTCCCTCTACGCCTTCTCCACCGAGAACTGGAAGCGCTCGCCCGACGAGGTCCGCTTCCTCATGAACTTCAACCGCGACTTCATCCGCAAGACCCGCGACCAGCTCGACGCGCTGGGCATCCGGGTCCGCTGGGTGGGCCGGATGCCCAAGCTGTGGAAGTCGGTCGCCAAGGAACTCCAGGTCGCCCAGGAGCAGACCAAGGACAACGACCGGCTGACGCTGTACTTCTGCATGAACTACGGCGGCCGTGCCGAGATCGCCGACGCGGCCCAGGCCCTCGCCGAGGACGTCCGCGCGGGCCGCCTCGACCCCTCCAAGGTCACCGAGAAGACCTTCGCGAAGTACCTCTACTACCCGGACATGCCGGACGTCGACCTCTTCCTGCGCCCCAGCGGCGAACAGCGCACCTCCAACTACCTGCTCTGGCAGAGCGCCTACGCCGAGATGGTCTTCCAGGACGTGCTGTGGCCCGACTTCGACCGCCGTGACCTGTGGCGCGCCTGCCTGGAGTTCGCCTCCCGCGACCGCCGCTTCGGCGGCGCGATCCCGAACGAGGAACTGCTCGCCATGGAGGGCCGGACGGAGGACTGACCCTTGGCCGAGGCCGCTGGGGAGAACGTGGAGCTGGAGTACCGGGCGACGGCCCGGGACTTCCGCGAGGCGGTCCGCGCGTCCACCCGTGCCTCCTCGGCCGGCCGGTGGGGGAGGGGGCTGTTGCTCGTCTCCGGCACCCTGGGTCTGGTCCTGGCGGCGGTGCCGACGCTGCTCGGCGCCGTGCCCGACCCCAAGGTGCTGGTGATGACGGCCGCCCCGGTCCTCGGGCTGCTGGTCCTCCCGCACGTCGAGGCCCGCCGGCTCCACCGCCGCGCGGCACCGCTCGGCGTCCACCGCACGGTGCTGGACTCCTGGGGCGTGACCGTGGAGCACGACCGGGGCACCGAGCGGGTGGCCCGCTGGTCACAGGTGTCCCGGTACGCGGAGACCCCGCACACCTTCGTCCTGCTCGACGGGCACTCCCAGGTGCCCCGCTTCACCGTGCTGCCGAAGCGGGGCCTGCGCGTCCCCGCCGACGCCGAGCGGCTGCGGGCCGTCCTCGCCCGGGAAGGCCTGGCCCGGCTGTGACGCTCGGCCGGGAGCGCTCGGCCCGGAGCGTTCGGCCCTGAGCGCTCGGCCCGGAGCGTTCGGTCCGGAGCGCTTGGCGCGGGCCGGTGCGGCACTTGGGCGGGACCATACTTTTCAGCCACGGCGCGTTCATGTCGTCCACGAAGCATGAGGGAGATCCCCGGCTCTCCCCGGCTCTCCCCGACACATGACGGAACGGTCCACCATGAGACGCACCGCCCCCGCCCTGGCCCTCGGCCTCAGCGCCCTGCTGGTCGCCCCGCTGCCGGCGCAGGCCACGACCGGTCGGCACACCTCGGCCACCACCCTCGGCTACGGCACGAAGGCCACGTACGCGCCGAGGCAGGACGCCCGCACGTACCAGAGCGCGCCCAGGGGCTTCGTCCCGGTGTTCACGGAGAACGTCTCCCGGCACGGCTCGCGCTCGGCGACCGACGCCGCGGACGGCGACCTGATCCTCGCGCTGTGGGACAGAGCGTCGAGCGAGGGCCAACTCACCTCGCGCGGACGGGAGTTCGGGCCCCGGGTGCGCGCCCTCGAAGCCGCCATGGCGAAGATCGGGTACGGCAACCTCAGCGGGCGCGGCAAGCGGGAGATGCGGGACACGGCCACCCGGCTGGTGAAGCGGCTGCCGGGGCTGTTCCGGCGGATCGCCCGGGACCCCGCGGACGCGGGGCGGATCGACGTGGTCAGCTCCGGGCAGGGGCGGGCCGTCGACAGCGGCACCACCTTCGCCGCCGCCCTCGGCGACGCCGCCCCGGGCGTCGAGCCGCTCATCGGCCCCACCCGCACCGACAAGAACCTGCTGTACTTCCACAAGTCCTCCGGCGGCGCCGCGTACCAGACCTGGCTGGCGAACGACCAGCGGCTCGCGGACACCCTCAAGGGCATCAAGGACCAGCCGGCCACGGCCCGCGCCGCCACGAACGTACTGAAGAAGATCTTCAAGCCGGCGTTCGTGCAGCGGATCGAGGCCGGTGAGTTCGCCTCGACCGGCAGCGCCGTCGACGCCGCCGAGGCCGTCTACAACCTCTACGCCATCGCCCCCGCCATGAGTGAGGAGAGCCCCGGCGGCAGGGGCTGGGGGATGGACCGGTACCTCTCGCGGTCCGACGCCGCCTGGTTCGGTTACCTCGGCGACGCCGAGGACTTCTACGAGAAGGGCCCGAGCTTCGCCGACGGCGACATCACCTACCGGATGGCCGACGTCCTGCTCGACGACTTCTTCGCGCGGGCCGAGGCCGAGCGCGACGGCACGAGCGAGCTGGGCGCGGAGCTGCGGTTCACCCACGCCGAGGAGATCATCCCGCTCGCCGCGCTGATGGGCCTGCCGGGCAGCACGAAGGGTGCCGCCGCCGGGCGGCCGTACACCTACGCGGACAACCCCTGGCGCGGGGCGGACGTGGCGCCGCTGGGCGCGAACATCCAGTGGGACGTCTTCCGGAAGGGCTCCACGTACCTGGTCCGGATGCTCTACAACGAGAAGGAGACCGCCTTCAAGGCCGGCTGCCGTCCGGTGTCGAGGCACAGCGCCTTCTACGACCTGGACGAGCTGGAGCGCTGCTTCGGCCGCAAGGCCTAGGCGGAGCGGGCCGGGACGGATCCGGCTCCGGGTGGCCGGGCCCGATGCGGCCCGGCCGGCCTCACGAGGTCTTCGCCGCGCACTCCTCGCAGGTGCCGAAGATCTCCACCGTGTGGGCCACGTTCACGAAGCCGTGTTCCGCCGCGATCGCGTCGGCCCACTTCTCGACCGCCGGGCCCTCCACCTCCACGGCCTTGCCGCAGACGCGGCAGACGAGGTGGTGGTGGTGCTCGCCGGTGGAGCAGCGGCGATACACCGACTCGCCGTCGGAGGTGCGCAGGACGTCGACCTCGCCCGCGTCGGCGAGGGACTGGAGCGTGCGGTACACGGTGGTGAGCCCGACCGAGTCGCCCTTGTGCTTGAGCATGTCGTGGAGTTCCTGCGCGCTGCGGAACTCGTCGACCTCGTCGAGAGCCGCGGCCACGGCCGCCCGCTGCCGGGTGGAACGACCTCGTACGGGTCCGGCGGTCGTCACCGTTGCCTCCTCACGTAGCGGTCTTGCGGGGGCCATTGTGCCAGCCCGCGCGCACCGGCCGGGTTGCCGCGGACGCCGGTCAGCCCGTGGACCCCTCGACGGAGGCCCGGCTGGCGGGAACCGTGTCCCCGGGCTTTCCCGCTCCGGCGACGGCCCCGCCGACCTCGTCGGTCTTCGCGATCCCGCACTCCGCCGGGTCGCCGGCCAACGCCTGCAGGGCCTTCGCGCGCCGCCGGGCCAGGGGGGTCGCCAGCGCGGTGAGCAGCATGAACGCGGCGATGGCGAGCAGCACGATGGTCGCGCCGGGGGGCACGTCCTGGTAGTACGAGGTGACCGTGCCGCCGATGGTGACGCAGACCCCGATGGCGACGGCGACCGCGAAGGTGGCCGCGAAACTGCGGGTGAGCTGCTGTGCGGCGGCGACGGGGACGACCATCAGCGCGGACACCAGCAGCAGGCCGACGACGCGCATGGCGACCGTCACGGTCACGGCCGCCGTGACCGCCGTCAGCAGGTTCAGCGCGCGGACCGGCAGGCCGGTGACCCGGGCGAACTCCTCGTCCTGGCTGACCGCGAACAGCTGCCGCCGCAGGGCGAGGGTCATCACGATCACGAACGCGGCCAGGACGCAGATCGCGGTGATGTCCTCCTGTGACACGGTCGACAGCGAACCGAAGAGGAACGACATCAGGTTGGCGTTGGTGCCGCCGGGCGCGAGGTTGATGAGCATCACACCGCCCGCCATGCCGCCGTAGAAGAGCATGGCGAGCGCGATGTCGCCGCGCGTCCTGCCGTACCAGCGGATCAGCTCCATCAGCACGGCGCCGGCCACGGACACGAGCGTCGCCATCCAGACCGGGGACCACGACAGCATGAAGCCGAGGCCGACGCCGGTCATGGCGACATGGCCGATGCCGTCGCCCATGAGGGCCTGGCGGCGCTGGACGAGGTAGATGCCGATGGCGGGGGCGGTGATGCCGACGAGGACGGCGGCCAGCAGGGCCCGCTGCATGAAGGCGTAGTCGAGGATGTCCATCGTGGGTGCCTTCTCAGCTCAGCAGGCCGGTGCGGACCGGCTCGGCGCCGGGGGCCGCGTGCGGGTGGACGTGGTCGTGGCCGGGCAGGGCGTGCTGGCCGACCGCCTCCGGGGGCGGGCCGTCGTGGGTGACGCAGCCGTCGCGCAGGACGACCGCGCGGTCGATCAGCGGCTCCAGCGGACCCAGTTCGTGGAGGACCAGCAGCACCGTGGTGCCCTTGGTGACCTGCTCGCGCAGGGTGGCGGCCAGGACCTCCTGGCTGGCCAGGTCGACGCCCGCCATCGGCTCGTCCATGATCAGCAGCTCGGGTTCGCAGGCGAGGGCGCGGGCGATGAGGACGCGCTGGTGCTGGCCGCCGGAGAGGGCGTTCACCGAGTCCTTGGCGCGGTCCGCCATGCCGACCAGCTCCAGGGCGCGCCGGATCGCCTCGCGGTCGGCCTTGCGCAGGATGCCGAGACGGGTGCGGGAGAGCCGGCCCGAGGCCACGATCTCCGTCACGGTCGCGGGCACGCCGCCCGCCGCGGTCGTGCGCTGCGGTACGTACCCGACGCGCCGCCAGTCGCGGAAGCGGCGGCGCGGGGTGCCGAACAGCTCGATCTCGCCGTCGCTCACCGGTACCTGCCCGATCACCGTGCGGACGGCGGTGGACTTGCCGGAGCCGTTGGCGCCGAGCAGCGCGACGACCTCACCGCGGTGGACGGTGAGGTCGATGCCGCGCAGGACCGTGCGCGAGCCCAGTTCGGCGCGGACGCCGCGCAACGAGATGACGGGCTCGGTCATGCCTGCTGCCTCCGGAGGGTCGACGAGGTCACTTGGCTCCCAGGGCTGTCCGGAGTGCCTTCAGGTTGGCTTCCTGCACCGCGAAGTAGTCCTTGCCGCGCGACTTCGCGGTGATGCCCTCGATCGGGTCGAGGACGTCGGTCCTGAGGTTCGCGTCGGCGGCGATGGTCTTCGCGGTCTTGTCGCTGACCAGTGTCTCGTAGAACACGGTGGTCACGCCGTCGGCCTTCGCCATGGTCTCAAGTGCCTTGACCCGCGCGCCACTCGGCTCGGACTCGGGGTCGAGGCCGGAGATGGCCTCCTCGGTGAGGCCGTAGCGCTCGGCGAGGTAGCCGAAGGCGGCGTGGGTGGTGATGAAGACCTTGGTGTCGGTGTTCTTCAGACCGTTCTCGAACTGGTCGTCGAGCGCGCCCAGCTTCATGACCAGGGCCTCGGTGTTGGTCTTGTACGTCGAGGCGTGGTCCGGGTCGGCCTTCTCGAAGGCGGCGCCGACCCCCTTGGCGACCTCCGCGTACTTCACGGGGTCGAGCCAGATGTGCGGGTCCTTGCCCTCCAGCTCCTCGTTCTCGTGGTCGTCGTGCTCGGCCGAGTGGCCGCCGACCTCGTTGCCGTGGTGCTCCATGGCGGTCAGCGTGGCGGCGTTGATCTTCGTCCCGACCTCGGACTGCGCGACCGCGTCGTCGACGGAGGGCTGCAGGCCCTTGAGGTAGAGCACGGCGTCCGACTCCTGGAGGGCGGCCGTCTGCTTGGCGCTGATCTCCAGGTCGTGCGGCTCCTGGCCGGGTTCGGTCAGACTGGTGACGTGCACGTACTTCCCGCCGATCTGCTCGGCGAGGAAGGCCATCGGGTAGAACGACGCGACGACGTCGAACTTGTCCGTGTTGCCTGCGGCGGCGCTGTCGGAGGAGCATGCCGAGAGGGTGGCGAGGCCGAGTGCGGTGGCCACCGCCGCGGCGGTCCCGGATATGAGGGGACGCGGGCGTCGTCGTACGTTCATGACAGTCATTTTCATCTTATCTGGAAACGATTGTCAACAAGCCTGGTGGTAAGCCCTTGGTAAGGCCTTTGTCCGGCTCTCGTCCCCTCCTTCCCGTCTCCTTCTCCGAACCGATTTGATCGGAGGGCAGCCCCCGCCGGTAACCTGAGGCATTCGCTCTGAAGCGCGTTCGCTTCCCTCCAGGAGCGCATCGCTTCGTCGCCCGTCGTCGTAATGAAGAGAGCACCGTGGCCGCCGACAAGATCGACACCATCGTCAGCCTGAGCAAGCGCCGTGGCTTCGTATTCCCGTGCAGCGAGATCTACGGCGGCCAGCGTGCCGCCTGGGACTACGGACCGCTGGGTGTCGAGCTCAAGGAGAACATCAAGCGTCAGTGGTGGCGCTACATGGTGACGTCGCGCGAGGACGTGGTCGGTATCGACTCGTCCGTCATCCTGGCCCCCGAGGTCTGGGTCGCCTCCGGCCACGTCGCCACCTTCTCCGACCCGCTCACCGAGTGCACCTCCTGCCACAAGCGGTTCCGCGCGGACCACCTTGAGGAGGCGTACGAGGCGAAGAAGGGCCGTCTCCCGGAGAACGGCCTCGTGGACGTCAACTGCCCCAACTGCGGCACCAAGGGCCAGTTCACCGAGCCCAAGCAGTTCTCGGGTCTGCTCTCCACGCACCTCGGCCCCACCCAGGACACCGGCTCCGTCGCCTACCTGCGCCCCGAGACCGCCCAGGGCATCTTCACCAACTTCGCCCAGGTGCAGACCACTTCGCGCCGCAAGCCGCCGTTCGGCATCGCCCAGATGGGCAAGTCCTTCCGCAACGAGATCACGCCCGGCAACTTCATCTTCCGCACCCGCGAGTTCGAGCAGATGGAGATGGAGTTCTTCGTCAAGCCGGGCGAGGACGAGAAGTGGCAGGAGTACTGGATGCAGGAGCGGTGGAACTGGTACACCGGCCTGGGCATGCGCGAGGAGAACATGCGCTGGTACGACCACCCGGCCGAGAAGCTCTCCCACTACTCCAAGCGCACTGCCGACATCGAGTACCGCTTCCAGTTCGGCGGCAACGAGTGGGGTGAGCTGGAGGGCGTCGCCAACCGCACCGACTACGACCTCTCCGCCCACTCCAAGGCCTCCGGCCAGGACCTGTCGTACTACGACCAGGAGTCCAGCGAGCGGTACACGCCGTTCGTCATCGAGCCGGCCGCCGGTGTCGGCCGCACGATGCTGGCGTTCCTGCTCGACGCCTACACCGAGGACGAGGCGCCCAACGCCAAGGGCAAGCTGGAGAAGCGCACCGTGCTGCGCCTGGACCACCGCATCGCGCCGGTGAAGGTCGCGGTGCTCCCGCTCTCCCGCAACCCCGAGCTGTCCCCGAAGGCGAAGGGGCTGGCCGCGGCGCTGCGCCAGAACTGGAACATCGACTTCGACGACGCGGGCGCGATCGGCCGCCGCTACCGGCGCCAGGACGAGATCGGTACGCCGTACTGCGTGACCGTCGACTTCGACACGCTCGACGACAACGCGGTGACCGTGCGCGAGCGGGACTCGATGAAGCAGGAGCGGGTGTCGCTGGACCAGATCGAGGGCTACCTCGCGGGTCGGCTTGTGGGCGCCTGACGGGTTGCCTCCTCGGATGATTGAGCGGCCGCGGGTTCGTCGTGGCTGATCGCGCAGTTCCCCGCGCCCCTCGGGTGGGCCGGGGAACTGCGTGTTTACAGGTCCAGGTCGGTGAAGAGCGCCGTGTGGTCGAAGGCCCGGGTGATCTTCGAGGTCACCGTCTCGAAGGGCTCGAAGGCGCGGGGGCCCAGCCGCCGCGTCGCTCGACCCGCACGGCGCGGCCCCGGGGCCACCACTGCGGGCCGACGGCGGACACCTCGAATTCTCCGAGAGCGGATGAATGGTGTCCAACGGAGCGTCGAGGCAACTTCCGCAGTTCCCGGAAAAATCTCCTACGACCCACCAATCCGGACCCCCGCCGGTTCCGAAGGAGAGGGCACACGGCCCGCAGAGGGCGGGTCGCGCATCTTCACGGGGGCGTTCATGCGCAAGCAAGTGGTCATCGGCGTACTGACCATGGCGGTGGCGATCGGGACGGTCGGTGCCGTCGGCACCGGGGCACTGGGCGAGTCCGGGGCGCCGGGCGGATCGGCGGCGTCGACGGAGGTCGCGGCGCGCGGCTCCTCCGGCACCGGGGCCGGCATCGAGTCCAAGGGCGGTGTGGTCGGCAGCGGGGCGAAGGTGCCCGGCGGGCTGAAGGCCGTCGGTCTCACCGCCGACCAGCGGCTCGTCGTCTTCCGCCTCGACAAGCCCGGCGCCGCCGTCCCGCTCGGCAGGGTCCGCGGCCTCAAGGGCGACACCAGGCTCGTCGGCATCGACTACCGCGTCCAGAACAACAGGCTGTACGGCGTCGGCGACAAGGGCGGTGTCTACACCCTGCGCGAGGTGGGCGCCAAGGCCACCAAGGTCTCCCAGCTCACCGTCGCCCTCCAGGGCACGGCGTACGGCGTCGACTTCAACCCCGCCGCCAACCGCCTCCGGGTGATCAGCGACTCCGGCCAGAACCTCCGTCACAACCTCGACGACCCCCAGGGCGCCCCGGCCGCCGGCACCACGGCCGTCGACGGCACCCTCGTCAACCCGCCGGTCCCGCCCGCCACGGCCGGCGTCACCGCGCGGGGGGCGACCGGGGCCGCGTACACGAACAACGACCTCGACGCCGCCACCGCGACCACCCTCTTCGACCTCGACACCGCCCAGGACCAGATCTCCGTCCAGTCCCCGGCCAACGCGGGCAACCTCGCCCCCACGGGCAAGCTCGGCGTGGACGCCCCGCCGAAGGCCGGGTTCGACATCTACAGCTCGTCGGGGAGCGGGGTGAACGCCGGGTACGCGGTGACGGGGGCGCGGCTGCTCGCCGTCAACCTGCTGACGGGGAAGGCGAGTTCGGCAGGGACCTTCCCGAAGGGCCGCCAGGTGGTGGACCTGGCGATACCGCTGCGACAGGGCTGATGAACGCGACCGGGCAGGGTGTGCGCCGCAGGCGGGCGCCCGGGCTGAGCGCAGGGTGAAGCGCGACTGACACATGACAGCTGACAGATATTGAAATCTGTCAGCTGTCATGTCACTGTGGAGCCATGACGACGACGATGCAGACCCGCCCCCTCGGATCCACCGGCCCCCAGGTCTCCGCCCTCGGCCTCGGCTGCATGGGCATGTCCGCGCTGTACGGCGGGGCCGACCGGGCCGAGTCCATCGCGACGATCCACGCGGCCCTCGAAGCCGGTGTGACCCTGTTGGACACGGGCGACTTCTACGGCATGGGCCACAACGAACTGCTGATCGGCGAGGCCCTGCGCACCGCGCCCACCGCCCACCGCGAACAGGCCCTGACCAGCGTCAAGTTCGGGGCGCTGCGCGACCCGGACGGAGCCTGGTCCGGGTACGACGGCCGCCCGGCGGCGGTCAGGAACTTCGCCGCGTACTCCCTCCAGCGCCTCGGCACGGACCACATCGACGTCTACCGGATCGCCCGGGTCGACCCCGACGTGCCGATCGAGGAGACCGTCGGGGCCATCGCCGAACTGGTCGAGAAGGGGTACGTCCGGCACATCGGCCTCAGCGAGGTCGGCGCGGAGACGATCCGCCGCGCCGCCGCCACGGCCCCGATCACGGACCTCCAGATCGAGTACTCCCTCATCTCGCGCGGCATCGAGGACGAGATCCTGCCGACCGCCCGCGAGCTGGGCATCGCGATCACGGCGTACGGCGTCCTCTCCCGCGGCCTGATCTCCGGTCACTTCACCCGCGACCGGCAACTGGCGGAGGGGGACTTCCGGGCGTTCTCGCCCCGCTTCCAGGGGGACAACCTCCAGCGCAACCTGGATCTGGTGGAGGCGCTGCGGAAGATCGCGGAGCAGAAGGGGGTGTCGGTCGCGCAGATCGCCATCGCCTGGGTGCTCTCGCGCGGCGAGGACGTCGTACCGCTGGTGGGCGCCCGCCGCCGGGACCGCCTGGCCGAGGCGCTGGGCACGCTGGAGGTCACCCTGGACGCGGCCGACCTCGCGGCGATCGAGGACGCCGTCCCGGCCGGCGCGGCGGCGGGCGAGCGCTACCCCGCGGCCCAGATGGCGCACCTCGACAGCGAGCGCTGATCCGTCCGCCGGGTACGGTTCCCCCCATGTCACCGACCTCCGAGACCCTGACCCCCGAGCGCATCCTCGAAGCGACCGAGGAGGTCCTGCGCCGCCACGGGCCCGCCAAGGCCACCGTGGTCGACGTGGCCCGCGCGCTCGGCGTCAGTCACGGAAGCGTCTACCGCCACTTCCGTACGAAGGCGGTGCTGCGGGAAGCGGTGACCAAGCGCTGGCTGGACCGTACGACGGCGACCCTGACCGCCGTCGCCGCCGAGGACCGCGACCCGGAGGCCCGGCTGCGCGCCTGGCTGTCCGCCCTCTTCGCGGCCAAGCGCCGCAAGGCCGGGGACGACCCCGAGCTGTTCGCCACCTACCAGGTGCTGACGGACGAGAGCGGTGAGGCCGTCGGCGCCCATATCGCCGACCTGACCGGCCAGTTGGCCGACATCGTCCGGTCCGGCGTCGCCGCCGGCGCCTTCGCCGCCACCGACCCCGCCGCCACCGCCCGGGCCGTGTTCCACGCCACCGCCCGCTTCCACGACCCCTCCTACGCCCCCACCTGGCGGCAGCCGGACATCGAGGCCCAGTTCGAGGCGGTCGTGGAGCTGGTGACGCGGGGCCTGCGGGCCTGACGCCGGCCCCCCGGCCCGGCGCCTACGCCACGCAGAACTCGTTGCCCTCCGGGTCCCGCATCACCCACCAGTGCCCGGCCGGGCCCCGGTCGAACTCCTCGACCCGGGTTGCGCCGAGAGTCTCCATGCGGACGGCCAGCGCCTCCAGCCCGTCCGGGCCGGCGTGGACGTCGATGTGGAGTCGGTTCTTGCCCGACTTGGGTTCGGGGACGTCCTGGAAGAGCAGACGGCGGCCCTTGCCGACACCGGTGAACGGGTCGTACGGGTCGTCGGGGTGGCGGACGGCGGCGTAGCCGCGGAAGACGTGGTGGCCGTCGTGCTCGGCGACGGCGGCCTCGGGCAGGTCGCCGGTGGCCAGGAGATGGCTGATCAGCGTGCTGGGGTCCTCCACCTCGTAGCCCAGCGCCGCGGCCCAGAAGTCTGCCAGGGGCTGGGCGTCCCGCGAGTCGATGACCAGTTTCCAGTTCAGTGCGGCAGTCATGTAACCGGTTATATTGGTTACATGGGTTTGTCGTCCAGGGCATCGGCCCCGAAGGGGGCGCCGGGAGTGTCGGGCATCCGGTTGCGGTCCTACTCCGGGAACGTCTTCCGGTTCGATCCGGGCGCCCTCTGCCTGGAGCTGCTCATCACCGGCGGCCCCGGCGCCCTGACCCGCTACGAGGTGCTGCACACCCCCGGCGACCTGGTCGCCTGGGCCGAGCAGTCCCGGCTCACCCCGACGCCCCCCGCCCTCCATGTCACGGAGGACGACGTGGCGTACGCCCGGCGGCTGCGCGACGCGCTGACCCGTACGGCCGTCTCCCGTGTCGTCGGCGGCGGGCTCCCCGAGCTGGGCATAGCCCCGGCGGACACCGCCGACCTCGACCTCGTCAACGACGCCGCCGCCCGCCCGCCGCTGGCACCCGCCATCGGCGCGGACGGCACCCGGGGCTGGGCCCCCGGCCCGGCGACCGGCCCGCAGCTCCTGTCCACGGTCGCCCGGGACGCCGTCGACCTCCTCACCGGGCCGTACGCGCAGCGGATCCGCATGTGCGCCGGTGACCGCTGCTACCTCCTGTACGTCGACACCTCACGCCCCGGCCGCCGCCGCTGGTGCTCGATGGAGCACTGCGGCAACCGTCACAAGGTCCGCGCCCACCGCGTACGCCGCTCCGGGGCGGGCCCGGTCGAATGAGCGGCCGGGACCGGGCGGCGGGTACGCCGGCCGGCAGCGGTCCACGAGAAAGGATGAACCCCATGACCACGCGATCCACCGGACTCACCAGGGACGCCGGATGGGAAGTCGGCGTCTCCCGCACCCTGCCCCAGTCGCCCGCCGCCGTCTGGGAGTTCATCAGCGGACCGCGCGGGCTGGAACTGTGGCTCGGGGCCGGGGCACGGCTCACCCCCGAGCGCGGGGCGTCGTACAAGACCGCCGCGGGCGCCACGGGCGAGGTGCGCGGCTACCGGCCCGGCGACCGCATCCGCGTCACCTACGGCGACACGACCGTGCAGGTCGCCGTGTCGGCGGCCGGGGGCGGCAGGTCGGTGCTCGTCTTCCATCAGGAGCGCATGGCGGGCCCCGAGGAGCGGGAACGCCAACGGGCACACTGGCGGCGGGTGATCAAGCAGGTCGCGGAAGCGCTGGACCGACAGGGCTGAGGGCCGGGGGCGGACCCGAACCCGTCCGGGTGTGAGGGGGCCGGGGCCGGTCGCGGGGCCGCCGGGGTCTGTGGTGCCGGGGTGGTCGCGAGGCTGCCCGGGTGTGCGGGGGCCGGGGCTGGTCGCGAGCCTGTCGGGTCCGTGGTGCCGGGGTGGTCGCGAGGCTGCCCGGGCCCGAGTCCAGGGGCGGTCACGAGCCCGCGGGGTTCACCGTCGCCTGGTGGGCCTCGGCGAGGTGTTCCTCCGCCTTCAGCCACGGCAGGAACTGCGCGCCCCTGCGCCAGCCGCAGGTGTCGCAGCGGATCGTGCGCTGCACCCCCGTGCGCTGGACCCGCACGGTGTGCTCCCGCCCGTGCTGGTCCCAGCGGCTCACCCTGCTCGTGTTGATCTGCTTGATCTGCCGCATGACCCCTCCGGCCGACACCCGCACGGTCCCGTTCCACGTCCGTGAGGAGTGTGCGGCAAGACCAACATCAACGGGGCGGATCGCACCAGGAGTTGTCCCAGGCGTTACCGGTTTCGTCGCGCGAGGCACCGGCGTTCGACCCGGCCGGGACCGCAGACCCGGAGCAAGCCGGAGAAACCGCTCGCACCGGGGGCCGCCCGGCCGTCCCGGCGCTCAGAGCCCGCGGCCGTGGAGAGGGTGTTGGGGGCTACGACCCGACCCCCGCCGCGTCCCGGACCTCCGCCGCCTCCAGGCGGCGGGCCGTCCGGTCGGCCGTCTCCCGGGCCCACACCCCGGTGGTCAGGGCCCCCAGCACCAGCACGGCGAAGCCGCACGCCGCGACGATCCACCAGGCGGGGCGGGCCGCCGACCCGAACGCGTCGGCGTACGACGACGAGCCGATGCCCGCCGCCAGCACCGCGCCGATCACCGCGACCCCCAGGGTCTGGCCGATCTGGCGGCTGGTGGAGGCGACCGCCGCGGCGACCCCGGCCTGGGCGCGCGGCATCCCGGACACGGCCGTGTTGGTGATGGGCGCGTTGACGAAGCCGAAGCCGAGGCCGAACAGGACGTAGCCGATGACGAGGGTGACGTTCCCGGTCTCGGCCTCGAACGCGGCGAAGAGCACCCCGCTCGCGGTCATGGCGATCCCGGCGACCAGCAGCGGCAGCCGCGGGCCCCGGCTGCCGACCAGCCGGCCGGCGACGGGCGCGCAGACGAAGCACAGGACGGCCATCGGCAGCATCCACAGGCCGGCGTGCAGGGCGTCCAGGCCGCGCACGTTCTGCAGGTACAGCGTCGACAGGAACAGGAAACCGCCGAGCCCGGCGAACGCGCTGACCGCTATCACCGTCGCCCCGCTGAACGGGGCCGAGCGGAAGAAGCGCAGGTCGATGAGGGGTTCGTGGCGGCGGGGTTCGTACCGCAGGAGGCCGAGCAGCGCCGCGAGGGCGACCATGCCGAGGGCGAGGGTCTCGCCGGGCGGGGCGGTCGGCGCCTCGATGATCGCGTAGGTGAGGGAGCCGAGCAGCGCGATGACGAGGAGCTGTCCGACGGGGTCGGGGCGGCGGGCCTTCGGGGCGCGGGACTCGGGGACGAACCGCCAGGTCAGCAGGAGCGCGGCCAGCCCGACCGGCAGATTGATCCAGAAGATCGAGCGCCAGCCCACCGACTCCACCAGGAGGCCGCCGATGATCGGTCCGGCGGCCATCGAGATGCCCACGACCGCACCCCAGGCGCCGATCGCCCGGGCCCGCTCGCGCGGGTCCGTGAACGTGTTGGTGATGATCGACATGGCCACCGGGTTGAGCATCGAGCCGCCGACGGCCTGCACCATGCGGAAGACGACCAGCGACTCCAGGTTCGGCGCGAGGGAGCACAGCAGCGAGCCGGCCGCGAAGACGACCAGGCCCGCCATGAAGACCCGCTTGCGGCCGATCCGGTCCGCGGTGGAGCCCGCCAGCATCAGCAGGGCGGCCAGGACCAGGGTGTAGGCGTCGATCGTCCACTGCAGGCCCGCGAGGCTCGCGTCCAGGTCACGCTGCATCGAGGGCAGGGCGACGTTCAGGACGGTGTTGTCCAGGCTCACGATCAGCAGGCTGGTGCAGCAGATCGCGAGCACGAGCAGACGGTGGCGGCGGCTGAGCTCGGGCATGCGGCTCATCGTACGGCGGGACTCTATAGTGCGCCTAACTAATGAATCGCGGGCACGCGTCCGGGTGCGTGACAATGGGGGAATGTCCACGCCCGTCTCCCTCGCGCCGGCCCCCCTGCGGATCGGCCCGCACACCGTCACCCCGCCCGTCGTCCTGGCCCCCATGGCCGGCATCACGAACGCGCCCTTCCGCACCCTGTGCCGGGAGTTCAGCGGCGGCAAGGGCCTGTTCGTCAGCGAGATGATCACCACGCGGGCGCTGGTCGAGCGCAACGAGAAGACCATGCAGCTGATCCGCTTCGACGCGACCGAGCAGCCGCGCTCGATCCAGCTCTACGGCGTGGACCCGGCGACCGTCGGCAAGGCCGTCCGTATGATCGCGGAGGAGGGCCTCGCCGACCACATCGACCTCAACTTCGGCTGCCCCGTCCCCAAGGTGACCCGCAAGGGCGGCGGCTCGGCCCTCCCGTACAAGCGGAACCTGCTGCGCGCGATCCTCCGCGAGGCCGTGAGCGGGGCGGGCGACCTGCCGGTCACCATGAAGATGCGCAAGGGCATCGACGACGACCACATCACCTACCTCGACGCCGGGCGCATCGCCGTCGAGGAGGGCGTCACCGCGATCGCCCTGCACGGCCGCACCGCCGCCCAGCACTACGGCGGCACGGCCGACTGGGACGCCATCGCCCGTCTCAAGGAGCACGTCCCCGAGATCCCGGTCCTCGGCAACGGCGACATCTGGTCGGCCGAGGACGCGCTGCGGATGGTTCGCGAGACCGGCTGTGACGGCGTGGTCGTCGGGCGCGGCTGCCTGGGGCGGCCGTGGCTGTTCGCGGACCTGGTGGCCGCGTTCGAGGGGCGTACGGAGGATCTCGCGCGCCCCGCGCTCCGGGAGGTCGCCGACGTCATGGTCCGGCACGCCACCCTGCTGGGCGAGTGGAGCAGCGACGAGTCCAAGGGTGTCGTCGACTTCCGCAAGCACGTGGCCTGGTACCTCAAGGGCTTCGCGGTCGGCTCCGAGATGCGCAAACGCCTCGCCATCACCTCCTCCCTCGCCGAACTCCGCTCCGGCCTCGACGAGTTGGACCTCGACCAGCCCTGGCCGACCGGCGCCGACGGCCCACGCGGCCGCACCTCCGGCAACAACCGCGTAGTCCTGCCGGACGGCTGGCTCAAGGACCCGTACGACTGCGCGGGCGTGGGAGAGGAAGCCGAACTGGACACGTCCGGCGGCTAGACGCCCCGTTCTGCCGCTGTTCCGGTCGAGCTGAGCGCCCCACAAGGGGCGCGGCGAGCCCCCGGCACGGGCCCCGTCAGGGGCGCGGGGAACGGCGCGAGCACCCCCCCACGACCCGCACCCGCCGAACCACACGCGCCCCCGAGCTGCCAGGCGCAGCCGAGCCACTGGCACGGGCCCCGTCAGGGGGCGCGGGGAACGGCGCGAGCAACCCCCCACGACCCGCACCCGCCGAACCACACGCACCCCCGAGCTGCCAGGCGCAGCCGAGCAACCACGACGAACCCGCACCCACCCACCACCCCCACAACAAACGCCGCCCCCCACCCCACCCAGCGGAGCGCTCACGCTCCGCCGACCGCAGTGAGCAGAGCCAACGGCGCCGCCGCCGAGCGCGACTCCCGCACACACGCGTGCGGATACGGAACCGGCTCCGGATGCGTGTCCCGCCCGTACCCGGCCAGCACCTCCGGCAGCCGATGCCCCGCCGCCGTCGCCGCGTCCACCATGCCGGAGGCCACCGTCCGGGCCTCGTCGTGCAGCCCGTACCGCGCGAGCCCCAGCGTGATCAGCGCGTTGTCGTGCGGCCAGACCGACCCCCGGTGGTAGGACAGCGGGTGGTACGCGGGCTGCCCGGCGGCCAGCGTCCGCACCCCCCACCCGGAGAAGAAGTCCGGCTCCAGGAGCCGCCGGCCCACCAGCTTCCCGTACTCCTTGTCCAGCAGCCCCGACCACAACAGATGCCCCGCGTCCGAGGCGAGCGCGTCGACCTGCCTGCCCTCGCCGTCCAGCGCCAGCGCGGGAAAGCCGTGCCGCGGCATCCAGAAGTCCCGCTGGAAACGGTCGCGGAGATCGCCCGCCGCCTGTTCGAGCAGCGCCGCGTACACCTCGTCCTCCCAGACCGTGCGCGCCAGGACGGCGGTGCGGCGCAGCGCGTCGTACGCGTACCCCTGCGCACCCGCCGCCATCACCGGCCCGGCGGCGGGCCGGCTGCCGTCGGCGGAGCAGATCGAGCCGGGGGAGTCCTTCCAGTTCTGGTTGGCGAGGCCGCCCTGGTCTGCGCGGTAGACCAGGTAGCCGCGCGAGGTGAGCCCGCCGTGGTCGAGCATCCAGCCGACCGCGGCCCGCGCCTGCGCTTCGAGGCGGCGGGCGAGGGTGACGTCCCCGGTCTGCTCCACATACGCGCCGAGCAGCACGAGGAACAGCGGCGTCGCGTCCACCGAGCCGTAGTAACGCCCGTACGGCACCTGCCCGAAATGCGCCAGCTCACCGTGCCGCACCTCGTGCACGATCTTGCCGGGCTGGGCCACCGAGCCGACGCCGACCTCCGTCGCCTGGGCCGCGGCGAGCGCGAGCAGGGTGGCGGCGGCCGGCTCCGGCCGGTAGGGGAGCGCGAAGAGGGAGGTGAGCAGGGCGTCCCGGCCGAGCAGGGTCAGGAACCACGGCGCCCCGGCGGCGGGCACCCGCAGAACCTCACCCTCCGGCCCGGTCGCCGGCACCTGGAGCGCGGCCAGATCGGCGAGCCCACGCGCGCACGCGGCGGCAAGCTCCGGCCAGCCGGTGGGGAACGCCACGCCCTCCATGAACTCGCCCTCCACCGCCAGCAGCCGGTCCCGCTCGGCGCCCGGTGAGCGCGGCACCCGCAGGGCCCGCCGGTCGCCGTGCGGCCGCGCCATCACCCGGCAGGTCAGCTCCACCGAGCCGTGCGGCGCCACATCGAGGGCCCAGACCAGGCGCCGCGCCCCCGTCCCGGTCTCCTCCACACCGTCCGGCGCGGGCTCGGCCGTCACCGTCGTGCACGACCGCCACTCGCCCCGCCGGTAGCTGAACTCCACTCCGTCGTCGAGGACTTCACGCTTCCTGACGACACCGCTCTTCGCGTAGGTACGGAAGTCGGAGCGCAGCTCGAACTGATCGGTGAAGTCGGCGTCCGCGGTGATCGCGATCCGCACGGTCGTCGCCACCGAACGGTTGCTGGTGACCCGCAGCGTCTCCACGAACGCGCTGTCGGAGACGGCCTGTTCACGGAAGAGCGTGTACGCGGGCGGCTCCCGGCGTCCGCCCCGGGGCACGAGCACACAGCGCGCGGTGTCCCCGTCGGCGACCGGTGTGAGCGTCTCGGGGACCGCCCCGTCGACGGTCAGCTGCCACCGGCTCAGATGCCGGGCGTCCCGCACGAACAGCCCGTCCGGTGCGCTGCCGCCCCGTACCCCGCTGATGTCGCCGCCGTCGCCCACGGCGGCGAACGTCCCGCCGCGCACGAGCAGGTGATGCCGGTCCGTCATCCCCGGTCCCCTCCCTGGTCACTCATGCCGTCACTCATGCCGTTACTCATGCCTGCCGTCACTCAAGCCGTCAGCGGTGTCGTCGCACATGCCGAACACGACCTCGTCGTCGCGCTGCCGCTCGTCGTACGGCCGGTGAGGCCACCCGTGGCCGAGGCCGTCGGCGCGTCCACCGGCGTGGCCCCCGTCATGGCCGTGGCCGTGCCCGTGGTCGCGGCCGTGGTCCCGGTCGTCCCCGTGCAGCAGGTCGAGCGTGAGCGCGGCGGTCCAGCCGAAACCGAGCGCCCCGCAGGCCTCGCCCGTGTACGGGTCCACGTACTCGGCGAACCCGGACGTCCCCGCGGTCTCCAGCAGCGCCGCCCGCAGCGCGTCGGCCAGGCCCGGCTCCCCGTGCAGCCTGAGCCCCCGCTCCAGCAGCCAGTTCGTGTTGAACCAGGCGGGCCCGCGCCAGTACCGGTGCGGATCGAAGGCCTCCCCGGTCAGGTCGTACGACGGTACGAGCCGGGTGGTCGCGCCGAGTCCGAAGTGCGGGCCGTGGAGGGTCCGCACGAGCCCGGCCGTGATCTCGCGCGGGAGGCCGGGGAGCAGGAGGGGGAGGAGCCCGGAGACGCCGCGCTCCGGCACGAGGGCGTCCGTGGTGACGTCCCGGCAGAGGAACATCTCCCGCGCCGGGTCCCACAGCCGCTCCACCAGAGCCGCCGTCAGGCGCTCCGCCCGCGCGTGCCGGGCGGTCCCGGGGGCGCCCAGCTCCTTGGCGATACGCGCGAGGGCGTACTCGGAGGCGATGAGGAGGGCGTTGAAGGCCGGGTCCTCGACGGCGAACCCGCCCTGCCCGTCGGCGTACCCGGCGTCCCGGTAGTCCGCCGCGAGCCGCACGTACCGCCCGTAGTCCAGATCCGTCGGCCGGTCCTCGGCCGAGCCGTGGTCGAGGTCGGCGCGGCGGAAGGAGCGGGCCGGGGCGGGGGTGATCCGGGCGAGGGGCGCGTCCCAGGCGGGGCTGTTGTCCATGCCCTGCTCCCAGGGGTGGACCACCGACACCAGTCCGCCCCCGCCCAGATCGCGGCGGTGCAGCAGATAGCGGTGCCAGGCGGCCAGCCGCGGATACATCCGGGCCAGGAAACCGCGCGCCCGGGAGAGCCCGGGGTCCGCCCGGTGCACCAGCCACGCCGCCAGCGCGTGCACCGGCGGCTGCACGATCCCCGAGGTCTGCGTGGTGCGCGGGGCGCCCGCGGCGCGCCCCGCGGTCGAGGAGCGCCAGAAGTCGGGGCTCGGGAAGTACGCGTCCAGCGGCACGGAGGGGTTGAACACGATGTGCGGGATCCGCCCGTCACCCCACTGCGCGCCGAGCAGGGTCTCCAGCTCGGTCTGCGCCCGCAGCGGCGACAGATGGCGCAGCCCGATCGCGATGAACGCCGAGTCCCACGACCACTGGTGCGGATACAGCGTGCGCGACGGCACCGTGGACCGGCCCGTCCAGTTGTCGGCCAGCACCCGCGCCGCCGCGCGGCGCAGCGAACCGTTCGAGAAGGCTGAGCCGTTCGAGAAGGCTGAGCCGGTCGGAGCGGTCGGGGCAGTCGGGGCGGTCACGGCCGTCGTCGGTGCGGCCGGATCGTATACATCGCCGCGGACGTGCGCGCCTGTCCCTGGCCGACGGGCGGTGAGCTGGGTTGTGCGATCCACGCGGGGCTCCCGGAGAGCAAGGTGCCGACGGGTTCGGCAGTAGCTACCGTAGGGTTACGTCTACTTAACACGCAAAACTCAATATGTAATGCAGAGTTGGTGAACGCAAGAGGGTGCGCGGGAGTGAATGTCCGTAGGGGCCGCGACAATGGCGGCATGAGCAGAAGGGCCGTGAGGGTGGGCAGTCATGCCGGTGCCGGAGATCTGCTGGAGCTGGTCCGCAGCGGCCGGGCCACCACCCGTGGCGCGCTCCAGCAGGCCACCGGCCTGTCCCGGGCGACCGTGGGCCAGCGCCTGGACCGTCTCTTCCGCGCGGGCTGGCTCCGCGAGGGCGCCGGCGGCCCCGTCGACTCCCCGCTCGGCGGACGCCCTTCCATCACCCTGGAGTTCGACGACGCGCACGCCCTCGTCCTCGCCGCCGACCTCGACACCCGTCACGCCCGCGCCGCCCTCCTCTCCCTCACCGGCGAGATCCAGGCCGAACACACCGGCACCCTGGTCATCGACGAGGGCCCCGACGCCGTACTGGACGAACTGGGCCGCTGGTTCGCCGAGTTGCTCGCGAAGGAGGGGCGCCCGGCGCACGCGGTCTGCGGCATCGGCCTCGCCGTGCCCGGGCCCGTCGACAGCGACACCGGCCGCGTCGTCCAGCCGCCGATCATGCCCGGCTGGGACGGCTACGACATAAGAGGCCGGCTGGCCCGCGCCTTCACCGAACACGCCTCCGGCCCGGCCGGCGTCCCGGTCCTGGTCGACAACGACGCCAACCTCATGGCGTACGGCGAACAGCGCAGCGGCTACGCCGACTGCTCGGCCTTCGCACTGGTCAAGGTGTCCACGGGCATCGGCGCGGGCGTGGTGGTCGGGGGTTCGATATACCGGGGCATCGACGGCGGCGCCGGCGACATCGGCCACATCCGGGTCCCGCAGGGCGCGGACGCGCTGTGCAAGTGCGGCTCGTACGGCTGTCTCGCGGCGGTCGCGAGCGGCGGCGCCGTGGCGCGACGGCTGGCGGAGGCGGGGGTGCCGGCGGCCTCCGGCTCGGACGTACGCGACCTGCTGACCGCCGGGCATCCGGGCGCGACGGCGCTCGCGCGGGAGGCGGGCCGGGTCGTCGGGGACGTCCTGGCGACGGTGGTGACCCTGCTGAACCCGGGCGTTCTGATGATCGCCGGGGATCTGGCCGGAACCCCCTTCCTCACGGGCGTCCGTGAACTGCTCTACCAGCGCGCCCTGCCCCGCTCCACGGCCCACCTGGACGTGGTGACCTCCCGGCTGGGGGAGCGGGCTGGCCTCGTCGGGGCGGGAGCGCAGGTCGTCGAGTACTTGTACGCGCCGGAGCGCGCCGAGGAACGGCTGGTCGCGCTGGGGGTGTGAGGCGGGCGCTGCCCTCCTGAGCCGCCGGGCACGCCCTCGCCACTTGGCGCCGTGGGAACCGTATGCCCGAACCCGTATGACCGGTCCCGAGGCGGGCCCGTATGACCGGATCCGAGTGACAAGACCCGTATGACGGGCGTGTTTCTGTCCCGAGCGCTGGTCCGCATGGTGAAATCCGGGCTGCCCTGAGGGCGTGATTCTCGCCACCTCTGATAGGGCTTGCGCTCAGATGAGCGAATCATAGACGGTTCCGCGACTTCAAAGGGTGGCACTCGGTGCCACCCTTTGATCGTTCATCGAGCGAACTCAGGCGTGCCGAATGGCGCTCAGGTGAGCGCTTTGTGGACCTGATGGGCAGGGTCGCGTTCAAGAGGTGAACACATCTCGGCCCTGTTCCTTGCCAAGCCTTGACTTTCGATCTCCTGGCGGACGGGTGGTTACAGGCGCATGACGCGCAAGTGGACGTACCCAGGAGCCTTCGATCTGGGTATGTTCCTGGCCGTCAGGGCAGCCACCGCGTCCTCAAGGAGTTGGGACCTGTGTCGGAAAACAAAGATCCCCACGTAGGCCACGTAGCTCAGAGCGTTGAGGGCGTGAAGTTTGTTTATGACTTCACCGAAGGCAACAAGGACCTCAAGGACCTCCTCGGCGGCAAGGGTGCGAACCTCGCCGAGATGACCAACCTCGGTCTCCCCGTGCCTCCCGGCTTCACCATCACCACCGAGGCCTGCAAGGTCTACCTCGACAGCGGCGACGAGCCCGAGGCACTGCGTGACGAGGTCACCTCCCACCTCGCCGCGCTCGAAGCGAAGATGGGCAAGAAGCTCGGCCAGGCCGACGACCCGCTCCTCGTCTCGGTCCGCTCCGGCGCGAAGTTCTCGATGCCCGGAATGATGGACACGGTCCTCAACATCGGCCTCTCCGACAAGTCGGTGCAGGGCCTCGCCCGGCAGGCCGGCGACGACCGCTTCGCCTGGGACTCCTACCGCCGGCTCATCCAGATGTTCGGCAAGACGGTGCTCGGCGTCGACGGCGACCTCTTCGAGGAGGCGCTGGAGGCGGCGAAGACGGCCAAGAAGGTCGTCGTCGACACCGAGCTGGAGGCGGCCGACCTCAAGAAGCTCGTCACCAAGTTCAAGAAGATCGTCAAGACCGAGGCAGGCCGGGACTTCCCGCAGGACCCGCGCGAGCAGATGGACCTCGCCATCCACGCGGTCTTCGACTCCTGGAACACCGACCGCGCCAAGCTCTACCGCCGTCAGGAGCGCATCCCCGGCGACCTCGGCACGGCGGTCAACGTCTGCTCGATGGTCTTCGGCAACCTGGGCCCCGACTCCGGCACGGGCGTCGCCTTCACCCGCGACCCCGCCTCCGGCCACCAGGGCGTCTACGGCGACTACCTCCAGAACGCGCAGGGCGAGGACGTGGTGGCGGGCATCCGCAACACCGTCCCGCTGGCGGAGCTGGAGGCGATCGACAAGAAGTCGTACGACCAGCTGATGCAGATCATGGAGACCCTGGAGAACCACTACAAGGATCTCTGCGACATCGAGTTCACCATCGAGCGCGGCCAGCTGTGGATGCTCCAGACCCGCGTCGGCAAGCGCACGGCGGGCGCGGCCTTCCGCATCGCCACGCAGCTGGTGGACCAGGGCCTGATCGACGAGGCGGAGGCCCTGCAGCGGGTGACGGGCGCCCAGCTCGCGCAGCTGATGTTCCCCCGCTTCGACGAGGACGCGAAGGTCGCGCAGGTCGGCCGCGGTATCGCCGCCTCCCCGGGTGCGGCGGTCGGCAAGGCGGTCTTCGACTCGTACACGGCCGTGAAGTGGTCGCGTTCGGGAGAGAAGGTCATCCTGGTCCGCCGTGAGACCAACCCCGACGACCTCGACGGCATGATCGCGGCCGAGGGCATCCTCACCTCGCGCGGCGGCAAGACCTCCCACGCGGCCGTGGTCGCGCGCGGCATGGGCAAGACGTGCGTGTGCGGCGCGGAGGAGCTGGAGGTCGACACCAAGCGCCGGCGGATGACCGTCCCCGGCGGCCATGTGGTGGAGGAGGGCGACCTCATCTCCATCGACGGCTCGTCCGGCAAGGTCTACCTGGGTGAGGTCCCGGTCGTCCCGTCCCCGGTCGTCGAGTACTTCGAGGGTCGCATGCACGCCGGCGCCAACGACGCCGACGAGCTGGTCGAGGCCGTCCACCGGATCATGGCCTTCGCGGACCGCAAGCGTCGGCTCCGCGTCCGCGCCAACGCCGACAACGCCGAGGACGCGCTGCGCGCCCGCCGCTTCGGCGCCCAGGGCATCGGTCTGTGCCGTACGGAGCACATGTTCCTCGGCGACCGCCGCGAGCTGGTCGAGCGGCTGATCCTGGCCGACACGGAGGCGGTGCGCGAGGAGTCTCTCAAGGCCCTCCTCCCCCTCCAGAAGCAGGACTTCGTCGAACTCTTCTCCGCGATGGACGGTCTGCCGGTGACGGTGCGTCTCCTCGACCCGCCGCTGCACGAGTTCCTGCCCGACATCACCGAGCTCTCGGTCCGTGTGGCCCTCGCGGAGTCCCGCCAGGAGCCCCACGAGAACGAACTCCGTCTCCTCCAGGCCGTCCACCGCCTGCACGAGCAGAACCCGATGCTGGGCCTGCGCGGCGTACGCCTCGGCCTGGTCATCCCCGGCCTGTTCACGATGCAGGTACGGGCGATCGCGGAGGCGGCTGCCGAGCGGAAGAACGCGAAGGGCGACCCGCGTGCCGAGATCATGATCCCGCTCGTCGGCACGGTTCAGGAGCTGGAGATCGTCCGCGAGGAGGCGGACGCGGTGATCGCGGAGGTCGAGGCGGCGACGGGGGTGTCGCTGAAGCTGTCGATCGGCACGATGATCGAACTGCCGCGAGCCGCCCTGACGGCAGGCCAGATCGCCGAGGCGGCGGAGTTCTTCAGCTTCGGCACGAACGACCTGACCCAGACGGTGTGGGGCTTCAGCCGCGACGACGTCGAGGCCTCCTTCTTCACGGCGTACCTGGAGAAGGGCATCTTCGGCGTCAGCCCGTTCGAGACGATCGACAAGGACGGCGTGGGTTCCCTGGTCAAGCTGGCGGTGGAGGCGGGCCGTGCGACCCGCCCCGACCTCAAGCTCGGCGTCTGCGGCGAGCACGGCGGTGACCCGGAGTCCGTCCACTTCTTCCACGAGGTGGGCCTCGACTACGTCTCCTGCTCCCCCTTCCGCATCCCGGTGGCCCGCCTGGAGGCCGGACGCGCGGCCTCGCAGTCCACAGGCAGCGACCACCGCTGAGCCCAGACGGCCAACTACCCCGGAA
The DNA here is from genome assembly GCF_053593335.1 of Streptomyces sp. NPDC002324. NCBI lineage: Bacteria > Bacillati > Actinomycetota > Actinomycetes > Kitasatosporales > Streptomycetaceae > Streptomyces > Streptomyces sp. NPDC002324. The sequence goes on from NZ_JBSFCF010000014.1 coordinate 70,046, forward strand.
CCACCGCTCGTCCCCGACCGACCCTCACCGATGGGCGGCGGTTCCGGATCACGAAGAGGGCGGCATCCCGTGCGGGGGGTGCCGCCTTCTGGGCTTTGGGGGTTGTGCTTCCTGTGCTTCAAGATCACCTGAATTGGTGGTGGTTGGGTAGATCGATCGTTTCTGTGTGAAGTTGGGGCGTTACAGTCCGTGATGCATGGTGGTCGTTGGGCTGCCGATGGACACGGAGGTGCGCATGAAGAGGGCGATGGTCGGAGTCGTGGCTGCGGGGCTGCTTCTCGCGGGGGCGGGGGTGGCGCTTGCGGCGCAGCAGCAGGGGAGTATTCCGCTGCTGGATACGCGGGGCGTGGAGTTGGCCGAGGGGCACTACAAGTTCAATCCGCCAGGCACCAATCACGGCGCTTTCGAGTGGTCCGGGCTACTGAGGGACATGGACAGCGGCGACGGACACAACGTGTACGTGCAGGTCAGGGTCGAGGGGCATGGCTGGGCGCGTTACTACGGGAAGCAGCAGAGGGATGTCAGGATGCATCACTTCAACTGGAGCGGTGCTCAGCAGTACACGAACGACGCGAAGATCCGAGCCTGCCGTGACCGTGGTTCCTTGCGCCCGGACAACTGCTCGCCGACCCTGAGCCTCCACTACGACCGCGACTGAGACTTTCCGTATCCACAGCCCAGGCGGTCCCGCCTGGGCTCGTGCACTCTCTTAGGGGAACGAGATCGATACATCAGAAGTCCTTTCTGCCCGGGGGGTCGACCTGCTCTACGGGGAGACCCCCGCTGTCAGGCGCGCGGAGATCTCCCTGCGTCGGGGAGAGGTCGCGGCGATCACCGGGCAGAGTGGTTCTGGGAAGTCCTCCCTGCTGTACTGCCTGGCAGGGGTGCTGCCGGTGGCTCGTGGTGAAGTCTGCTTCGAGGGACGGCGTCTCGCGGAACTCGACGACGAGGAGCTCAGTCAGCTGCGTAGAGAGCGGTTCGGGTTCGTCTTCCAGTACGGCGAACTCCTTCCGGAGTTGACGGTGGAGGAGAACACCGCCCTCCCGCTGCGGCTTGCTGGACAACGCAAGAAGGAGGCGCTTGCCGCAGCTGGAGAGGTGCTCGGGCGCCTGGGCCTCGCGGACCTGCGGGAGCGGCGGCCCTCCCAGGTGTCCGGGGGCCAAAGTCAACGTGTCGCGGTAGCCCGGGCGTTGGTGCACCGGCCGGCGGTTGTATTCGCCGACGAGCCGACCGGATCGCTCGACAGCTCCAATGCCTCGGCCGTGTTGGAGGAGTTCCTTGCCCTCGCCCGGTCACAAGGGACGGCTGTGGTGCTGGTGACGCACGACTCCGAGGTCGCCTCCCGCGCGGACAGCCGCTTCACGATGTGCGACGGCGTCCTCTCGGCTGAGGTGCGGGAGGTGTCGTGAAGGAACTCCTATTGGGGCTTCGGCTGCTCCTGGGGGCCGGACGCGGGAGCCGTGTGCGCTTCCTTCTTATGGTCGCGGGCAGCGCGATCGGAGTGTGCTGTCTGGCCGTTGTCCTCGCCATTCCCGGGATCCTGGAAGCGCAGGACGGGCGCAAGGCGGCGCGTGTCCCGGACTGTAAGCGGGAAGCCAACGGGGTGAAGTGTGTCGCGACCGAAGGTGACCCCTTCGAACTCACCCGAACAGACCCCTATGGCTCAGAACCCCTCACGCGGGTCTTCGTGGCCCGGGGGACCAGGCGTATCGTGCCTCCGCCGGGCCTGAGGAAACTCCCTGCCCCAGGCGAGTTGTTCGTATCCCCGCGGCTGCGCGAGGTGCTCCACCGGGAACCCGCGCTGGCCCAGCTTCTACCAGGTGACGACAACGGGACCATCAGCGCCCAGGGGTTGGCCCACCCCGACGAACTGTATGCGTACGTGGGCGTCGGGCGGGAGGAACTCGAAGGCGGTGGCGAGCGTGTGACGACCTTCGGCAGGAGCTACGCCGACTACCCCACCCTGGAACCCTCGACGCTCGACATCGTGCGGTTCACGCTCGCCGGCGTCGTCCTACTGCCTCTGGTGGTGTTCCTTTCCGTGTGCGCCAGGCTCTCGGCGGCAGCGCGCGCCAGACGGCTGGCTGCTCTGAGGCTGCTGGGCCTGAGCAGGAAGGGCACCCAGCGGGTCAACGCCGCCGAGACTGTCGCGGCCGCGTCGTTTGGTGCCGCGCTGGGGCTGGTCGCCTACTCGGTCACGAACCAGCTCGTCTCGCGCATCGGAGTGCCCGGTTTCAAGTGGTACCCCGGCGATGGGACGCTGTCTTTGTCCACGGTCTTGATCTGCGGCGTCGGCTGCCCCGCACTCGCGTGGTACGTGGGCCGGGCCAGTGCGCGGAAGGCGGCGGCGAATCCACTGGCCGTTCGACGAAGTGCCGTGGAGAAAGCGCCTGGAAAGTGGGGGCTGCTTCCGCTGGTGCCGGGTATGGGCATCGTGATCGCGTACTGCGTGGCCGGATTGACGGACAACGCCCCCCGGGACACGGCACTTTCCTCGATCCTCATGCCCCTCGCCGTCGTTCTGGTCGGCATCGGGCTCGTGATGCTGCTGCCGGTCTTCTCCCGGGCCCTTTCGCAGTGGGTGGCCCGCGCCACCCACTCGGTCTCACTCGGCCTGGCCATGCGGCGCAACGAGGTAGAACCCGGGGGCGCGCTACGAGTCGCCACCGGGCTTGTCGTCCTGGTCTTCGCGGCTTCACTGGTGCAGGGAGTGTTGATCGAACTCGACCAGGTCAGCAAGAACACCTTGCCCATCCAGGAATACAACATCCCGCTCGAAGGGGTCACCGAGGAGAAGCGTCGGGCCTTGCAGGACGTGAAGGGTGTTCGCGCGCACGCCACGGTCCTGGAGTCCCGCTCGAATGCGGACGTCGACCATGTGGTGCCGAGCATCAGTGCTGTCGTGGCCACCTGCGCCCAACTTCGCGGCATTCTGTCGAGGGTCGACAGGTGCGCGGACGACCGCCCCGTACGCCTCTGGGATCCGCAGCAGGGCTACGAAGAGGACAGCAAGCCGGGCGCGCGCTTCCTCTTCGACATGCGAAAGGGAGACGACCGGCAGGCCATGAGCGTGGAGGTGCCACGGGAGACCCTGAGGTTCAGGGGCTATCCGGGCTGGCCGATCTTCGACAGCGGAGACGTGCTCGTGCCGCCCTCCTTCGTGCCGAAGGGCTACCGCCCGGACCGGGCCACCCTCAACCTCTTCAGCAGCTCCGCCCCCGAAACCGTGCGCGCGGTCCTCGACGGGATCGGTGGTGTGGACCCCACCACGGAGGTCGGGACGCCGGGTGTCGTCGTTACCTCTCTTCAGCAGATCACCGTGGTGAAGAGTCTCCTGGGCATCGGTATGGTGCTGGGGCTGATCATCGGTGTGGCCGCCTACCTGGTGGCCGCCACGGACCGTGCCGTGGAGCGGAAGCCCCAGGTCACCGCGCTGTCGCTGCTCGGTGCCAGGCCGCGTACCCTGCGCACCGTCCAGGTCGCCCAGGTGGTCGTCCCCTTGGCCATCGGTCTCGCTCTGGCCGTGGTGCTGGGCAAGCTCGCCGAGTCCAGCTATCTCGTGACCGGGGGCGGGGCCATCTACTGGGACGGCGCCGGGGTCCCGCTGCTGTTGGCCTGTGCCGTCGGGGCGGTGGCGGTGGCCGCTGCCGGGGCGCTGCCTCTCGTCGGGCGCCGGATCGACCCGGAGTTGATCCGGCGGGACTGAGCGGCGCGGCGGCGGTGCGGAAGGGGCGGCACCCCGTGTGGGGCGCCGCCCTTCCGTGTCGGGGACAAACCCTGTCGCCCGGGCACCGGGTCCCCGGATACCGTCGGTCCCCGGCCGGCCGAACCCGCGGTCGCCGTGTGTCCGGAGAGCGAACCGAAGCCCGTGAGTACGCAGCGAGAGACGACGACCCTGTGGCGGCCCACCGGGCCCGTGGAGTTGGAGTTGGTGCGGGAGACGGGGTGGCGGGCCTGGCCGCCTCGGCTTCCCGAGCAGCCGATCTTCTATCCGGTCCTCGACGAGACCTACGCGGTGAAGATCGCGCGGGACTGGAACGTGAAGCACGACGGGGCGGGGTACGTCACGCGGTTCGAGGTCGAGACGGAGTTCCTGCGGCGGTATCCGGTACAGCGGGCCGGCGGGGAGACGATCCTCGAGTTGTGGGTCCCGGCGGAGGAACTGGATGAGTTCAACGCACACATCGTGGGCGAGATCGAGGTCGTGCACGAGTTCCGATGAGCCGGGTGCCGGGTGCCGGGTGCCGGGTGCCGGGTGACGGCGGGGGACTTGGGGGGCCGCCCCCGCCGCCCCCGCCGCACAGGTCAGCTCCTCACGGTCGTCGCCGGCCGGGACGGCCTGGGGATGGACACCGGCCGACGGCCCGTGCCGCGCCCGTCCGCGACCTCCAGCAGGACCCGTACGAGTTCCTCGTGCAGGGCGTCGCCGATCTCATGTGCTTGGGGGGTGTCGACGTGCAGCATGTTGACGTGCAGGCCCGTGGCGGTGCGGTGGAACCAGTGGCTGATGCCGTTGCCCCGGGCGGCCCAGACGTGCAACATCGGTTTCCAGAGCGGGTGTTGGTGGCCGCCGGGGGTCCTGCGGAAGTCGATGTAGGAGAAGAAGTTCACCGGGAACGGCCAGTGGTGGAGGGTGAAGGACTCGGGGGCCAGCAGTTCCCACGCCCGTACGAAGGGGATGCCGGCGTGCCGCTGCAGCTCGCCGTACGCCGTGCGGGCCCGCGCGATCGTGGCCGCGTGGTCGCTGCCGCCCTCACCCACCCGGAACTCGATCGGCATGGTGTTCACGAACCAGCCGATGGAGTGCTGCCACGGATTCGGCGCCCCTCCCGCGGTCCCGCCGCCCTCGTCCGCCCGCTCGCTGACGGGGAGCAGGCCCCGGTAGACCCCCGGCCCTCCGAGGCGGTGCTGAGCCGTCGCCGCGGCCGCCAGAACGGCCGTGAAGACGCTGCCCCCCGATGTGCGGGCGCCCGCCGCGAGCGCGTCGGTGCCAGGGGCGTCCAGGAGCGGGAGGGCCCGGTTCACCAGGGGGTACAGCTGGTCTCCCGGCACGCCCAGGTCGAAGGGGAAGCGGGGGAAGAAGCCGCCGTTCCCACGGATGAAGTCCTTCCAGTACGTCAGACGCTCGTCGTCGGCGCCGAGGGAGGCATAGCGGTGGCGCTGGTCGTCGCCGAAGGTCAAGTAGCTTCCCGCGGAGGGGAGTTGTGGGTCCCGTCCGGCCACGAGGTCGGCGTACACGGTCTGGAGTTCGTTCACGACGACGGGCATGGACAGGCCGTCGCACACGATGTGGTCGAAGCAGAGGTAGACCGTGGCGCTCGCCTCCCGGACCACCGCGCCCATGAGGAACAGCGGCCAGGACAGCGTGTCGATGCTCTTGAACGTCTTGTCGAGGTGGATGTGCAGGTCGTCCCCGGTGTGGAAGCGGCCGACCTCCTCCGCCTCCAGGACGATGGACTCGGCAGCCAGCGCCGTGCAGTTCAGGTCACCGGCCAGGCGCCGGAACTCGCTGCGGAGCACCTCGTGCCGTCGTACGAGGAGCAGGAGCGCCGATTCGAGAGCCCCGAGGTCCGGACGGCCCGTGATCTCGAAGGTCACCGTGATCGAGCTGGCGATTCCGTCGCTCGTACTCCGCGTCGCCTCGGAGGACGAGTGGTGCTTGTCCTGATTGAAGGACGCTGATTTGAGCGGGGACGAGGCCGATTCGGGAGAGGCGTCCTTCCCGTCCCGAGGGTGATGCTCAGTGCGCAAGGACCAGGAGATGACGGTCCCAGGTTCGATGCCGGCGTCAGAGAAAGGAATCTGCAGCACTCGGGGGCTTTCTGTTCGTGGCTTGGGGGGAAAGTCGGGGGATTCGGGAGGAGGGGAGTCGGGGGATTCCCCCGGGAAAGGTGATGATCAAGTGAGAAGGGCGGAGAGGGAATTCACCGCTGTTTCGACACCGTTCTCGGCCCGGACGAGTGGGGCGATCTCACCGGCCCGGTGTCGCAGGTGCCGGTCCGTCACCGCCGTACTGATCGCTTGCGCGAGTCCGTGTGCCGTGAGGGTGCGGGCGGCGAGGGGAGCGGGGGCCACGCCCAGTGCCCGCATACGGGCGGACCAGTGGGTCTGGTCGCCCATGTGGGGGCACAGGACCTGAGGGCGGCCCGCGGCGAGGGCGGCGCCGACGGTGCCGGGGCCGCCGTGGTGGACGACCGCGGCCGTACGGGGGAAGAGCCAGTCGTGCGGGGCCTGGTCGATCATCAGGATGTCCGGTGACGGGGAGCCGGTCGTGGCCGGGGCGGCGGACGGGCCCGCCGCCGCGCCGATGCCGCCCCAGCCCGTCGCGACCACCGCGCGGACGCCGGTCAGGCGGATCGCCTCGGTGACCAGCGCGTGGTTGCGGTGGGCACGGGTGCCGGTCATGCTGCCGAAGCCGATGTAGACCGGGGGTGGCCCCTCGTCGAGGAAGCGGGCCAGTTCCCTGGGGGGCGTCCAGTCGGGGCGGGCGGGCAGGTACCAGAAACCCGTGGTGCGCACGGCGTCGCCCCACGCCGGGTCGACCGGAGTGACGTGCCGGCTGAACGACTGCAGGACCGGGCGCCGCCTGCCCTCGGGGTCCCGCAGCCACCGCCGGGCACCGTGGCGGCGTGGGGGCAGGCCCAGTTCGGTGGTCCGCCAGCGTTCCACCTCGCGGGACCACTGGGCCGCCACGACCACGGCGTACGTGCTCCGGTTGACCACGCGCGGCACGCGGGGGAGCGGCAGCAACTGGCAGGGGAAGGTGTCGGTGGGGATCCAGCCGGGCTGCAGCGCCACGACCACGGCGGGTACGTCCAGTGTGTCGGCCACGTGCTGGGCGGGGAACGCCGCCGAATGCACCACCGCCGCCAGGTCACCGTGGTCGTGCGCGATGGCCGCCACGTCCCGCAACGGGGTGATGAGCAGGCGTTTGAGGCGGGCGACGGTCCGGGCGGCCGCGACTTTGCCGCGTACCCCCGTCAGACCGTGGTCGATGACCCTGCGGGTCGGCGTCTCGTCGAGGATTCTGGTCGGGCCGTCGTCGATCGCGGCGAAATCGACTCCGTACGCGGCGGCCTCGGACGCGTATGAGGAGGGGGCGGCCAACAACGGGTGATGGCCGTGGCGACGCAGCGCCACGGCCAATGCGAGAAAGGGTTGTACGTCCCCGCGAGTACCGCATGCCGCCAGGAGAACCTTGCGAGGGCGAGCGCCGACTCCGAGGCTCTCCGGCCCCGATTCTTTGGGCATGACCACGCGCAGAACCTAGCAGAAGACAATTCGAACGAGTCTTTTCAGGTGATGAGTTCGAACACTTCCGGGTGGTCATTCATGGGCTTTTTTGTTTTAGCGGCAGGTGCGATTGTCTGTATTGCCTATCAGGTGCCTATCAGGTGCCTATCAGGTGACTGTCAGGTGCGGAAAGGGCCCGTCACCTCGTACGTGATGCCGCCGGACGAGCTGCCGCTCGTGCCGCGCTGGCTGGAGAAGTAGAGGCGGCGGCCGTCGGGGGAGAAGGCGGGGCCGGTGATCTCGGAGGCGGACTGGCCGTCGACGCGGAGGAAGGGGGCGACGGTGTCGTCCGGGGTGATGAGGCAGATCTCCATGGTGCCGCCGTCCTCGGCGACGTAGAGGTCGCCGGAGGAGGTCCCGGTGATGTTGTCGACGCCGGTGAGGGGAGCCGTGCCGGACGTGACCAGGGAGTCGTCGTACGCCAACTCGTAGGTGTGGGCGGCGAGGTTGAGCTGCCAGACACGGTTGTCGCCCTTGGTGGTGAACCAGACCGTGTCGTCGGCGTAGTGGCAGCCCTCGCCCCCGTTGAAGGACTTCGAACCCGAGACCTGGGTGCGGGTGCTCGTGGGGGAACCGTCCGGGTCGGGGACGTTCGCCCAGGTGTAGGAGCCGGAGGCGGCGGTGCCCGCGACCATGACCTGGAGGGTGCCGGCGGACAGGTCGCCCCAGGTCGTGGGGACGAAGCGGTAGAAGCGGCCGTTCGTCTCGTCCTCCGTCAGATAGACCACCCGGCGGACCGGATCGGCCGCCGCCGCCTCGTGCTTGAAACGGCCCATCGCGTCCCGCCGGACCGCGGCGTTCACGCCCCACGGGTCGGTTTCGTAGACGTAGCCGCGGTCGACCTCCTCGCAGGACAGCCAGGTGTTCCACGGGGTCCTGCCGCCGGCGCAGTTCTGCCGGGTGCCGGACAGGACGCGGTACGCCGACGTGACCGTGCCCGTCGAGGAGAACCGCACCGCGCTCGCGCCGCCGGACGGGTTGATCTCGGAGTTGGAGACGTAGATCCAGCCGGTGCCGTCCGCGTAACAGGCGCCGCCGTCGGGGGCGTTGTGCCAGGTGTAGGACGTGCCGGGGACGGTCTGGCCGGAGCGGGCGATCACCCGGCTGGTGAAGCCGCTCGGAAGTCTGATGCCGTTGGCGTCTGCCGAACCGAGCGCACCGTACGGGCCCGCGCCGGGCTGGGCGGGCGCGGCGTACGCGGCGCCGCGCCAGAGGGTTCCGCCGAATGCGGTCGATGTGCCGCCGAGCACGGCCGCGCGCAGGAGAGTACGACGTTCCACTGTCGCTCCAAGGGGTACTTCGAACGGCCCGCCTGCCGGTCGGCGGCGGGGTCGCGCGCTGATGGACCTTAGGACACCCTGATTGACAGAGCATGGACAACTCGTGACTCTACGGCGGCGTTCACGGATGGCATACGGGCGGGATGCGGGCGGGACGTGGGTGGCGCAGGGGGAGGGGGCTGAACGCCCGCTCACGCAGGCAGCGGCGGGGCCTCACGGCGTCGTTGCCCCGGCCGTCCTCCGAACCCATGCCCCTGACCGTGCCCGTGTCCCTGACCGTGCCCGTGGGGATGGGCCGGCGGCTCCGCGGAGGGAAGGCGGACGACCGCGTCCAGCCCGCCCGTGGCCGCTTCCCGCAGCGCCACCTCCCCGCCACTGGCGTGCGCGAGGCGCTGGACGAGGGAGAGACCGAGACCGGTGCCGCCCTTGGGGGCGCCGGGGGCGCGCCAGAAGCGGTCGAACGCGCGGGCGCGCTGCTCGGGCGTCATGCCGGGGCCCTCATCGGTGACATGGAGGTCGACCCAGTGGGGCCGGGCATCGCGCAGGGCCCGGCGGGCGGGGACATGGAGCCGCAGTTCCATGGTGACCGTGCTGTGGGCGGGGGAGGCGCGCAGGGCGTTGGAGAGGAGGTTGTCCAGGATCTGCTCCACGGCTCCGGGGACGGCCGTCACCGGGCCGACCACCCCGGCGAACAGGACCAGGGAGACCCCGCCGCGTTCGAACAACGGCCCCCACGTACGGTGCCGTTCCGCGCAGACCGTGCCCAGATCGACCCGGGCCGGGACGGCCGCCGCCTCCTCTAGCCGGGCCATCGCCAGCAGACCCTCGACCATCCGGGCCAGCCGGTCCGTCTCCGTGACGGCGGCGTCGAGGCTGGGCCGGGCGCGCCGGGCGATGTCCGGCTCCAGGTTCTCCAGCCGCAGCCGCAGCGCCGCCAGCGGGGTCTTCAGCTGGTGCGACGCCTCGCCGGCGAAGGCCCGCTGGGAGGCCAGCAGGTGTTCGAGGCGGGCCGCGGTCGTGTTGAACGCCGCCGCGAGGCTGCGTACCTCGGGCGGGCCCGAGGTGACCACCACACTGGTGGCCGCACCGCCCTCGGCCAGCCGGTGCGTGGCCTCCTCCAACTGCCGGATGGGGCGCCCGGTCCAGCGCGCGAACGCGAACGCCACCGCGGCGACCCCGGTGAGCACCGCGAGCCCGGCCAGCACCAGGAGCAGCCAGACCGCGAACACCCGGGCGTGCACCATGGTCGTCGGGAGGGTGACGCGTACGGCGCCCTGGGCCGACGCGGCGGAGCGGGGCCCCGTGCTCGTACCGGTTCCCGCCTGCCCGACCTTGACCGCGGCGGTCGTGGCGGCGGTCTTGGCCGTGGTGGTGGTCATGGGCGTGGTGGTCGGGGCGGCGGCCACGGTGGTTGTGGGTGTGGTCGTGGATGTGGTCGTGATCGCGTTCGGGGGCGCGCTCGTCGTCGTGTGGCCGACCGGAGCCGCCACCGACAGGTAGTGGACGCCGCCGGTCGTCGTCGTACGGACGTCTGTCGTGGCCCGGCCGCGGAGCGCGGCGGAGATCTCGGGCTGGGAGGGGAGGGTCTCCTCCTCGTCGTCGGACAGGGAGTGGGAGGACGCCAGCAGCTTTCCGCCCGCGTCGACGATGACGACCTTCCCGCCGATGCGCTCGGCGCAGTGCCTGGCCCGCTCGACGAGTTCGTCCTGCCGGCCGGCGGCGAGGGAGAGTGCCGCGTACGCGGCCACCGACTCGGCCTCGTCGTTGGCCGAGTTGACGATCCGCTCGCGTTCGGCCCGCGAGTAGACGAAGCCCAGCGGGATCTCCAGGCCGAGCAGGACCAGGGCGGCGAGGCTGAGGTAGCTCAGCAGCAGGCGTCGGGTCATGACGCCGACGCCCTGGCGCCGGGGGTGCGATGCCTTCCGGAGCCCGCGCCCCGGCCACGGCCGTGTCCCTGCCCGGGACTCTGGGGCAGGCCGCCCTGCCCCGGCGCCTGCCCGGGGGTGCGCACGGCCAGTCGGAAGCCGACGCCGCGCAGGGTCTGGATCCATGCCGGGTCGCCCAACTTGCGTCGCAGGGTGGCGACATGGACGTCCAGCGTCTTGGTCGGGCCCTGGTAGTGGTCGTCCCAGACGCGGTTGAGGATCTGCTGCCGGGAGTACACGGCGCCGGGGTCCTCGGTGAGCAGCGCCAGCAGTTCGAACTCCTTCGGCGTCAGCGCGACGGGCACCTCGCCCACCCACACCTGCCGGGTCCGCCGGTCCACGACCAACGGACCGGGCGGCGGCGGAGCCGAGCCGTCGTCACCGGCGACCGGACCGGCGGCGGGGGGACGCGGTCCGGGCGGGGCCTGTTCGTACATGGGGGGCTCGTAGGCGGGGGGTGGGGGGACGGAGGGGGCGTAGGCAGGGGGTTCGTAGGAGGAGGGTTCGTAGGCGGGGTTGCCGTACGCCGGGCTTCCGTACGCCGGGCCTCCGTACCTCGGCGAGCCGTGCGGGGGTGTGCCCTGCGCGGGAGTGCTGTCGAACGCCGGGTCACCGAGGACCGGGTCGACCGGGGTGGGCGGTGCCTCGTACGCAGGGGTCTCGTACGCCGGCGCCTCGTACGCCGACGTCTCGTACGCCGACGTCTCGTGCGCGGCCGACCAGTCGTACTCCGGCCCCCGCGCCCCCACACCGAAACCGGCCCTGCGGCGGCCCGTGCCCCCGCCGCCGGGACGTCCCCCACCGCCTACGTCCCCGACGGCGAGACCACCCGACTCATCGGATCCGAGGCTGCCTGTGCCTGTGCCTGTGCCTGCGCCCTCGCCCCCGAGGCCGTCCCCCACCTCGAAGGCGCTCGTGGCCGTGAAGTCGCTCTCCGCCCCGACACCGGCACTCCCCGCCCCTGCCTCGGCCACCACGCCCCCGGCGACCACCTCGGGTGCGGTCCCGTTGGTCGGTCGTCGGTGGCGGCGGGACACCGCCCGTATACGGGCGACCAGTTCGCGGATGCTGAATGGTTTCGCCAGGTAGTCGTCGGCGCCCAGCTCCAGGCCAAGGACACGGTCGGCCTCCTCGCCCCGCGCGCTGAGGATGATGAGGGGGACGTCGGAGACCCGGCGGATACCGCGGCAGACGTCGATGCCGTCCATGTCGGGCAGGCCGAGATCCAGCAGGACGACATCGCCGTGCGGACCTCTCAACCCGTCCGCGCCGGTGGCCACGTGGTGGACCGTCAGGCCGAAGTGCCGCAGCCCTTCGGCGAGCGGCTCGGCGATCGTCTCGTCGTCCTCGATGAGCAGCACTCGTACGCCCATGGCCGCCTGTCTCTCCAGAAAGTCGGGACAACACGGGACCCGTGCTGTGGGGCGCCACGCTACAAGAGAGCGGACAAGAACGCGTGGGGAATCCGAAGCATTGTGAAATGACCCTCAGAAACCGCTTGTATTCGGCGCCCCGACCTGCGAAGAAGGACCGCGTGGCTGAAATCTGTGGAAAACCTGGCGCCGCTTTAGTGTTCGCTTAACCTTCCTCTGGTCATCGCCCCCCTACGGTCGTAAGGCCTGGTCGGAACCGCTTCAGGGAGGCAGGATGAAGGCGCTGCTGGATCGCGCCCGGTCGTTCAAGCGACGGGTCGACTTCGAGAGCGACGAATACCGGAAACTCGCCGTCGGGCAATTTCCCGAGGCGCTGTTCATTACCTGCTCGGACTCGCGGGTGATTCCCGCACTGATCACCGGGGCGCGGCCCGGTGAGATATTCGAACTGCGAAATGCGGGCAACATCGTGCCGCCGCACGACGCGTACGGGACCGCCTCCGGTGAGGCCGCCACCATCGAGTACGCGCTGGAGGTGCTCGGCGTTCAGGACATCGTGGTGTGTGGCCATTCCCACTGCGGCGCGATGGGCGCGCTGACGTACGGCGCCGACCTGTCCGGCCTGCCCAGGGTGGACGCCTGGCTCGACTACGCCCGTCCCGCGCTCGAACCCGTACTCGGTGACCACAGCGGCGAACACGACGGCGAACACGACGGCGAACGCGGCGGTGAACAGGGCAACGAACCCGGCGGCGACGGCACCCCGGGCACCACCTCGTCGTCCGAGGATCCCGCGCTGCGCGAGGTCGTCCAGCTCAACATCCGCAACCAGCTCGCCGTGCTGCGCGACTACCCGGGCGCCCGGCGGCAACTGGACGCCGGACGGCTCCGGTTGCACGGCTGGTACTACGAGATCGACACCGGAAAGATCCACGAACTGGACGCCGACGGCGACTTCCAGGTGCACGACTCATGAGTGGCGCGCACGGCCGACGCCACGGGGCGGGCACCCGGACCGCGGTCGGTGCCCCGGAGTCCGCGGACGCCTCGCGGGAACCGAACGGCTCCCGGCGCCCCCGCGCCACGGCCGCCCTCCCCGCCGCGGCCCTGCGCGCCATGGCCCCCGGCGGCCGGGTCGACTTCGCCACGGAGATCACCGCGTCCCTCGTCGTCTTCCTCGTGGCGCTGCCGCTCTGTATCGGCGTGGCCGTGGCCTCCGGTGTGCCGGCCGAGCTGGGCATCATCTCCGGGGTGATCGGCGGTCTGGTGGTCGGCGCGGTGCGGGGCAGCACGCTCCAGGTCAGCGGGCCGGCGGCCGGGCTCGCGGCACTCGTCGCGGAGACGGTCATGGAGTTCGGCGTCGCGATGCTCGGCGTGATCGTCCTCTTCTCCGGCATCCTCCAGATCGTGCTGGGCCTGGTGAAACTGGGCCGGATGTTCCAGGCGATCTCCCTCGCCGTCGTCCAGGGCATGCTCGCCGGCATCGGTCTGCCGCTGATCTTCAGCCAGCTGTACCCGATGTCGGACGCCAAGGCGCTGGGCACCCCCCTGGAGAACATGGCGGGTGTCCCCGGGCTGATCGCGGACACCGTCACCGATCCGCAGGCGCTGATCGCCTTCGGGCTCGGAGTCGTCACGATCGTGCTGAGCTTCCTGTGGAAGCAGGCGCCGGGGCCCCTCAGGAAGGTGCCGGCCGCACTCGTGGCCGTGGGGATCGGGATCGCGGTCGCCTCCCTGCCGGGTGTCGAGGTGAAGACACTCCAGGTCGGCAATCTGCTGGCGTCCGTGGACGTACCCGGGGCGGAGCAGCTGTCCGGGCTGGCCGATGCCGGGATCATCACGGCGATCCTCACGTTCACCGTGATCGCGTCGGCGGAGAGCCTGTTCACCGCCGCCGCCGTGGACCGGATGCACAACGGTCCGCGCACCCGTTACAACACCGAGCTGATCGCACAGGGCGCGGGCAACACGATCGCCGGTCTGCTCGGCGCGCTGCCCATCACGGCGGTCGTCGCGCGCAGCTCGGCGAACGTCCAGGCCGGCGCCAAGACCCGCCTCTCCCGGACCCTGCACGGCCTGTGGCTGCTCGCCTTCGCGCTGCTGCTGCCGCAGGTGCTGGCGCTGATCCCGATCTCGGTGCTCGCGGGTGTCCTCGTGCACAGCGGGTGGAAGCTGTTCGCGCCGGACGAGTTCCCGAAGATGTGGCGGCAGGACCGGGGCGAGTTCGCGGTGATGACGTTGACGACGCTGGTCATCACGGTGACCGCGCTGCTCGAAGGGGTGCTGTTCGGACTGGCGGCGGGTGTGGTGCTGGCCGCGCTGCGCATGTCGCAGACCGTCGTCCGCCAGCACATCGAGGACGACACGGCGAAGGTGGTGATGGCGGGCAACGCGACGTTCCTGCGGCTGCCGAGGCTGATCGACGCGCTGGAGGGCGCGGCGGCCTCCGGCAAGCCCCGCATCCGGCTCGACCTGCTTGGGGTGACCCACCTCGACCATGCCTGCCGCAGCCAGGTCGAGGAGTTCGTGGCGCAGCAGCGGGGTGCGGGGGTGCGGGTGGAGCTGCTGATGCCCGACCTCACGAGGCCGCCGGAGGCCAAGGAGGAGCCGGAGGTCACGGCGGCGCCGGGGCCGGGGCCGGAGCCGGTTCCGGTGTGGGACTACGCGACGGTCGGGACGGCGGCGGTGGGCGGCACCGGACCGCTGCCCCCCGGCCCCGGACCCGGCCCCGACGCGGAGTGGTTCTACCTCGACACCCGCCCCGTGCCGGACGCCCCGGGCGCCCCGCCGCCGCTGCTGCGCCGGGGACGCGACTGGACGGACTGACCTTCGACTCGTCGGCAGCCGCGGCTCCGGTGGGGGCTGATCGCGCAGTTCCCCGCGCCCCTGAAAGACAGGGCCCTGCGGGCCCCCGAGCCCAAGCCCCCTACGGCCCTGAACGCGCAGGCTCCCGCGGGCCTGCAGGACAACGGCCCGCGGGCCTGGAAAGCGGTGGGCGCAGCCCCTGCTTCCCAGGGGCGCGGGGAACTGCGCGAGAAGCCCCACCGAACCCGCGGCCGAGCCGACACCTCTGCGGCCGAGCCGACACCCCCGCAACCGAGCCCGACACCCTCCCGCAACCCCCTCGGCGAGACTACGCTGAACACCCGCTCAGGAGCGTTTCGGGAGGTGGCGTCATGACCGGCGGCTGGGACGTACGCGACATCCCCGACCAGCACGGCCGCACCGCGGTCGTCACCGGCGCCAACAGCGGCATCGGATACGTGGCGGCACGGGAACTCGCCCGCCGTGGCGCCCACGTCGTCCTCGCCTGCCGCAGCGAGGAGCGCGGCGCGGCGGCACTGGAGCGGATGAGCGCCGAAGTTCCGCACGGGAGCCTGGAGTTGATCCGGCTCGACCTCGGCGACCTGAGTACCGTCCGGGACTTCGCGGACACCTACGCCCGCACCCGCGACCGCCTCGATCTGCTCGTCAACAACGCGGGCGTGATGGCCGTCGCGCGGGGCCGCACGGCCGACGGCTTCGAGACGCAGTTCGGCACCAACCACCTCGGTCACTTCGCGCTGACCGGCCTGCTGCTGCCGTTGCTCCTCGCCACTCCCGGCGCCCGGGTCGTGACCCTCTCCAGCACCATGCACTTCAGGTCGAACATCGACATCGACGACCTCAACAGCGAGCGGAAGTACGGGCGTTGGGTCGCCTACGGCCGCTCCAAGACCGCCAACCTGCTGTTCACCCACGAGCTGGCCCGGCGGCTGGCCGCCCACCACTTCGAGGTGGTCGCGGCGGCCGCGCACCCGGGCTACGCGGCGACCAACCTGCAGACGGCCGGAGCCACCGCCGAGGGCCGCAAGGGCGTCGAGCGCTTCATGCGCGTCGGCAACAGCGTCTTCGCCCAGTCCGCCGAAGCGGGCGCCCTGCCCACGCTGTACGCGGCGACCGCCCCCGGCGTACGCCCCGACTCCTTCATCGGGCCGTCCTTCCTGATGTGGCGCGGCGCGCCCGGCCCGTCCAGAAGGGCCCCCTGGGCCCACGACGACCGGGCCGGCGAACGCCTCTGGACGGCCTCCGAGCAGCTGACCGGCGTCACGTACGAGGCACTCAAGGCGTGACGCGCGACCCGCGGCCCTCCCTCGAAGGGTTCTCCTTCGAAGGGCCCTTCCTCACGCGGCGCGCACCTCGTACGCCGTGATCCGTACCGCCTCGTCGTCCAGGCACTCCCCGCTCGCCAGGTCGAAGCGCTGCTTCAGCAGGGGTGAGGCCACGAACGGGCGGCCCTGGTGGCTGCCGGTGAGACCGCGCGAGAGAACGGCGGCGCCGCCGAAGGGGTCGCGGTTGTCGATGGCGTACAGCCGGCCCGCGCGGTCGAGGAACAGCGCGGCCTGGTTGCCGTCGGGGAGCAGGGCGGCCACGCCGCGGCCCGGGGTCAGCAGGGCCAGGTCGCAGACCGTGAACCAGCCGTCCGCCAGCCGCAGCTGGACCTTCACATCGGTCTTCTCGGGGGCGATCGTCATCGCTGGGCGCTTCCTTCCAGGACATCGGCGGGCCGCAGGCCGATGGACAGCAGCGGCAGGTCGGGCTTGATCTGGTCGCGCTCGGGGACGAAGCCGACGACCGGGTCCGGGGTGTCCGGGGCGTTGACGAAGGACACGAACCGGGCGAGCTTCTCGGGGTCGTTGATGGTGGAGGCCCACTCGTCGGCGTAGGCCGAGACGTGGTCGGTCATCAGGGACTCCAGCTCCTCGCAGATGCCGAGGGAGTCCTCCACGACCACGTCCCGGACGTGGTCCAGGCCGCCGGGGATCCGCTCCAGCCAGGTCGAGGTGCGCTCCAGGCGGTCCGCGGTGCGGATGTAGAACATCAGGAACCGGTCGATCAGCTTGATCAGCTGGGCGTCGTCGAGATCCTGGGCCAGGAGGTCCGCGTGGCGGGGGGTGGCGCCGCCGTTTCCGCCGACGTAGAGGTTCCAGCCGTTGGAGGTGGCGATGATGCCGAAGTCCTTCGACTGGGCCTCGGCGCACTCGCGGGCGCAGCCGGAGACCGCCGACTTGAGCTTGTGCGGGGAGCGCAGGCCCCGGTAGCGCAGCTCCAGGTCGATCGCCATGCGGACCGAGTCCTGGACGCCGTAGCGGCACCAGGTCTGCCCGACACAGGACTTCACCGTGCGCAGCGACTTGCCGTAGGCGTGGCCGGACTCGAAGCCGGCGTCCACCAAGCGGGCCCAGATGAGGGGGAGTTGCTCGACGCGTGCGCCGAACATGTCGATCCGCTGACCGCCGGTGATCTTCGTGTAGAGACCGAAGTCGCGGGCGATCTCGCCGATCACGATCAGCCCCTCGGGGGTGATCTCACCGCCGGGGATGCGCGGGACGACGGAGTACGAGCCGTTCTTCTGCAGGTTGGCCAGGAAGTGGTCGTTGCTGTCCTGCAGGGCCGCCTGCTCGCCCTCCAGGACGTAACCGCTGGCGCCGATCGTCGGGGCGAGGGAGGCGATGATCGAACCGACCGTGGGCTTGCAGACCTCGCAGCCGTCGCCGCCCTTGGCCTCGTCGCGGCCGTAGCGGTCCAGCAGCTGCTGGTAGGTGTTGATGCGCAGGGCGAGGACGATCTCGTACAGCTCCTCGCGGGTCTGCGAGAAGCAGCCGCACAGGCCCTTGTCGACGACGACACCGCCGGCCTCCAGCTCGGCGGTGACCAGCTGGCCCAGCACCTTCACACAGCTGCCGCAGCCGGTGCCGGCCTTGGTGCACTTCTTGACCTCGGGCACCGTGGTGCACTGGTGGTCGGTGACCGCGCCGCGGATCGCGCCCTTGGACACGTTGTGGCAGGAGCAGATGATCGCCTCGTCCGGCAGCGCGGACGGGCCGAGCTGGGCGCCGCCGCCGGAGCCCGCCGGCAGCACCAGCGACTCGGGGGAGACCGGCGGGACGGACCCGGTGAACGCCTTCAGCGTGCCGTACGCCTCCGCGTCGCCGACCAGGATGCCGCCGAGCAGCTCGCCGCCCCGGCCGATGACCAGCTTCTTGTAGACGCCCGAGCGGGAGTCGGAGTACACGACGTCCAGGCAGTCGGCACTCGCGCCGTGCGCGTCGCCGAAGGAGGCCACGTCCACGCCGAGCAGCTTCAGCTTCGTCGACATGTCCGCGCCCGTGAACGCGGCCTCGTCGGCGGCGATGGTCGCGGCGGCCGTCTCGGCCTGCTCGTACCCGGGGGCCACCAGGCCGTACACCCGGCCGTCGGAGGCCAGCGCGCACTCGCCGATCGCGAACACGTGCGGGTCGTTCACGGTCCGGCACTGCTCGTCGACGCTGATGCCGCCGCGCTCGCCGACCGTCAGACCGCAGTCGCGGGCGAGCTGGTCGCGGGGGCGGACACCGGCGCTGAACACGACGAGGTCGGTGGCGAGTTCGGAGCCGTCGGACAGCTTCATCCCGGTGACGGCACCCTGCTCGTCGACCACGATCTCCTGGGTCCCGACGCCGGTGTGCACGCTCAGGCCCATGTTCTCGATCGTGCGCAGCAGCGCGGCGCCACCGCCGTCGTCCACCTGCACCGGCATCAGCCGGGGCGCGAACTCCACGATGTGGGAGGTGAGTCCGAGGCCCTTCAGCGCGCCGGCCGCTTCGAGTCCGAGCAGACCGCCGCCGACCACGGCACCGACCTCGGCCGTCCTCGCGTACTCCTCGATCGCGAGGAGGTCCTCGATCGTGCGGTACACGAAGCAGCCGGCGGCGTCCTTGTTCGGGACCGGCGGCACGAAGGGGAACGAACCGGTGGCGAGGACGAGGATGTCGTACTCGAAGACCTGCCCGGAGCGGGCCGTGACCTTCTTGGCCTCGCGGTCGACGGTCTCGGCCGGGTCACCGACGAACAGCTCGATGCCGTGCGTCTCGATGAACTCCATGTCGGTCATCGACAGATCCTCGGGCGTCTTGCCCGCGAAATACGAGGTGAGCGCCACGCGGTCGTACGCCGGGCGCGGCTCCTCGCACAGCACGACCACGCGGTGCGTGGCGGTCAGGCCGCGCTCGGCGAGCGCCTCCAGGAAGCGCTGGCCGACCATGCCGTGGCCGACGAGCACGATCGTGGGGGTGGGCCCCAGGGTGGCGGACATTCAGGAGCCTCCATCGTTGGTGAGCAGGTGGAGCAGGGGAGCGCCGTCTCCGGGGAGCGGCTCCGCTCCCTCCCAGGCGCGGGCGAGCGCGCCCACCGTGCCGAGTTCGCCGACGAGCACCCCGCCGACCAGGCGGTCGTCGCGGACGACGACCTTGCGGTAGGTGCCGCGCGTGGCGTCGGTGAGCTGGATGACGTCGTCGCCGGGCAGCGGCTCGGGCTCGCCGAACGCGGCGAGATCGAGGAAGTCCGCTCCGGCGAGCGTCAGCCGGGTCAGGGCGCGGGTGCCGGTGTAACGGGCGGCCGGGGACGCGGCGTCGCCCGCCAGCAACTCGGCCAGGACGTCGGCCTGTTCGAGCGCCGGGGTGGCGAGCCCGTAGACCGTGCCCTGGAACTGCGCGCAGTCGCCGATCGCGTGGATGTGGGGGTCGGAGCTGCGCAGCTCCTCGTCGACGATGACGCCCTTGTGCACGGCGAGCCCCGCATCCTGGGCGAGACCCACCCGGGGGTGGACCCCGCAGGCGATGACGACCAGGTCCGCGTCGAGCGTGTATCCGTCGGCCATCGACACCGACCGCACGGTCCCGCCGACGCTGCGCACGGCCCGGACACGCGTCTCGGTGTGCACCTCCACGCCGAGGTCGGTGAGGTGGCGCCGGACCAACTTCGATGCGGACGGGTCGAGTTGACGTTCCATCAGGCGTTCGCCCTGCTGGGCGAGGACGACCTGGGCGCCGCGCAGGGCGAGCGCGCGGGCGGCGGAGACCCCGAGGAGCCCGCCCCCGATGACGACGGCCCGTGCCCCCGGCCGTACGGCCTTGGACAGCCGCAGGCAGTCGTCCATGGTCCGGAACGCGTGCACCCCGTCGGGGAACTCGTGCCGCTCCGGGTCCCAGAGGCCGCGCAGCGGCGGCAGCACCGGGTTCGAACCGGTCGCGAGGACCAGTCTGTCGTACGCGATTTCCGTACCGTCCGCGAGATGTACGGCTCGCATCTCGCGGTCGATCCGGACCACCCGGCCGTTGACCAGCCGCGTGGGCTCGGCGGGGGCGGGCAACGCGATGACCTCGGGGGCGTACCGCCCGGCCAGTACCTCGGCGAGCAGCACCCGGTTGTACGGTGTGTGCTCCTCCTCGCCGACCAGCGTGGCGGGCATGCCGAGCTCTCCGAGCCGCCGGGCGAGACGTACGCCCGCGAGGCCGGAGCCGATCACCACCACACGCTCATTCGAGGTCATGTCCTTGAGCCTGCGGTGCCGGTGTTACCCGACCGCATCGCGTCTGTTTCCCACGAGGAACGCTGCCCTCCCCGTGGGCCAGGGCCGGGTGTGAGGGGTTTCCGGGAGGGCGTGGTGGGGTGTGAGGACACCCGGGATCACGCTGCTGACCTGGCCATACGACGGCCGCGCGGGCGTATACGGGAGGGCGGAGCGGGCACGGGGAGGCGGGGGCGCGCCGGGGCGCGGTGCCGTAGGTCACGTCGGGCGGGCATCACGGCGCACCATCCGGGCGCGTCGGGCGGGTGCCGGGTGCCGGGTGCCGGGTGTCGGGTGCCGCGTGTCGGGTGTCGAACCCCGAAGGATCCTCACCTCAGAAGATCCTCAGGTCGATGGACAGCGCACCTATCGCACCGCATAGGGTCGCGGTCGTGCCCGACATATCGCTGACCATGGTCGTAGTCCTCTGCACCGCCGCCCTCGCGGCCGGCTGGATCGACGCCGTGGTGGGCGGCGGCGGGCTCCTGCTCCTGCCCGCCCTCCTCCTGGGTCTGCCGAACGGCGCCTCGGCCGCGCAGTACGCGCTCGGCACCAACAAGGCGGTCGCCATCGTCGGCACCACGGGCGCGGCGGTCACGTACGCCCGCCGCACGCCCGTCGACGTGCGGATCGCCGTACGGATCGGCCTGGCGGCACTGGCGGGCTCGACGGCCGGCGCCTTCGTGGCCGCCGGTCTGAGCACCGAGGTCCTGAAGCCGGTGGTCATGGTCGTCCTGCTCGCCGTCGGCGCGTTCGTGATCCTGCGCCCCTCCTTCGGCACGACGGCCCCCGCCACGGGCCCCGTCTCCGCACGCCGCGTCCTCGCCGCGATCGGCCTGGCGGGCGTCGGCATCGGCTTCTACGACGGTCTCATCGGCCCCGGCACCGGCACGTTCCTGGTCCTCGCCCTGACCGCCCTCCTCCACCTCGACCTGGTCACCGCCTCCGCCACCGCCAAGATCGTCAACTGCTGCACCAACGCGGGCGCACTCGCCACGTTCGCCTGGAAGGGCACGGTGTACTGGCAGTTGGCGGCCCTGATGGCGGTCTTCAACCTCGTCGGCGGCACGGTCGGCGCCCGGACCGCCCTCAAGAAGGGCAGCGGCTTCGTCCGGGTCGTGCTGCTGACGGTGGTGTTCACGCTCGTGGCGAAGATGGGGTACGAGCAGTGGGTGGTTTGAGGGCTTGGGGGCTGGAGGGCTTGAGCGCGGGAGGGCGTGACGGCGGGAGGGCGTGAGGGGCGCGGCGCCCGCCGGGTACCGGCGCCGGCGGAAGCCGGTGCTCAGCTCGGGCGACTGCCCGTGAGATGGGCGAAGACGACCACGTTCCCCCGGTAGCCGGTCGCCCGCGAATACCCCCCGCCGCACGTGATGACCCGCAACTCCGGTCTCGTCGCCGCCCCGTAGACCTTCTCGTCGGGGAAGTCCCGCGCGTCGTACACCTCCACCGCGTCCACCGTGAACACGGCCGTCCCGCCGTCCCGGCGGTCCACCTCGACGGTGGCGCCGCGCTTCAGCGCGCCGAGGCGGAAGAAGACGGCGGGTCCCTCGGCGTTGTCCACGTGTCCGGCCACGATCGAGGTGCCCCGGGCGCCCGGGCTGGTGCCGGCCTCGTACCAGCCCGCGAGGTTCTCCTTCGCGGCGGGCGGGACGTCCAGACTGCCCGCGGGCGTGAGACCGAGCCCCGTCAGCGGCGCGTCCACGCGGAGGGAGGGGATGCGGATGCGGTCGGGCGGAGAGGGCGGCAGCGGCACGGCTGCCGGGACCGCGGACGCGCCGCCCGGCTCCGGCGGGACACTCGGCGTACCGGACCGGAGGCGGGCCTGCGCGGCCGACGGCTGGGGAGGCGCGTGCGAGGCGGTGCCGCTGCGCACCAGCCACGCGCCGCAGAAGAGGGCGACCACGGTCACCCCGGCTATGACGGAGTCGGAGAGCCGACGCACGAGGACCTCCTCACGGCCGTGCGGGCGTTCGAATCGGACCCTTGTCCTCCCCTCCGGGCCGAGGGGCGTCGGGCCCGGAGGGGAGGGGGACGGCGGTACCGGCCGACGGACGGCGGAGGGTGTCCGTCAGATCCCGTCGCCTCTCGCCCGGCGATGCAGGAGCCAGGTACCGCCCGCGGCGGCGACGGCCAGAGCCGCCACGCCCGCCGCGGTCTGCACGGGGTCGGGACCGAGTGCGCCACCGACCCCCGTCTTCACACTTCCCCTCGGATACGCCGGCGGCGCGGTGCGCGTGCCGGTGAGCGAGACCACCAGGTCGCCGGTGACCCTGCGACCGCCGTCGGCGCAGGTCGCGACGATCTCGTACGTCCCCGGCTGCGCGCTCGGCGGCACCTCGAACCGTCCGTCGAGCCGCTGCCGTCCGGAGTCGGGTGCCAGCGGGAAGGAGCCGGCGCCGACCGCGCCGGCGTCCCCCGTCGCCGTACCGCCCGCGCCGCAGGCCGTCGTACGGACGGTGACCTCGTCGCCGGGGACGACACCGGCCGGCGAGACGTCGAGTCGCCCGGTGCCCTCACCGCCGTACGCGGGTGCGGCGGCGAGGGCCGCGAGGGCGACGGCCAGCGCGGTTGCGGTCAGCGGCCGGACGGTACGTCGCATCTGCTGGCTCCTCCGAGAGTCCTCCGTGCCTTTCCGAGGTAAGTGGCACACCGCGTCGAGCGCTTGTTGATGGATCGTCAGAAATGATGTGAATGGGTGTCAGGGGGTGGGGGGCGGTCGGCGGGTGGCGAGGTGTTTGGCCAGGTCAACGGGGTGAGGTGAGGGTCCGGCGGCAGAGAACGCGATCGAGGGGACCCGAGGGTGTGAACGGGTGACCGGAGGTCGGGGCGGGGCCTCGGCGGGCCGTGGCGGCCGAGGGCTTGACCTCAAGCAAGGTCGAGGTACGAGGGTGGTCCCCATGCAGACCACAACGGACACGCACACCGGCATCGCGCCCGTCTCCTCCTCCGCCACCCCGGTCCGGGTGACGCTGGTCATCGGCAGCAACCGCACCGGCCGCTTCGGCCCGGTGATCGCCGAGTGGCTGCTGGGGAGGGTACGGCAGCACGCCGGCTTCGAGGTCGACGTGGTGGACGTCGCCGAGGCCGACCTGCCGACGACCTTCGCGACGACCCCCGAGAGCACGGCACGGCTGGCGGAGATCACCCCGAAGCTGGCGGCGGCGGACGCGTTCATCGTGCTGACGCCCGAGTACAACCACTCCTATCCGGCGGCCCTGAAGAACCTCATCGACTGGCACTTCCACGAATGGCGGGCCAAGCCGGTCGCGCTCGTCTCCTACGGCGGCATGTCCGGCGGCCTCCGCGCGACCGAACACCTACGGCAGGTCTTCGCGGAACTCCACGCCACCACCGTCCGCGACACGGTCTCCTTCCACCGGGCCCACACCGCCTTCGACGAGACCGGCCACCTCAAGGACCCCTCCGCCCCCAACTCCGCGGCCCACGTGATGCTGGACCAACTGTCCTGGTGGGCCCACGCCCTACGCGAGGCGAAAAAGAGTCGCCCGTACGGGGCTTGAGCCGCACGAAGCGCGCACGGGCCCGCCGCGACGGCCCGCCCAGGGGCACCCCGGCCCCGCCCAACCCGCGGGGGTCGACGCTGACCCGAAGGCGGTCGGCCGGGTGTGGGGGCGAGACCTGGGCGGGCCTGGGGGTGGTGGTCCGGCGAGGAGGGTGGGCGGGCCTGTGAGTGGTGGTCCGGCCCGGTCTGGCGAGGTGGACGAGTGGGCTTCGCGGGGTGGGCCGGCGGGTCTTGCGGGGTGGGGGGGTGGTCCGGTCCGGTCCGGCGAGAGGGACGAGTGGGCCCCACGGGGGTGGGCCGGCGATTCCGGCGAGGTGGACGGGCGGGCTTGGGTGACGGTCCGGCGGGTCTGGCGAAGTAGACGGGCGGGCCTCTCGGGGTGGCCCCGGGAATCTGGCGAGGTGGACGGGCGCGGAGGCGCTGGTCCGACGGGGCGAACGTGATGGTCCCCGGGATGCCAGGCCGGTCGCCCCTGAAAAGCGAAGCGAGGCGAAGCCCTCGCTTCGCTTTTCAGGGGCGCGGGGAACTACGCGAGCAACCACGACGCACCCGCACCCACCCACGAACCCCCCACCCCCCACCCCCGCCTCCTGACATCCCGACCCGACGGGGGTCGCAGGGGCACCGCCCCTGGGGATGGGACGGGTAGGGGCGGCGGGGGCGAGAAAAGACACCCCCACCACCCCACCCCGACTTGGACCTCAGCACCCGCCTCCATGCCCAGGCTCCGGAACCTCAGGCACCTCCTCCACTGGAGGAACAGGCACCTCCGCCCCCGGCGCAACCACATCAGGCGGCCCAGGCACCTCCACCACGGGCGGTGCCTCCTGCATGGGCGGCGCTTCCTCGGCGGGCGGCGCCTCCTGCACGGGTGGCGCTTCCTCGGCGGGCGGCGCCTCCTCCACGGGAGGTGTTTCCTCCGCAGGCGGTGCTTCCTCGACC